>CACJOS010000001.1 GCA_902595115.1 uncultured Pelagibacteraceae bacterium
TGTTTTTCAAATATAAAAATCAAGACATAATTTTCAAAATTTGGACTACAGTAATTTTTTTAGTTATCACTGACTCATTTATAGAATACTTTTCTGGAAAAAATATATTTGGGTATGGACAAGATATTTATGCAGATAGAATTGTAAGTTTTTTCAAAGATGAACCAATCGTTGCCGCATACTTAAACGGTTTTTTTTTCTTAATTCTTGGCTTTTTGTTAAATATTAAAAAACCAAATAGTTCTTTTTTTATTATTGTCTTTTTTTTAATCCTATTGTTTTTAATTTGTATAACAATAACTGGCGAAAGATCTAATACAATTAAAGCTTTAACTGGTTTAAGCATATTTTTATTATTAAATAATAAATTTAATATTAAACAAAGAACCATTACTTTCTTGGGAATAATTGTTCTTATTAATTTAATGATTTTAAATTCAGATTATCTAAAATATAGATATTTTGATAATATAATTAACCCAATTCTTAATTCCGACAAAAGAGAAAATTTTTTAAAAGAAAATATTTATGTAAGACATTATAAATCGGGTTATGCGGTTTTTAAAAATTATCCTTTATTTGGTGTTGGAAACAAAAATTATAGATTAGAGACAAGGAGTAAGGTTAATGAAAAAAAGAGTTATCTTCCAGATACTCATCCTCATCAAGTATATTTGGAGTTTTTATCTGAGCATGGGCTAATTGGATCGGTAATTTTTTTATCAATCATTTTTTTTCTTATTTTTAGAAATATTAAAATATGCTTGACTTCAAAAAATTCTCTTCAGCTAGGAGCATTTTGTTACTTAATAACAACTTTTTTACCGATAATTCCAAGTGGCTCTTTTTTTAGTGACTTTAACATTACACTATTTTTTTTAAATTTTTCAATATTCTATGCGTGTAATCCTAAATCAAATATATTTAGCAAAAATTCTTAATTTATAAAAAATGTTTATTTAAAGTTGATATAATTTAGAAAAGAAAGTAAAACGAAAACATAGTTTGGGCCTGTAGCTCAGTTGGTTAGAGCAGTACACTCATAATGTATTGGTCCCAGGTTCGAGTCCTGGCGGGCCCACCAAAATTACTCATCTATAAATTTTTTAAGACTTTCAAATAATGCTTCTATGTTATTGTCATTACTTTTTATAATAGAGGCAAATTCTTCTTTTTGAGTTCTTGCAAGACTTAATCCTTCAATTATAAGATCCCTTATCAAAGGTTTTTCTGGATCTTTGGTATAAATTCTCCAATCTATTTTTACTTCTGGTCTATCTTTTGTAGCAACTAAAATACTTGATACAATAGTATACTTTTCATTTTTCTTATCCTTTGAAATTACATCTATTTTTGGATTGGAATACTCTGATAAACGACTTGAAAAACTTTTTAAAAAATAACTTTCAAATAATTTTGAGTATTTATTTTTTTGTTCATCAGATATCTCTTTCCTGAATTTCCCCAATGTATAAAACCCAATTCCTTTAATATCTACAGTTTCTCTTGCCAACTTTTGTAGTTCCAACATTTTTTCTTTTTTTGAAATATCCTTGCTTAAAGTTTGTGATGCTCGATTTACTGTAGATTGAACAAAAACATCTGGTTCAATAGCTTTAGACAAGCTTGTTAAACATAAACAAAAAACTAAGGAAATTATGAAACTTTTATTTTTTTTTATCATTTAAACTTTAAAATTAGTTTGATTGAAGATCGTCCCAATCACTATCATCTTGAGTTTCAACAATTTTATTGGAATTAAGTATTTTTTGCTTTCTATCTTGAATGTATAAGCTTCTAACAGATGCATAGAAATCCATAGAATTTTTCTCTAAATTATCAAAAGAGTCAATATTCTTAGACCTAAAATTTATTCCATCTGTTCCTTTTGATACATAATAGTCAGAGTCTTTAAAGTATCGAGTGTCATTTTTCACAGTTATGTTATACCAAGGATCTCCACCTAAAATACTTGCAAGTGTTCCAAAGCTGTCTCTTACAGTAGAGGGACCAAGTATTGGAAGCACTAAATAACATCCTTCATCCACACCCCATTTACCAAGTGTTTGTCCATAATCCTCTTTTTTATAATCTTTAACTAAGCCCAATTGTTGAGCAACATCAAAAATTCCAAAAATACCGATTGTTGTATTTACTGCAAGCCTTGCAGTATTCAATCCTGCAGATTTTAAATCTCCTTGAAGCACATTATTTGGAATAGTAATTAAATTTGATAAATTACTAAGTACATTGCTTGTACCCGTTCTTATTGGAATTGGTAATTTTCTATAACCTTTTGAAATAGGTTCAAATATAACTTTATCTAATCCTTGGTTTAATGCGAATGTTGCTCTATTTAAGCCTTCAAAACAATCTTTAACTTCTTCAGCTTTAGAATTGTTAGAATAACTAAATAAGAATAATACAACGGATAAGATACCTAAAGATTTTTTCATATTTTTGATTTATCTATAGATTATATATATTCCTACGTATAAAAAAAGTTAAAAAATGCCAATATATGCTTGATAATTTGAAAAGAATATATTCACCAAATTTTGATATTAAAAAAAGGAAACCAAAAAGTATTGAATTTATAATTCTTCATTATACCGGGATGAAAAAAGAGAAAGATGCATTAAAAAGATTAACAAATCGAAACTCTAAAGTAAGCTGCCATTACTTTATAACCTATTCAGGCGAGATTATTAACTTAGTACCTGATTTATATACTTCATGGCACGCAGGTAGATCAGCCTGGAAGGAAAAAAAATCATTAAATTCTAAATCTCTAGGTATCGAAATTTCAAATCCAGGGCATGCTTTCAAATATACTAACTTTAAAAAAAAACAAATAAAATCGTTATTCCTTCTTGTCTCTCAATTAAAAAAAAAATATAAAATTAGAAATATACACATTTTGGGTCATTCAGATATTGCACCAGATAGAAAAAAAGATCCTGGTGAAAAATTTCCATGGAAGTTAATGAAAAAGAAAAATATGAGTATTTGGCATGATTTAAATGAGGTTACGCTTAAATCATTGAGAAACCAAAAATGTACCAAATTTGAAATATTAAAATTTTTCAACAATTTAAAAAAAATAGGATATCAAGCAAAAAGTAAAATAAAAGCAGCTGAAGCCTTTCAAAGAAGATTTAGACAAGAGCAAATAAGTGGAAAAATTGACAAAGAATGCCTTTTAATAAGTAATTCCCTTATTAAATTAAATAAATATTGAAATTTTATTAAATTATAATAAAAACTAATTGCCAGATAAATGACTTGTCGCTTTAATTAATTTAAAGAGGAAAGTCCGGGCTCTGCAAAGACACGGTGCCAGGTAATTCCTGGCGGGGGAAACCCTAGGGATAGTGCCACAGAAAAAAAACCGCCTTAACGAGGCAAGGGTGAAAAGGTGTGGTAAGAGCACACCGGCTCAATTGGTAACAATTAGCGCATGGAAAACCCCACCGAGAGCAAGACCAAGTAGAGATGACAATGTTTTAACTAAAAACGGTCTTTGGTTAGTCATCAGGGTTGGTCGCTTGAGCTTAAAAGTGATTTTAAGCCTAGATAAATGATAAGTTTTAATGACAAAACCCGGCTTATAGTTTATCTGGCAGTCTTTCAATAATTGAGCAAGTTTTTATCTCAGACAATAAAATCAGATATCCGATATAAAAGTTCACAAGAATAAGGCTTATAATTAAATATTGACGTATAGGTTGAAAACCCATATGATCCCATATATTCCCAAATAGGGAATTTTTGAGTAAAAGGGGTTTATGAATTATGTTTTTATCAACCTACGAAAACAGGATAGACAAAAAAGGGAGGGTGTCCGTGCCTGCATCTTTTAGATCATACCTCTCAAATTTAGGTTATAATGGTGTTGTATGTTTTCCATCATTCAATAACCAATCAATTGAAGCCTGGCCTCAAGATAGAATAGAAAAAATTTCAAATAGTATAGACGCACTTAATCCTTTCGAGGAAAAAAAAGATTTTTTTGCTACATCAATACTTTCTGAAAGTATAAATTTACAGTTTGATAGCGAGGGAAGAATCTCGTTATCATTAAAATTATTAAAGCATGCCAAAATTAAAAATAGCATGTTATTTGTTGGTCAAGGAAAGACATTCCAAATTTGGGAGCCAGCTGCATTTGAAAAATTTAAGGTCCAGGCAAGAAAAAAATCTAACATTAATCGAGCAAGCCTTAAATGGGAAGAGATGGTTAAAAAATCATGAGAAAGATGGAACAAATTATTTTAATGCAAAAGATAGAAAATTTACAAAACAATTGTTTGACTGCAATGGAAAACACTATCAAAGGTACTTGGGCATATGATTTTTGGACAGATACTTTTGATAAATTAGAAAAAAACTATAACTTAATAAAAAATGGAGAGGGGATAAATGACTATAAACTTTAGAGCACCAGATATAAAAGAGCTTAAGCCAAGAATTCTAGTATTAGGTGTAGGCGGCGCTGGCGGAAATGCAATAAATGAAATGATAGAGTGTGGAGTTGAAGGTGTTGAATTTATTGCAGTAAACACTGATGCACAAGACCTTAAAGCTAGCAAAGCTAAACAAAAAATTCAAATTGGTCTAAATTTAACTAAAGGACTTGGTGCAGGTGCCAAATTAGAAATTGGACAAGCTGCAGCCGATGAGTCGTTAAATGAAATAATTGATTTATTAAAAGGTGCAAATATGGTTTTCATTACTGCTGGTATGGGTGGTGGAACAGGAACTGGCGCAGCACATGTAATAGCAAGAGCTGCAAAGGAACTAAATATACTTACTGTTGGTGTAGTCACTTTACCCTTTCTTTATGAAGCGCCATCTCGAATGCGAAGAGGACAGCAAGGATTAGAAGAATTGAGAAAACATGTTGATACAATAATTGTAATTCCTAATCAAAATCTTTTCAAAATTGCAAATGAAAAAACTACTTTTAAAGAGTCATTTAAATTATCCAATAATGTTTTAAGATATGGAGTTCAAAGTATAACAGATCTTATGGTAAAAGAAGGTCTTGTTAATTTAGATTTTGCCGATGTTGAAACAGTCATGAGTTCAATGGGAAAAGCCATGATGGGAACCGGCGAAGCCGAAGGAGAAGGTAGAGCACAAAAAGCAACGGAGATGGCATTAAATAATCCTTTGATTGATGATTATTCTCTTAAAGGTGCAAAAGGACTATTGATTAATATTACTGGTGGGGAAGATTTAACTTTATTTGAAGTAGACGAAATAGTAAATAGGATCAGATCCGAGGTCGATCACGTTGCTGAAATAATTATTGGATCAATTACTGACCCTTCACTTGATGGAAAGGTTAGAGTATCTATTGTTGCAACTGCTTTAGATGGACAACAACCTGAGTCTAAATCTGTTATTAATATGGTTCATAGAATTCAGAATAGAAATCCAGGGTATTCTGACTTTTCAAATATGGGGACTTCTCAATCATTTAATTTTCAAAATAATATGCCAAATCACATTACACAAGGTGCTACTGCGCTAAAAACTGAAAACGAAGCAATGAAAGAGAATGTTATAGAGAAAGAGATTGATCATAGCATAAACATTAATTCCGACGTTGGAGCTGCAGAAACATTAATAAATGATAAAGAGGACGACAGCCTGATCTTGAGTAATGAAGTTGAAGTGGAGGCTAAAGAAACTAAAGCAGATACAAATGGCCTTGAAAATTTTGGTATTGAAGAAGATACCCCAGACTTATTTGAGAATAATTCTCCTTTAGAGAGTTCTGAGCAAGTTGAAGAAAGTTCTGAAGAAGATGAATTCGAAATACCCGCATTTTTAAGAAGACAAAAAAATTAATGTTCTTCATAAAAATAGATGAATGCCACCATTTTACCGAATAGTGAAAAACATTATCCGGTATTGCTTGATGAAATTCTAAGCATTATTTCCCCTCAAAATGGTGGCACATTTATAGATTGCACTTTTGGTCAGGGTGGTTACTCAAGTTCTATTTTAAAATTCAATAATACAAATATAATTGCATTAGATAGAGATCCGGACTGCAAATCAATCGCAAAAAAATTTAAAGAATTAAATAAGGAAAGGTTTTTATTTTTCAACAAGAAATTTAGTGATGTAAATCAAATTAAAAAAGGTAATTCTAAAATTAAAGCAATTATTTTTGATCTCGGCTATTCATATTCGCAAATAAAAAATCCAAATAAAGGATTGAGCTTTGAGAGCAAGGGCAATCTGAATATGAGATTAGGTTTAAATGACTTTTCAGCTAATGAGGTAATTAATAAGTTAGGTCAAAAAGATCTTGAACTTATATTTAAATATTTTGGTGAAGATAAAGATAGTAAAATAATTTCAAAAAAAATTGTTCGAGAAAGAGCAAAATCAAACTTGAATACAGAGAACCTTGTAGACATTATAAATTCGGTTAAAAAAAAAAGTGGCAAAACTCACAATGCAACTAAAATTTTTCAGGCTATACGAATGTTTGTGAACAAAGAAATAAGTGAATTAATTTACGGTCTTATTAATTCAACTAAAATTTTAGATATCAATGGTATACTATGTGCAGTTTCATTTCATTCAATAGAGGATAGAATTATTAAATATTATTTCAAAAGTTTGTCAGAAGATAAAAAAATATCTAGATATTTGCCTGAAGAAAAAAATAGAAACAAGTTATTCCAATTGAAATCAAAAAAACCAATAATACCAACTCAAAAAGAATTAACCTTAAATAGACCTTCAAGATCTGCGAAACTAAGATATGCAATTAAAAAAATTAATCTTATCAATTTTGAAAAAGATTTTCTCAACAAGTTTTCAAAACTTTTAGAAATTGAAAATTTATCAAAAAAACTATGAAAAATATAATCATAATATTTTGTCTAATTTTTTTGATTACTGTAACAGCAGTAATTAAAACCTCATCAAAAAAAATTGAGGAAGAAGCATTTATTTTAAATGAAAATCTTAGTGTATTAAGAGAAAAATATAGTTTAGCTTTACTCGAACACACTTATTTGGCAAAGCCCTCTAGACTAATAAAAATTATGAAAACTAATAAAAACGAAGAGTACGTTCATTTAAATATTTTAGATTTAAAAAACTTATCCAAATCTCATCAACAATTATTTAACAAAAAATTTAGTAAAGATGGCAAAATATCACGATAGAAAAATATACCTTACAGATATTGGGAATGAGTTTTTATTTTCAGAAAAATTGAATAAAAAAAACATATCATTTAACAGAGTAGCATTTGTTTTTTTCTTTTTTGTTTTTATTTCATTAATTTTTTCAGTCAAAATTTTTTATTATGGATCTATTTCAGCTGAAAACTTAGCAAAAAACAAAATATTGAAAAAAAATCACGTAAGAGCAAACATCATAGACTCAGAAGGTAATTTTTTAGCTAAAACTGTTTTAACCAACAATGTAGGCATAAACCCAAAATCTGTAAATAATAAAAAAAAAATACTTATTAAATTAAAGCTTTTATTCCCAGAGCTAGATGTTGAAAATTTTAGTAGTAAATTTGAAAAAAAAAAATTTTTTTACATTAAAAAAAAATTATCACCGGAGAAATACGATCAAGTTAGATTACTTGGAGAAAAATCTTTAATAACTGAAAAAAAAATAACTAGAATTTATCCACATAAAAATCTTTTTAGCCATGTTCTGGGTCAAATTGATGATGATAATCAAGGAATCTCTGGTTTAGAAAAATCTTTAGATAAAGAATTAAAACAATTAAATAAAAATTTGCAATTAACATTAAACACAAACATCCAGTATTTAATTAGAAATGAACTCATAAAGTTCGACAACATTTTTAAATCACAAGGTAGCGCCGCTATATTAATGAACGTTAATAATGGTGAGATTCTATCGTTAGTTTCCCTACCAGACTATGACATTAATAAAAGAGATGAAATTATTGATACTAAATTTATAAATAAAATTACCAAAGGTGTTTATGAATTAGGTTCAGTATTTAAAACTTTTACTTTAGCAGGAGCATTAAATGAAAAAGAAGTAAATGTAGATACAAAATTCGAAAATCTACCAAAATCAATTAATTGTGCTGGTAGAAGAATATCTGAATATGATTTAGACATTCCATCAACACTTACAGCAGAACAAATTTTAATCAGATCAGGTAATATTGGATCCGTACGAATTGCTCAAAAAATGGGTATTGAAAAAACTATAAATTTTTTAAATTCCTTAAACCTTTTAGAACCTATGCAATTTGATTTGGAGGAAATGGGAAAGCCCTTACCTTTTAAGTGGGGAAAATGCAAACTTGCTACAGTTTCATTTGGTCATGGAATATCAACTACACCCTTACAAGTTGCTACTGCATATGCAATTATCTCTAATGGAGGATATAAAATTAAACCTACATTGATCAAACAAGAAATAAAATTTAAAAAAAAAAATAAGATACTTAATAATGATGTTTCAAAAAATATAAACTCTATATTAAGAAAAATTGTATCGACAAAAGAGGGAACAGCTAGTTTAGCTAATGTTGAGGGATATGGTATTGGTGGTAAAACAGGAACGGCGCAAAAAATAGAAAATGGTTCTTATACTAAAAAAAAAATAAATTCGTTTGTATCAATTTTTCCAACAAATGAACCAAAATATGTATTATTAGTTTTATTGGATGAGCCTAAGCCAAATAGTGAATATATTTATAATTATAGAGATGGGAGTGGAATAAAGTATAAAGGAACTCCATTTAATACTGCTGGTTGGACCACAGTTGAAGTTACAGGCAAAATAATAGAAAAAATTGGGCCTATTTTAGCCACAAAATATGACGACTTTTAATCATTTATATGCTCATTGGAAAATATTTTAAAAAAATTAAGCCTGATTTTAGGAGCCATTATTTTTCAGGGATTTGTTTTAATAGTAAATTATGTGAAAAAAATCACATTTTTTTTGCAATAAAAGGTAATGAAATCAATGGAAATAATTACATTAAACATGCCATATCAAAAGGTGCAAAAACAATTGTATATAACAAAAAATTTCAAGGTTTTAAAAATGGAATACTTTATTTAAGTTTTAATAATGTTAGAAAAATATTAGCTGAAACATCTTATAAAATTTTTTGCCCAAAAATAAAAAATTTAATCGCCGTAACCGGAACAAATGGAAAATCTTCAATTTGTAACTTTTATTATCAAATATTAAATTTAAATAAAAAAAAAGTCGCGTCATTAGGAACACTTGGCTTAAAAACTGTATTTGGAAATTTACCAATGTTGAATACAACAGTGGACCCATTACAACTATCAAAGCATTTGATGAATATTTCAAAAAAAAAAATTAACAATGTAATACTCGAGGCTTCAAGCCATGGTTTAAAACAACATAGATTAGACGGTCTTAGATTTAAAAAAGGAATTTTTACAAATTTATCACATGACCATCTAGATTATCATAAAAGTTTTGATGATTATTTAAAATCAAAATTGTATTTATTTGATAAATTATTGTCAAAAAAAGGTATTGTTATTACAGATAAAGATATTCCAGAATATCAAAAATTATTAAGTATATCTAAAAAAAAAAATTTTAAACTAAAAAAGATATCAAACCACACTGGAGATATTGAAATTTTAAATCATAAATATATTGGCGAAAAACAGTTTCTAAAAATTAAATACAAAAATGTAAAATTTTCTTTTTACTTAAATTTAATTGGTAAGATACAAATTAAAAATCTTTTTATGGCGATCTTAGCTGCTGAAGATAAAAATCTTAAATTTAAACAGATTGTAAAAATACTGAATAAAATTCAGCCCGTAAGTGGAAGATTAGAAAAAATTGGAAGGCTTAAAAATAATGCACTCTGTTTATTGGATTATGCACATTCTCCTGATGCGTTAAAAGTATGTTTGGAGAGTCTTAAAGATCAATTTAATGGAAAAAATATATCTTTAGTTATTGGTTGTGGTGGAAATAGAGATAAATCTAAGCGACAAATAATTGGAAAAATAGCGAATAAATATTGTAGTAAAATTTATTTAACAGATGATAATCCTCGTAACGAAAACCCTAAAAATATAAGAAAGGAAATAAAAAAAAAAATAGATAAAAATAAACTTTTCGAGATACCAAATAGAAAAAAGGCAATAGAATTTGCTATAAATAATCTGAGCTCAAATGATATTTTAATTGTATCAGGAAAAGGTCATGAAAATACACAAGATCTTGGAAAAAAAAAAATTTTCTTTTCAGATAAACAAGTAATAACAAATGCGATTAAAATCAGAAATAAATCTCTCTCAAATAATTTAAAAGTTAATATTTTGAGAGAATACGTTGATACTCAAAAAATCCCAAGATTAACGAAATTGAACCGGGCATCTATAAATTCAAAGGATATAAAACAAAATGATATATTTTTCGCAATCAGAGGTAAAAAAAACGATGGAAATAATTTTATATCAGAATCGATTAGAAGTGGAGCATCAATAATTGTAACTGATAGACCTAGAATAGTAACAAATAACAAAAAAAATATAATAAAAGTTAAAAACACATTGGATTTTTTGACAAACATATCTTTAAAGGTTCGAGATAATTTCCCGGGCAAAACAATCGGGATTACAGGAAGCTGCGGAAAAACTTCTGTAAAAGAATTAGTATCAAGTAGTTTAAATAAAATTGGAAAAGCAAGTTCATCTCCAAAATCATTTAATAATAAATATGGTGTTCCACTGAGCTTATTCAACTTAAAATTAAATAATAACTACGGAGTATTTGAGATTGGAATGGACAAGAAAGGAGAGATTGATTTTTTATCAAGTTTAGTAAAACCTGATATTGGAATAATTACAAATGTATCCTATGCACATGCTAAAAACTTTAAAAATATTTTTCAGATTGCTAAAGCAAAATCTGAGATTATTAATAATATTAGAAGTGATGGTTATATAGTATTAAATGCAGACGATCGGTTTTTCTCGTTTCACAAAAAAATAGCTACTAAACGAAAATTGAACATAGTTACATTTGGTATTTCTAGTGGATCAAATATAAAATTTTTAAAAATAGAGAAGTTTGGAAATTATTTTAAAATCAAAGTCAAAATTTTTAGCGAAAGCAAAGTCTTTAAAATAAGATATAAATACATGAATTATATAAAAAACATACTTTCTACTTTAGCGGTTTTATCAATTTTAAGAAAAACTTGTAGCTTAAATATAAACTTTTTTGAAGATTTCAGCATCCCAGTTGGAAGAGGGAATATATCAAAAATTAAATACAAAAATAAAAAATTTTTTCTTATCGATGAAAGTTACAATTCAAATCCTTTATCTCTCTCAAGCGCAATTTCAAATTTCAGTAACTCGTCAATAGAACATAAAAAAAAACACTTTCTAATGGGCGATATGTTAGAACTTGGTAGACATTCAAGAAAACTGCATAGAGATATTTCATCATCATTAAATAGTTCAAAAATAAATAAAATTCATGTTTATGGAAAAGATGTTATTGAAACTTTCAAAGCTATTAAAAATAATAGGAAAGGAAGAATTTTACAAAATACATCTGATATTTTTGATTTGATTGTTAGAGATTTAAATAATAATGATTATCTAATGATTAAAGGATCAAATTCTACTGGTCTTAATAAGATAGTGGAAACTTTAAGAGGTAAAATTTAGTGTTATATTTATTAATTTTAGATCTTATAGATAGTTATTCCTTTTTAAATGTTTTCAAATATTTAACAGTAAGAACTGGATTAGCTGTATTTACTTCATTACTGGTAGTTTTTTTAATTGGTAATCCTTTCATAAATTTTTTTTCTATGAGGCAAATTTTAGATCCAATTAGAGAGGATGGTCCAGATCAACACATAATTAAAAAAATTGGAACCCCCACTATGGGAGGTGTATTAATATTAGTAGGATTATTCGCTGGAATATTACTTTGGGGAGATCTTAAAAATATTTATATATTGTTCCTAATTTATATTGTTGGTAGTTATGGACTATTAGGTGCTTTTGATGATTATAAAAAAGTAAAATATAAAAATTCATCAGGTATCTCTTTTAAATTTAAATTAATTTCCCAAATACTTATTGCTTTTATAGGGATATTATTTTTAACTTATTTTTCGGAGAACCAAGATATAAAAAATTTATATTTCCCTTTTTTTAAAAATTTAATTATTAATTTAGGTTGGTTTTTCATTCCGTTTGCAATATTTATAATAGTTGGTTCTTCAAATGCAGTTAATTTAACTGACGGGCTTGATGGTCTTGCCACCGTCCCAGTTATATTAGTTGCGGGCTGTTTTGCGTTTATTAGTTATGTTACTGGAAACATAGTCTTTTCAGAGTATTTACAAATTCCATATATAAAAGATGTTGGAGAGGTTTCGGTTTTTCTAGGTGCTATAATCGGATCCTGCCTTGGTTTTTTATGGTTTAATGCACCTCCAGCTAAGATATTTATGGGAGATACCGGATCTTTATCACTTGGCGGATCATTAGGTGCGGTAGGTATAATTACCAAGCATGAGATAGTTTTAGCTATTACTGGAGGTCTATTTGTTTTAGAAGCAGTATCAGTAATTGTACAAGTTATTTCGTTTAAGATGACAGGAAAAAGAATTTTTAAAATGGCTCCTATTCATCATCATTACGAAAAAAAAGGATGGCCTGAGTCGACAGTTGTTATTAGATTTTGGATAGTAGCAATAATCTTAGCAATGATTGGTTTAGCAACTCTTAAATTCAGATAATGATATTAAAAAAGGATCTATACTTTAAAAAAAAGATCTTGATATATGGTCTAGGGATTTCTGGAATTTCATGTTTAAATCATTTAAAAGTTAAAAACACTGTCAGATGTTTTGATGATAACTTAAAAAAATTAAAATTTTATAATTTAAAAAAATATTTAATTTCAAAAAAAGAAATCTATAAAATTAAATTTGATCATATAATTTTAAGCCCAGGTATTGATATTTTAAAATGTTCTTTAAAAAATTATCTTAAAAAAAATAAATCAAAAATTTGTACAGATTTAGATGTTTTTTACTCAGAATATCCAAAAAATTTTAAAATAGCAATTACCGGAACTAATGGCAAATCTACGACCGCTAAACTATTAAATGATATACTAAACAAAAGCAAAATAGACTCAAGATTGATTGGAAATATTGGTAACGCAGCTTTAAAAGAAAAAAAAATTTCAAAAAAAACAGTCTTTATTATAGAAATTTCTTCATATCAAATTTCATATAGTAAAATTTTTAAACCAAATTTTGGGATTTTACTTAATATTTCTCCTGACCATTTGGAAAGGCATAAAACTTTTTACAATTATCTTAAAACTAAATTTAAACTGATTTTCTCATTAAACAGCACCGATATAGCCTTCATTAACAAAAAAGAGCCTGCTTTCAAAAAGTTTATTAAAAGTAAAAAAATGAGATGTAAAATTATTGATGTTAAACATAAATTATCAAAACATGAGAATAATTTAATAAAAAATATTTATTTCAAAAATTTAAATAATCAACAAAACTTATCGTTTGTATTAAAAATATGTTCAAAACTTGGTATTAAAAAAAATATTATTTTTAAAGTCGTAAATGATTTTAAACCTTTAAGCTTTAGACAGCAAATAATTTATAACTCTGATAAATTAAGAATAATAAATGACTCTAAATCTACAAGCTTTTCTTCGTCAATTAATTTATTAGAAAATCTTGATAGAATATTTTGGGTATTAGGTGGATTACCAAAAAAAGGAGACAAATTTAAATTTAAAAATAAATCTAATATAAGTAAAATTTATATTTATGGAAAATATAAACCCTTTTTTATAAAATTTTTTAAGAATAAGTTTAAATTTTCGAAATTTAAAGACTTAAATCAAGCAATCAAACAAGTATCAATTGATATAAATGATGAGGATAAAGATAAAAAAATTAATTTAATTTTTAGTCCCTGCGCAGCATCTTTTGATAAGTATAAAAATTTTGAGGAAAGAGGCAGACATTTTAATTATTTGATAAATAGTTATAAGATTAAAAATGCTAGATAATAAACTATATAATAATCTTTATTTTAATTGGTGGAGAAATTTGGACAAAACAATTTTAACGATTATTATATTACTTTTTACCTTAGGGCTATTGTTTTCTTTATTATCAACCTCGCTCGTAGCATCTGATAGATTAAATACCAATAATTATTTCTTTTTTCTTAAACATTGTTTATTTATTTTGATTGGCATATCAACAATGTTTTTTTTCTCAATTTTAGGCAAAAATAAATTATTCTTTTTATCATATATTCTTTTTTTAATATTTTTTGTTACATTAATATTAGTTCCTTTTATCGGAACAGAGGTAAAGGGATCTAAAAGATGGTTAGATATTTTTTTTCTTCCTAGGTTTCAACCAATCGAAATATTAAAGCCCTTTATTATAATATTAATTTCAACAGCCCTAACTTTTGAAAATAAAAACTACCAATATATAAAATATTTTGTAAGTTTTTTGTTAATTTTACCAATTATATCACTTTTAGCTTCTCAACCAGATATAGGTCAAACAATATTAATTTTTTTTACTTGGTTAGCTCTAATTTTTATTTCTGGAATAAATCTTTATTTATTTTTTTCATTTTTCAGCGTTATAATATTTTCTGTGGCATCATTAATTTTATTTTTTCCAAAATTTCAGTACATTCTAATAAGAATTACCTCATTTTTTGACCCATCGTCAGGTAATAATTATCAAGCTGAAAAAGCATCAGAGGCGATAATAAGTGGAGGATTTTTTGGAAAAGGTATTGGCGAAGGGGTTTTAAAAAATAAAGTTCCCGAGGCTCATACTGATTATATTGTTTCTGTAATTTCAGAGGAGTTTGGAGCAATTATGATTTTTTTTATATTATTCATATTTTTAATATTTTTATTCAAAATATTTAAGAAAATTTCATATTTTAAAAATGATAAAATTAGACTTATAATTTTTGGATGCAGCATAATTATTTTTTTCCAGTTTCTAGTACATTTAGGAGTAAATATTAGAATCCTTCCTACTACGGGTATGACACTACCCTTTTTAAGCTACGGCGGATCATCAATTATTGGAAGCTCGATCCTTGCTGGAATTATATTAAACCTTACAAAAAAAAATATATCTTGAAAGAAAAAATTTTAATAACCACAGGTGGTTCAGGAGGTCATGTACTTCCAGCTTTAAACTTTTATGAGCATTTAAAAGAAAACTATCAAGTTTTTTTAATAACAGATTTGAGAGGGTCTAGATTTATTAATTCTGAATTTTATAAATATAAGATAATTGATATTCCAGATATAAAGAAAAATTTTCTGAAAATCCCAATTAATTTAGCTATTTTATTAATTTCTATAATTAAATCATTTATTTTTTTAAAAAAAAATAAAATTGATAAAGTTATTTCTACAGGAGGCTACATGAGTTTTCCTGTTTGCTTAGCTTCAAGATTTACAAAATCTAATCTTTTTTTATTTGAACCCAATATGGTTCTTGGAAGATCAAATTTATTTTTTATAAAACAATGTAAAAAAATATTTTGTTATTCAAAAAGATTAGAAAAATTCCCAAAATTACACACTAAAAAAATAAAGACTATTTATCCAATAATCAATAAAAAATTTTACTTATCAAAAAATGAAGGAATAAATAATAAAGATAAAAATATTCTTTTAGTTGTGGGTGGAAGTCAAGGGGCAAACTTTTTTCAAACTGAGCTGAAAGAGACTTTGTGTAAATTGTCAAAAAAATTTAACTTATCTGTATATCATCAAGCCAGCAAAGATAACTTCCAAAGTCTTGAACAATTTTATCAGAAAAATAAAATTTCTTTTAAACTTTTTGATTTTGAATATTCTTTGAATAATATTTTAAAAAAAGTAACTTTTTGTATTACTCGCGCAGGAGCATCCACTATGGCTGAATTAGTTTTTTTTAAGGTTCCTTTCTTAGCAATACCATTTCCACTTTCAAAGGATAATCATCAATTATCAAATGCACAATTTTATAAAGAACATAATTGTTGCTGGATATTTGAACAAAAAGATGTAATTAAAATAAATTTTTTTGAAACAATTTCTCATATAATTGCTGATAAAAAAGAAATAGAAATAAAAAAAAAGGCAATGAGTGAATTTAGTGAAAAAAATACCTGGGAAAATAATAACAAATTAATTATCAAAACAATTTATGAAAATTAAATTAGCAAAATCTGAGGTTATACATTTTGTTGGTATTGGAGGTATTGGAATGAGCGGACTCGCTCTAGTAATGAGTAGAATGGGATTTGAGGTTCAAGGAAGTGATATTAGTATTAATAAAAATATTGAAAGATTAAAAAATAATAAAATTAAAATTTTTATTGGCCATGAAAAAATAAATATCTCTCGTGCAACTATAATTGTAATCTCATCTGCGGTAAAAAAAAATAATATCGAAGTTATTTCTGCTAAAGCTAGGAGCCTACCAGTCTATAAAAGAGGAGATATGCTAGGACACATAACTTCATTAACAAAAAATATAGTAGTAGTGGGATCTCATGGAAAGACAACAACAACGTCTCTTGTGGCAAGTATTTTATCATTGAGTAATCTTGATCCTACAATTATTAACGGTGGAGTTCTTAAATCGTCAAATAATTCTGCAAGACTTGGAAAAAGTAATTGGAGCATCGTGGAACTTGATGAGTCAGATGGTAGTTTTTTAAAAGTTCAACCAACCTATTCAATAATAACTAATATTGATAGAGAACATATGGATTACTATAAATCTATGAATAAATTATTAAATTTATTTGTTGAATATGTAAATAGAGTACCTCCGTTTGGAAAGTCCTTTATCTGTATAGATGATATCAATAATCTTAAATTAATAAAATTAATTAGAGTAAAAAACTTTCTAACTTACGGTACTAATAAAAAATCAAATTTCTATATATGTAAATTGAAACAATTAAGAGACAGCTCTTTATTTAACCTTAGAGTAAAACTGCCAGGAAAAAAAACTTTTTCTATTAAAAAAATAAAAATCCCAATAATTGGATTACACAATATAAGAAATGCAACAGCATCGATTGCGGTTTCGTTAAGTCTTGGAATACCAATAGACAAAATAAAAAAAGGATTAATAAAATTTAAAGGTGTTCAAAGAAGATTTAATAAAATATTTGAATATAAGGGAGCCAGTTTTTTTGATGACTATGCTCATCATCCAACTGAGATCAAGGAAGTGCTAAATGGAGTTAAAAGTGCTTATTCATCAGAAAAAATAGTTTGTATATTTCAACCTCATAGAATTTCAAGACTAAATGACCTAAAGTTAGAATTTGCAAAATGTTTTAAGAAAGCAGATGAAGTAATTTTATGTCCAATTTTTACTGCAGGTGAAACTATAAAACTTAACTTCAGCTACGAAAGCTTTGCGAGACAAATTACTGACCAGTCTCAAGTAAAACTTTATCTTATAAAAGATAAAAATAACTTAGCTAAATTTATAAAACAAAATATTTACGGAAATAAAATTGTAATTGGAATGGGCGCTGGATCTATTTCAAGTTGGATAAAAGAATTACCAAAAATAATTTAATTGGTTGCGGGGGACGGATTTGAACCGCCGACCTTCAGGTTATGAGCCTGACGAGCTACCAGACTGCTCCACCCCGCGTTATTAAAATCTGTTTTTGAGTTTATTTAATTTTTTAACTCTTTTAATATTTTCTTGTAGAATTCTCTTCTTTTTTTCTGAAGGTTTTTCATATGTATCTTTTAATTTTATAATTTTAAAGAAACCATCTCTTTGAAGCTTTCTCTTTAAAACTCTTAAAGCTTGCTCAACATTATTATCTTTTACTTCTATTTTAATAACTACCTCCAAAAAAAAGATGTCTTAACACTTTAATTTTTTTTTGTCTACACATTATGAACCTTGAGATACTGAAAGTTTGGCCTTTTCCTTTTCTTTTTTCTCTCTTTTAATTCTTCTTTCAGCCTTTTCTAAAGCTAAAGATAAATCTTTTTGAGTAAATAAATTCATAGCAACAGGATCTTTTGGATTAAGATTGTTATAATTCCAATAGTTTTTATTTCTTATCGATGTAACAGAATTTTTTGTAATTCCTACAAGTTTTGCAATTTGAGAATCTTTAAGCTGAGAATGTTGCTTAAGCAACCATAGTGCAGAGTCAGGTTTATCTTGTCTTTTTGATAAAGGGACGTATTTTTTGATTTTCTTATCTTCTCCCTCAATTTCAACATCAAGAGCTTTAATTTGAAGAGATCTATTTTCATCCTTCGAAGATAACTCTATTTCTTCCCTTGTTAATTGACCAGACATAATTGGGTCATATGGTTTTATTCCTTTTGCTACTTCACCGTCTGCTATTCCTTGAACTTCAACTTCATGTAAGTTGCAGAAATTTGCTATTTGCTTGAAAGTAAGTGTAGTATTTTCCACTAACCAAACAGCTGTCGCTAATGGCATTAAAAGTCCACTAGTCATTATTTTTTCTCTGATCTAAAGTTTTGAAATTTTTTATTAAATTTACTTACTCTTCCTTTATCCAATAATTTTTGTTTACCACCTGTCCAAGCAGAATGAGATTTTGGATCTATCTCCAATTTAAGAACTTCCCCTTCTTTTCCCCAAGTGGATTTAGTCTCAAATTGAGAACCATCAGTCATTTCGACTTTAATGTTGTGGTAGTTTGGATGAATGTCTTTTTTCATAACGTGACTTATAGCAAATGAAGATCATAAAACAATTAAAACTTACTCAATTTTTCGAGTATTTTTTCACTTATACTTGAACTTGTTGCTCTTATATCTAAATTCTCTTTTTTTGATAAATCATTTGAATGTAAAACTCCCCCTGCCTCTTTTACTAAAATAATACCAGCGGCAATATCCCATAAATTTAAATTTTCTTGAAAATATCCATCAAATCTACCAGCGGCAACATATGCCATATCAAGAGCTGCGCAACCTGTCTTCCTAGTAGGTACATCAATATTTTTATATTTACTCCCATTTGTTGCAAACAAGCATGCCTTTATATCTTTTTTTTTTGAAACCCTAATTCTTTTATTATTTAAGAATGAGCCATTATTTTTTTCAGCGTAAAACATCTCATTTTTAATAGGGTCAAATATTAAACCACAAATAATTTCTCCATGAGACTCCAGTGCTATCGAAATAGCGAAATGTGGTATGCCATGAAGAAAATTTGATGTTCCATCAATAGGGTCTATTATCCAAATATTTTTTTCATCTTTATTTTTTATAAACCCTACTTCCTCGCTAAGAATAGAATAGTTTTTTTTTAATTTTGATAACTCATTAATAATTATTTTTTCTGCATTTAAGTCTGCATTACTAACAAAATCTGTAGGACCTTTAATTGATACTTGTAAATTTTCAACCTCACCAAAATCTCTTATCAATTTCTTTGATGCTTTTTCCCCAGCTTTGATCATTAAATTTAAATTAGGTGATAATACATTCATAAAATTAAATTTTTTTAACGTATTCAATATTTCTAGTATCAACTATTATTTCATCACCAGACTCGATAAATGGAGGTACTTGGATTTTAATTCCATTACTTAAAACAGCTGGTTTATATGAGGAGGAAACTGTCTGACCTTTTAAAGCAACATCAGTAGTCTCAACCTTACATGTAATCTGGTTTGGAAGTTGTACGGAGATTGGTTTTTCATCATAAATGCTTATAGTTACTTCCAAATTTTCTGTAAGCATATCTCCCTTATTACCAACTATTTCTTTCCCAATTTCTATTTGTTCAAAATTTTGTGGATTAATAAAATAATATTTATTTTCGTCATTGTATGAGTAATTAAATTTTATTTCTTCAACTGATGCTTTTTCTAAAGTTTCACTTGATCTAAATCTTTCATTTAATTTGGTATTCTTGTTTAAACTCTTCATTTCAACTTGAGCAAATGCACCACCTTTTCCAGGTTTTACGTGTTGTGTTTTAAGCACTTCCCATAAATCATTTTTATACTCTAGCAACATTCCAACTCTTATTTCGTTAGCAGATATTTTCATTTTAATTTTTCTATAGCTTCATATGGTTTATATTTTTTATTATTCCAAATGTAGCCTGAAATAGCTAAAAAGTTTGCATTATTCAATAATAGTTTTTTATAATTTTTATTGTTTATGCCTCCGATTGTTACAATTGGTATTTTAGTTACACTTTTTGCGTATTTTAACAAACTTATATTGGCTTTATATCTAACTCTTTTAGTTGTGCTTTTAAAAAAAGCACCAATCGCTATGTACGATGGTCGTAACTTTATGAATTTATTGATCAAGGTCTTAGAGTTATGACAAGTAATTCCAATAATTTTTTCTCTAATTATTTTTCTAGCTTTACTATATTTCATATCTTTTTGACCCAAATGACAGCCATCGGCACCTATTTTTTTTGCTATAAAAGGTTTATCATTTACAATAAATTTTGTTTTGTATTTTTTACAAATCTTTTTTATTTTTCTGCCTATGGAAATAATTTCTTTTTCTTTGTAGTTTTTAAGTCTTAACTGAAAGAAAGAGACTTTTCTAAGTCTTAAAATTTTCTCTAGTTCTATACTGAATAAATGAATGTTATCGATCTTATCTGGTGAAATTAAATAAATAAATTTTCTTTTTTTTTTATTTATTTTCAATTTCTTCTGTCCATTTTCCCTGAGCAGCTAAAGAGCACATTTTTGCTCTATGATCGAACATTTTTTGGGTTCCGTTAATATTATTGATATCTTTTGACCAAAACTTTAATGCACTTTGTTGTAATGCTCTTCCATAAGAGTATGTCATTATAAAATTAGTATTATTTAGCTTATTTATCTCATTTAAATTTTTTGCAGCTTCTTTTTCTGTTTGTCCACCAGAAAGAAAAGCAATACCAGGAACTTCTGTTGGCACTGATTCCTTTAAACATTTTAGTGTTAATTCTGCTATTTTTTTTGCCTCTAATTTTTGATTACTTGCTGACCCAGGTAAAATCATATTTGGCTTTAGTATCGTTCCTTTTAAATCTACTTTATTTAAAATTAACTCGTCATAGCATTTTTTTAATACCTCGGATGTTTTTTCTAGACAATCTTCCGACTTATGCTTTCCATCCATTAAAACCTCAGGCTCAACAATTGGCACCATTCCACTCTCTTGAACTAATGCAGCATATCGAGCTAGCGCTTGAGCATTTGTATGAATTGCAAGTTTACTAGGAAATTTTTCTGAAATTACATAAACGGCTCGCCACTTTGTAAATCTTGCTCCAAGTTTGTAATATTCTTTAAGTCTTTCTCTAAGACCATCTAAACCTTCGGTAATTTTTTCATCTTTTGAATTAGCTAATACCTTCGCTCCAGTGTCAACTTTTATTCCAGGCACAGCGCCGGAACTTTCAATAAGTTCAGGAATTGTTTTTTTTTTAGATGTTGTTTGCTTTATTGTTTCATCATACAAAATTACTCCTCCAATACAATCTTTCATGCTCTCAGATGATAAGAGCGTCTCTCTAAATAATAATCTATTCTCTGCTGTTGATTTTACATTTACAGTCTCCAGTCTTTTAGTCATAGTGCCTGTACTTTCATCAGCAGCTAAAATACCTTTGCCGTTAGAAATCATTTTTTCTGTAATGGAGTATAGCTCTGACATTTATTTACTCTAGTGCCTTTATACCAGGTAATTTTTTACCTTCAAGAAATTCTAAAAAGGCTCCACCCGCAGTTGAAACAAAATTAAAATATTTTGTTAAACCAAACTTGTTAAGTGCTGCAACAGTGTCTCCACCTCCAGCAACAGAATAAATTTCATTTTTTTTGTTTCTTTCCGCAATTTTTTTGGCGATTTCTAGACTACCATATTGAAAATTTTTGTTTTCAAAATAGCCAGCAGGCCCATTCCAAAGAACTGTTTTGCTTTCTTCAATTGTTTTACTAAGTATTTTGACTGTCTCAGGACCAATATCTAAAATTAAGTCATCTTTTAAAATTTCATTTACTTTTTTTACACTTACATTCCCATTTATCTCTTTACTGACAGAAACATCAACTGGATAGATTAAATTACAATTTTCTTTTTTTGATAAAGTAAAAATATTTTCAACTATATCTTCACAATTAACCTCAAAAATTGACTTTCCAATTTGATAATTTCTATTCTTCAAAATATTATTAGCCATTCCACCGACAAATATTAAATTATCGAATTTTGTTATTAAGTTTTTTATAACATTAATTTTTGTAGATATTTTCGAACCACCAATTATACATGTTATTGGTCTTATAATATTATTTGTTATTTTTTTTAAGGCTGTTATTTCAGACATTAACTGAATTCCAGCATAAGATGGTACATATTTTGTTATTTTAGAAACCGAAGCATGTTCTCTATGAGAACAAGAAAATGCATCATTAACGTACAAATCTCCAAAACTTGCTAAGGTTTTAGCAAATTCCTCATTATTTTTCTCCTCTCCATCATAAAATCTCAAGTTTTCAAGCATTAAAATACTATCATTTCTACCATCAAATAAATCCTGTTTTTTTAAATTATTAATATCTGTTTTTATAAAATGAATATTTTGATTTAATTTTTCATTTAGATATTTGCAAATTGGTTCCATAGAAAGTTCATTAATTATTTTGCCTTTTGGTCTACCAACGTGTGAAAGGATTAGTATTTTAGCATTATTATTAATTAAAAATTCTAAAGTAGGAATTATTTTGTCTATTCGATTTGAATCTGTCACAATCTGATTATTAAGAGGCACATTTAAATCTAATCTTAAAATTATTTTTTTATTTTTTAGATTTTTTGCAATACTTTCAACTGACTTCATTAAGAGATTTTATGTAAATATTGTGTTATATTACACATTCTATTTGAGAATCCCCATTCGTTATCGTACCAAGCTGAAATTTTACCCATATTTCCCCCAATTGTATTGGTAAGAGATGCATCAACAATTGCTGAATTTGAATTATGGTTAAAGTCAACCGATACTAATTTTTCTTTTGTAATTCCTAATACACCTTTCAAATCACTTTTTGAGGCTTTTTCAAAGCAACCGTTTATTGAAGCAATAGATAGATTTTTTTTAGTACAAAATACTAACTCAATTAAAGATACGTTAGGTGTAGGAACTCTCATCGCAACTCCTTCAAGTTTACCTTTTAATGATGGTATAATTTCCCCTATTGCTTTTGATGCTCCTGTTGAGGTAGGTACTATAGATTGAGAGGCAGATCTTGCTCTTCTTGGATCTTTATGTGAGTTATCTAATATTCTTTGATCTGATGTAAATGCGTGTATTGTTGTCATGAATCCTCTCTCAACTGAGTAATTTCTGTTCAAAACATCTAGCACAGGAGCTAAACAATTAGTTGTGCATGATGCGGCAGAGATTATTTGATCCTTGTTGGTAATTGATTTTTCGTTTACTCCGAAGACAACTGTTTTATCGGCGTTTTTACACGGTGCTGATACAATTACTTTTTTAGCCCCATTTTTTAAGTGGGTATAAAGCTTATCTTTTGAATTAAATTTTCCAGTACACTCCAAGACATAATCAACCCCATGCTTTGACCAATTAATATCATCAATATTTGTCTCTTGAGAAAACGATATTTTATGTTTGCCAATTGTTAAAGAGTTTTTGTTAAATGTAATTTTTTCTTTAAATTGTCCATGTATAGAGTCGTACTTAAGTAAATTTGAACTTACTTCGGAACTAGACCTATTATTAATGTGTTTAATTTTGATATCTTTAAATTCATTTTCAAAAATTGTTCTTACTACCATTCTTCCTATTCTTCCCATTCCATTGATACCAATTTTTATCGTCATAAAATTTTGTTTTTGTATATAATATCTTTAGTCTTATTTGATATTTCGTTAGCTGTTAACTTAAAATCTTTAAAAATTTCCTTATAAGGAGCACTTTTACCAAAATCTTCAACTCCAAAAGATAATCCTTTTTCCCCAACAAATTTTGACCAAGTATCTGACCTACCAGCTTCAATAGATATTTTATAATTAGTTTCGTTCAATATATTATTTTTATAATCTTTACTTTGTTTAAAAAATATTTCTTGGCACGGTACTGATATTACTTTGGAATAGGTATTTTCTGTGGCCAATTTATGACTAACATCAAGTGCTAAATTTACTTCCGAACCACTAGCAAATATAGTTAAATCAACTTTATCTTTTGATCTATATATCTCGTATGCACCCAGAGAACATTTATTTTGACTTTCATAAACTTTCCTTATTGGAGATAAATTTTGTCTACTTAAGGCAAGTACACTAGGAGTGTCTAAATTCTTTAATGCTAACTCCCAGCACTCAATAGTTTCAGTTGTATCAGCTGGTCGAAAAACATTAAGATTTGGAATTGATCTTAATCCGGTTAATTGCTCTATCGGTTGGTGAGTTGGCCCATCTTCACCAAGACCAATAGAATCATGAGTCATTACATAAACAACATTTAGCTTCATAAGAGCTGAGAGTCTAATTGCAGGTTTACAGTAGTCACTAAATATTAAAAACGTTCCTCCATAAGGAATTAATTTACTATGTAAAGATAGACCATTCATAATACCGCACATAGCATGCTCCCGTACTCCGTAATGAATATAATTTCCTTTAAAATTATTTTTGCTAATTGGTTTATGGTTTTTAGTTTTTGTATTATTTGATCCTGCAAGATCAGCAGAACCACCAATAATCATATTTTTTTTCTCGTTTAATGCGGTCAATATTTTTTCTGATGACTTTCTGGTTGCTAAAATTTCTGAGCTTTTAATTGCATTTTGTTTTTCCTTTTTAAAAATACCAGAAAAATTAGACGAGAAGATTTTATCTATTTGCTTTTTTTTCTTATTATAAATTTTTCTCCATTTGTCCTCTTTCATCTTGCCAGAACTTCCTATCTGTCTCCATTCCTCCATTATTTTTTTCGGAATTATAAAAGGTTCGTGTAGCCAATTTAATTTTTTCCTAACCAGTTTAACTTCATTTTCTCCAAGTGGACTTCCGTGCGCTTTCTCACTTCCAGATTTGTTAGGTGACCCAAATCCAATTTTTGTAATACAAGATATAACTGTTGGTTTTTTTGCTCTTTGGACCTTTTTTAATGCGTTAAAAATTTTTTTTTCATTATGACCGTCAATTTCAATATAGTCCCATCCATAAGAATTGAATCTTTTTTTATGGTTATCAGAGACAGCTAAGCTAGTTGGTCCATCAATAGATATTGAGTTATTATCAAATAACATTACTAAGTTTTTTAAACCAAGATGACCGGCAAGACTGAGTGCTTCATGACTTATTCCCTCCATTAAACATCCATCTCCTGCCAACACATAAGTTTTGTGATTAAAAATTTTCGGTCCAAATCTCTCTCTTAAAACTTCTTCAGCAACTGCAAAACCAACAGCGTTCGCAATTCCTTGACCCAAGGGTCCCGTCGTAGTTTCAATTCCACTGCCCGGATGAAATTCTGGATGTCCGGCACAAATACAATTTAATTGCCTAAAATTTTTTATATCTTTAAGACTGATACTTTTATAACCAGTAAGATATAAAAGAGAATAAAGTAACATTGACCCATGACCTGCAGAAAGAACAAATCTATCTCTATTTAACCAATTTGGATTATTTGGATTAAAATTCAGAAAACTTTTAAAAAGCACAGTTGCTACATCTGCCATCCCCATTGGCATTCCGGGATGTCCCGAATTCGCTTTTTCTACTGCATCAATAGATAAAAATCTAATGGCGTTAGATAAATCTTTATGTAGTTTACTCAATTACAATCCTATCTAGACTAAGAAGACTCAATTTAATATTATATTTATATATATATGAAAACTTTCAGTGAAAAAGAAAAAAAATTAAACACCTCACTTCAAAAGTTAAAGGATTTAAATTTAGTAAATCCATCCCAAAATAAACAAACAGAGTATTTAAAAGAGCAAAAGAATCAATTAGAAATTGAAAAGAACCAACTTGAAACAAAGTACAATTTATTGATGGAAAACTATCAGAAATTGAAAGATCGAATTAAAAGACAAGATTTAGAACAAAAGAATAAGGAAATGATGTTTAACGAAAAAATAGATGAATTAAATCAAGAAACAGATATTTTAATAGAAGAAATAGATAAATGGCAAACGTAAATATTAAATTTAATGGAAAAGAATTTTTGTTATCCTGTGATGATGGGCAGGAAGATCATTTGGAAGAACTTTCCAATCATTTAAATGAAAAATTCGAGGGTCTAAAAAATGATCTTGGTAATATAGGTGAAAATAAACTGCTTTTAATTACTTCAATTAAAATTATGGATGAGTATTTTGAAACGAAAAAAAAAATTAATGAAAAAAAAAATGAGTTAGAAAACCTTAAAAGTAAATTTTTAGAGATAAAAAAACTTGTCTATGCTTATAAAGATGATAAGGAAAAAGAGATAAATAGTCTTTTAAATAATCATGAAGATCTCAAATCTGAAATAGATAAAACAAAATTAAATTACGAAAAAATTTTGGACGAAGCCACTTCAGAAATTGATAAATTTATTGAAAAAGTTAATCAAGATAACTCAGTACAATAATCTGTGTTGAAAAAACATATTAGAAAAAGAATAATTAAAGCTAGAGAGATTAAAAATCAAAATAATTTAAAAGTAAAATTTAGTTTATTACGTGAAGAATTAAAAAAAAAAATTTTTAAAAATAAAATTGTTGGAAGCTACTATCCTGTAAACTTTGAGGTAGATACACTTCAACTTATGAAAATGTTTAAACAAAAAGGTTATAAATTAAGTTTACCTGTTATAAGTTCTAAATATGATATGAATTTTTATACCTGGAATTTAAATGATCCTCTATATGTAAATAAATACGGCATTCCAGAGCCAAAATCAAAAATAAAAGTAATACCAAGTATATTATTAATTCCAATGGTTGCTTATGATAAAAGATTAAATCGATTGGGATATGGAGGGGGTTATTATGATAGATTTTTAGAAAAATACGAAAAAAAAAATATTTTAAAAATAGGTTTAGCTATTACATGCCAAGAAGTAAAAAAACTTCCTACAAATAATTTTGATAAAAAAATGGATTATATATTAACTGAGAAAAAACTTTATAAATGAGAGTATTATTTTTAGGTGATATAGTTGGTAATCCTGGGAGAAATGCGATAACGCGAGAATTAAAGGATCAAATTATAAAAAATGACATTGAATTTGTGATTGCTAACGGTGAAAATGCTGCTGATGAAGGTGTAGGTATAACTAAAAAAATATCAGAAAAGCTATTTAGTTCAGGTGTTGATGTAATAACTACTGGTAATCATGTTTGGGACCAAAAAGAGACAGCAGATTATATTAATACAGAGAATAGATTGTTAAGACCATTAAATTTAATAAAACCCTCTCCTGGAAATGGATTTGAAGTATATAAGTCCAAAAATGGGTTTGATATTGGAGTTTTGAATTTAATGGGAAATGTTTTTATGAAAAAATGTGAAAATGTATTCGATGTTGCAAAAGAATTTTTATTAAAAAAAAAATTGAAAAAAGACTACGATTTTTTATTTGTTGATTTTCATGGAGAGATAACAAGTGAAAAAGCAGCAATGGGACATTTTTTTGATGGTAAAGCTACGTTATTAGTTGGAACTCATACACATATACCAACAAACGATGCAAGAATACTGAACTTTGGAACCGCCTACCAAACAGATGCAGGAATGTGTGGAGATTATAATTCTGTAATTGGTATGAATAAAGAAAATTCTTTAAAACGATTTTTCAAAGAAGACTCAAAAAAACATTTTCCAGCAGAAGGTATTGCAAGTCTGTCTGGTGTCATTGTTGATTGTGATAAAGAAACTGGTTTAGCTAAAAACGTAGAAAGTTTTATCTTTGGAGGTGATTTAAAAAATACTCACTAAATAAAATGGCAGGACATTCACATTGGGCAGGTATCAAACATAAAAAAGGTAGAGCAGATAAACAACGATCAAAGATTTTTTCCAAACTTTCAAAAGAAATCACAGTAGCAGCAAAGTTAGGTGATAAAGATCCCAACATGAATTCAAGATTAAGATCTGCAATTCAAGCTGCGAGAACAGCGAATATGCCAAAAGACAACATAGAGAGAGCAATAGATAAATCCTCAGGAAATTTAGGATCGAGTTTAGAAAATATTAGATACGAGGGGTTTGGTCCTGAAAAAATTGCAGTTATTGTTGAGGCTCTCACAGATAATAAAAATAGAACAGCTTCACAATTAAGAACTATTTTCAACAAGAACGGAGGTAATCTTGGATCGAGCGGTTCTGCATCACATAATTTTACCCAAGTAGGAGTAATTAGAATAGACAAGAAAGATATTGAAGAAGAAAGAGTTTTAGAATTAGCAATAGAGGCTGGAGCAACAGAGTGTTTCAGTTATGAGGATTTTCACGAAATCCATTGTGATAAAAGTAGCATTTATAGTGTTAAAAAAAAATTAGAGGAAAATATAACAAATTTCATATCAACTGAATTAGAATGGATACCAAATAATAAAGTTGTGGTAAGTAAAGATAATCAAGAGTTAGCCAATAGTTTTTTGGAAGATTTAGATAATAATGATGACGTTCAAAATATTTATACAAATTTAAACTTGGTAAATAATTAATGTTTATAATAGGAATTGACCCAGGAATTTCAGGTGCTTTATGCTTTATGGAACATGGTAAAATAATTGATGTCATTGATATGCCAAGCATGGCAGATGGAAAAAAAAATAAAAAGCAGGTTAATGGATCCCAAGTTTTTAATGAAATTTCTAGGCATATAAAGGATAAAAACCCCAATGATGTCAAAGTTATTATAGAGCATGTATCTGCAATGCCAGGCCAAGGAGTTACTAGCATGTTTAATTTTGGTCAATCTTTTGGTATTCTCAAAGGGATCTGTTCAGCGATGAATCTTCCTATGTATTTTGTTAGACCCGCAAAGTGGAAAAAATACTTCAGCTTGATAAATGCATCAAAAGACGCAAGCAGGACTAAGGCAATTGAGATTTTTCCCTATTTTTCAGTAAATTTATCAAAAAAAAAAGATGCAAACAAAGCAGACGCGATCTTGATAGCAAGCTATTTTGAGGAAACTTTTATTAAAAAATAAGTATTTTTTTGTGTTAGACAAATTGATGACACAATTAAGTGTGAAAGATTTTTAATGGAAGCTGATATATCTTCACAAGCAGTTGGTTTAGCAACTAATACTGACTTTTCACTCCTGAAACTATTTCTGAGAGCTGATATTATTGTTAAGTCTGTAATGTTATTGTTAATAGCATGTTCTATTTATTCTTGGGCAATAATTATTGAAAAAATAAGATTGTTTAAAAAAATAAATATTTCTACCGAAGAATTTCAGGATAAATTTTGGAAATCAAAATCAGCTGAAAACTTTTACAATAATATCCCTAAAAATATAGATGATCCATTAGCACAAATATTTAAAGCATCTATGGAAGCTGCATTAAAAACAAGATCTAAATCACAGCTTAATGAAAGACTCTCAAACATGCTTCAAATAAATATTGAAAAGCAAATGGAAAAAATTGAAAAAAGTTATACTTTTCTAGCTACAGTAGGTTCCACAGCTCCATTTATTGGATTGTTCGGAACAGTTTGGGGTATTATGAATTCTTTTCAGTCAATTGCTATTTCAAGAAATACGAGTTTAGCAATTGTTGCACCTGGTATTGCAGAAGCATTATTTGCAACAGCATTAGGTCTTCTTGCTGCTATACCTGCTGTAGTTGCCTATAATAAATTTAGCAACGACTCAAAAAAATATCTCCAAAAATTAGAAAATTTTTCAAAAAGATTTTTATCAATTATTTAAAATGGCTTTTAAATTTAAAAGGTCTTTAAGAGAACCAATGAGTGAAATCAACGTTACACCTTTTGTTGATGTAATGTTGGTGCTTTTAATCATATTCATGGTAACCGCACCTTTGTTGACCGTTGGAGTTCAAGTTGATTTACCTGAAAGTTCAGCAGATTCTTTGCCAGAGGAACAGGAACCATTAACTCTAACTATTAACTCCAAAGGTGAAATCTATATTCAGGAGTCAAAGGTTGAATTTGATAAAATCATCGCAAAAATTTTAGCAGTATCAAAAAATAGAACCGACACAAGAATTTATGTAAGAGGAGATCAGTCAATTAACTATGGTAGAGTGTTAGAAGTAATGGGTATGTTATCTGGATCAGGATTTACCAAGGTTGCTTTAATTTCTGAGCCTTATAAGGAAAGGTAGAAATTGACTAAAAATATTCTTATTTCCTCTTTACTGCATTTTTTTTTAATTTTTATTACAGCTGTAAGCCTCCCTTTTTTAGCAAAGAAACCGATTGATTTACCCCCTATTATTTCAGTCGAATTAATACAAATAGCTGAAAAAACAAACATCCCATTTGCTCCAAAGGCAAAAAAAATAATAGAAGATGTTAAAAAAAAAGAGGAAAAAGTTACATCCGAACAAGCTCCTCCTAAGAAAGTAAAAAAGGAGAAGCCAGACGCAATACCATTACCAGATGATACTATAAAAAAGGTAGAAAAATTAGAGGAGAAAAAACAAAATCCAGAGAAAATTGAAGACGAAATTAAACAAGTTTCTGAATTTGAAAAAGACGAATTATTTGATCCAGATAGTATTGCAGCTTTAATTGACAAATCAAAAGAAGAAACTGCAGAAACAACAAAAAAAAATAACAAAATAACTCAATCACAAGACAAAAACGTTGATAGTCTCAGTCTAACTTTAAGCGAAGAAGACGCTTTAAAAGCCCAAATATTTAGTTGCTGGAGTATTCCTTTAGGATTACCATATAATGAAAATTTATTAGTAAGGATTAAATTAGAATTGAAACCTGATGGAACTGTAATTAAGTCTGAAATTTTGGATCATGCCAGAATGAATAAACCTGGTCAGGGATTTTATAAAGTTTTGGCAGAAAGTGCTTTAAGAGCTATAAAATTATGTCAACCTTTGAGAGTACCTACTAAAGGATATGAAAGATGGAAAAATCTACAATTAAATTTTGATGCAAGAGAAATGTTAGAGGGATGATAAAAAAAATAAAACTATCAATTATTCTGCTTATTATAGCAACTGCTCAATCAAATGCACTTATAGAAGTTGATATTACCAGAGGTAATCTCGATCCTCTTCCAATAGCAGTTTCACCTTTGTCTGCTGATAAGGACACTAATGAGAAATTAACTACAGAATTAAAAATAGATAAAGTTGGGCATGAAATTTCAAGTGTAGTTGAAAATAATTTAAGAAATTCCGGATTATTTAATCCATTAAATAAAGATGCATTCCTTCAAAAACCAAATATTGCACATTTAAAACCAAGATTTGAAGATTGGTCTTTAATAAAAGCTCAAGCATTAATTACAGGTAAAGTAACTTTAAAAGATGAAAAACTAAGAGTTGAGTTTAGATTATGGGATGTACTCGCAGGAAAAGAGATGATGGCTTTAGCATTTACAACAGTTCCTTCGAACTGGCGAAGGGTTGGACATATAATTACAGATAAAGTTTACGAGAGATTAACTGGTGAAAAGGGATATTTTGATACTAGAATTATTTATGTAGCAGAGGAGGGTCCAAAAACAAAAAGAATAAAAAAATTGGCGATCATGGATCAAGATGGTTCAAATACAAAATATTTGACCTTAGGAAATGAATTAGTCTTAACTCCAAGATTTAATCCAACTAATCAAATGGTAACTTATCTTTCATATTTTAGGAACCTTCCAAGAGTATATTTGCTAGATATTGAAACTGGAATACAGGAAGTAGTTGGAGATTTTCCTGGTATGACTTTTGCGCCTAGATTTTCACCTGATGGAAAAAAAATTATTATGAGTTTTGCAATGGATGGTAACTCAGATATATATACTATGAATTTAGAAAATAGAATTGTAGAAAGAATAACAAATCATCCATCTATAGACACTTCTCCTTCTTACTCTCCAGATGGTAAATATATATGTTTTAATTCTGACAGAAGTGGTTATCAACAAATTTATGTGATGAAGGCGGATGGGTCAAAAGTAAAAAGAATTTCTTTTGGAAAAGGTTTATATGGAACACCTGTATGGTCTCCAAGAGGAGATTTAATTGCATTTACAAAATTACATAAAGGTAAATTTTACATCGGTGTGATGAGAACTGATGGGACTGGTGAAAGACTTCTTACAGAGAATTTTTATCAGGAGGCTCCGTCATGGTCACCAAATGGAAGAGTTTTGATTTTTTATAGAGAAACCAAGACAGATTCTGAAGGTAAGGGCTTTTCTGCAAAACTATGGTCTATAGATTTAACGGGCTATAATGAGCGTATGGTTAAGACGGAATCTGACGCTTCCGACCCATCTTGGTCGTCTTTATTAAGCAATTAGATGCAAATAATATAAAATAGTTGATTTTTTGACTTGAAAGATTTATCCAGTTGTGGAAAACTTAAAATAATCAATTAAGGAGCAGTGATGAATTTAAGCAAGTTTTTTAAAAATGCATTTTTAGTAATGCTAGCATGTTTGGTACTTTCAGCTTGTGCAACTAAGAAAGTTCAAAATCAAATGCAAGGTGATGTGTACACAGGAACAGAAACTGTTGAATATTTAGCATCAGGAGTTCCAGACAGAGTATTCTTTGCTACAAACGAGTCAGTTTTAACAACTGCTTCAAGAGACACTCTAAGAAAACAAGCAGAATGGTTAAGAAAGAATTCAAAAATTAATGTAGTTTTAGAAGGTCATGCAGATGAAAGAGGAACAAGAGAGTATAACTTAGCATTAGGCGAAAGAAGAGCTAATGCTGCAAAAGATTATTTAATGACTTACGGAATTTCAGCTAACAGAATTTCTGTAATAAGCTATGGTAAGGAAAGGCCTGTTGATTCAGGATCAAACCCATTAGCTTGGTCAAAAAATAGAAGATCTGTAACTGTAAAAGCAAATTAATTAAAATTTTAGAAGACCCCAAAGTACAATATTCTTTGGGGTCTTTTTTTTGCCATCATTATAAATACTAATCTAAATTTGAAGATGAAAAAAATTAGACATTTATTAGCTTTATACTTTTTTAGTTTATTTTTTTTAAATACTTTCTCTGTTGCAGATAGTCATAATATATCAGAGTTATTAGAAACGATCCAAAAAGATTTAAAAACTTTAGAAAAAGCAGTTTATTCAAATTCTTCAGATAATGATCTAAATATTACAAATTCAATGGACCAAAACTCAGAAGAGGTTCTAACTAGACATCTGCTCAAGTTATCAGAAATAGAAAGTCAGTTTCAAGAATTAACAAACAAATTTGAAGAAATAAATTTTAAATTAGACAAACTTTCAAATAGAATATCAAAATCCCAAGCTGATAACCAATTAAGATTTCAACAATTAGAAAATAAAACTGTAAACTTGAACATTAATGAAAATAACACAGCAAAAATTAAAAGTGAGGATCAAGTTTTACCCGGATCTTCCCAGCCTCAAGATTTAGGTTCAATATCTTATAAAGATACTGATACTGGTCAAGAAACACAAGAGATACAGTCTATCGAAACTACCAATACTGTTGTAACAGAAAATTTTATTTCGGAAGAAAAAATTTTACCAGATGGAACACCAAACGAGCAATATGAGTTCGCTACTAGTTTTTTAAAAGTTGGTGATTATAATATGGCAGAGAGAGCATTTAGAGAATTTGTTGATAGCAACCCAGATCATAATTTGGCTGGCAACGCACAATACTGGTATGCAGAAACTTTTCGAATTAGACAGCTATTTACAGACGCTGCCTCGGCATATCTAGAGGGTTATCAAAAATATCCAAAGAGTCAGAAGGCTCCTATAAATTTGTTGAAACTTGGTGTATCATTAGTTCAAATTGGAGAAAAAGATCAGGGCTGTTTAATGATTTCTGGAGTTGAAAAAGAATACCCAAAAGCCAATCAGTCCGTTCTACAAAAAGCCAAATATGAGGAAAAAAAGTTTGAATGTAAAAAAGAGGAATCTTAATAAATCAACTTTTTTTTTGAATCAAATATTTATTAAAAAAATTTATAAAATATTCGATAGGAATGTTAAAGGTATAGATAAAGCTCTTGTAGCTGTATCTGGAGGACCAGATAGCCTAGCTTTGGCTTTTTTAGCTAAATGTTATTCAATTCATAATGGAAAAAAATTTCATTACGCTTTAGTCGATCATAATTTACGAAAAGAGTCATCTTCAGAGTCAAAGACAGTTGCTAAATTATTAAAAAAAATTGACATTAACTGTAAAATTTTGGTGTGGAGAGGAAAAAAGCCAAGTTCAAATATTCAGAAAATAGCAAGAAACAAGAGATATCAATTACTATTCAAGGAGTGTAATAGATTAAAAGTAAATAAATTATTGTTGGGCCATCAAATCAACGATTTACATGAAAATTTTTTTTTAAGAATGACAAGGGGGAGTGGTTTAAAGGGATTAACATCCCTAGGGAAAAATTCTGTATTTTCAAACATGGAAATATTAAGACCATTAATTAATTTGAAAAAAAAAGATCTTGAAAATCTTGCTTTAAAAGTTTTTGGAACATTTATGAAAGATCCATCAAATAAAAATGAGGATTTTACAAGAGTAAGAATAAGGAAAATTCTCAAAGATTTTAATGAGGAGGGTTTAGATTTTAAGAAAATCAATCTGACTATAAATAATTTAAAATCGGCAAATGAAGCATTAGATTTTTACACCAGAAAAAATATAGTTGATAATGCAACATACATTAAAAAAAAAAAATCATTCCATTTAAACAAAAATTTTTTTAATAATCCGAATGATGTTTTATTAAGATCAATTAGTTCAATTTTTCAAATTTTGAGTGGGAGATACTACTCACCAAGAGGAAAGAAGCTTATGCGGCTAATATCCCAGATGACACTTCAAAATGACCTAAAAAAAGCAACTCTTGGCGGATGTATAGTTGAAAAAGTTAAAGAAACTGTAATTATATGTGAAGAATAACTTGCTGAGGTCAAATTACCGCAAAAATAGACACTTGTTTAATTTAAAATAACTCTTATTTTATAGTCATGAATTTCAAAAATCTAGCAATGTGGGGAATTATTGTGTTTCTTACAATAGGTCTTTACAACATGTTTAAAAATCCGCAATCAAACATGTCAAGCAAAAACCAAATAAATTTCTCAGAATTTCTTTCTGAGGTAGATAATGGTAGAGTTATTCAAGTCGAGATTAAGGGGAATAATATTGAGGGTGTTTTATCCGATGGAAATAATTTCACTACATATGCGCCAAATGATCCGAATTTAATTGAAAGGCTTTCATCAAAGGGTGTTTCAATATCTGCAGCTCCGTTAGATGAAAAAATGCCATCTTTGTTTGGTGTACTGCTATCATGGTTCCCAATGCTTTTATTAATTGCGGTCTGGATCTTTTTTATGAGACAGATGCAAGGAGGCAAAGGTGGAGCAATGGGATTTGGAAGATCAAAAGCAAAAATGATGAATGAACTTAAAGGTAAAGTTACATTCAATGATGTTGCGGGAGTTGAGGAAGCTAAAGAAGAAGTTGAAGAAGTTGTTGAATTCTTAAGAGACCCAAAAAAATTTAGCAGATTGGGAGGAAAGATTCCAAGAGGATGTTTATTAGTGGGTCCTCCAGGAACTGGAAAAACTCTTTTAGCAAGAGCGATTGCTGGAGAAGCTGGAGTGCCATTTTTTACAATTTCAGGTTCAGATTTTGTTGAAATGTTTGTTGGAGTTGGTGCATCTAGAGTTCGAGATATGTTTGAACAAGGAAAAAAACATTCACCATGTATTATTTTTATAGATGAAATAGATGCTGTAGGTAGAAGCCGTGGAGCTGGATTAGGTGGCGGAAATGATGAAAGAGAGCAAACTTTGAATCAATTATTAGTAGAGATGGATGGATTTGATACTAATGAGGGAGTTATAATAATTGCTGCTACAAACAGACCGGACGTTTTAGACCCTGCACTATTAAGGCCAGGAAGATTTGATAGACAAGTTGTAGTTTCGAACCCTGATATAATTGGACGAGAAAAAATATTAAAAGTGCATGCTAAGAAAATTACAATGGCCCCAGATATTAATTTAAGAACTGTTGCACGAGGGACACCAGGTTTCTCAGGAGCTGATTTAGCTAATTTAGTAAATGAGTCAGCATTGTTAGCTGCTAGAAAAAATAAAAGAATAGTTACAAATCAGGAATTTGAAGAGGCAAAAGATAAAGTCATGATGGGTGCAGAGAGAAGATCTATGGTTATGACAGAAGATGAAAAAAAATTAACTGCATATCATGAAGGTGGTCATGCACTAGTTTCATTCAATATGCCTAGCTATGATCCAATTCATAAGGCAACAATAATACCAAGAGGTAGAGCATTAGGAATGGTAATGAATTTGCCTGAAAGAGACAAACATGGTCATTCGATTAAATATTTGAAAGCTAGATTAGCAGTTTGTTTTGGAGGAAGAGTCGCTGAAGAATTAATTTTTGGTAAGGACAATATTTCAACAGGCGCTGGAGGTGGAAATGGTTCAGATATTAATCAAGCTACTCAGCTTGCAAGGGCAATGGTAACTAAATACGGTATGAGTGAGGAATTAGGACCTGTAGAGTATGGAGAAAATCAAGAAGAGGTGTTTCTTGGAAGATCCGTAACACAAACACAAAGTGTTTCTGAAGCGGTGGCACAAAAAATTGATAAAGAGATTAGAAAATTAGTTGATGAAGGTTACAACCAAGCAAAAAAAATATTGTCTGAAAAAATTGATGATTTACATAAGATTGCAAAAGCATTATTAACTTATGAAACGTTGACAGGCGAGGAAATAGAAAAAATAATTAATAAAAACGAATTTCCAAAAAACAAATTAGACACTAAAGACGAAGAACAAGATCAGAGCTCAGCTTTAGGTTCGATCGGTTTAAAACCAAAAATAGTTCACTAATCCTTAATGGATAAATATTACACTAAACCGTGTAATTTTTATTTTGGAAAAAATTCAATAAGTAAGATCAAAAAAAAGAAATCTCTCCCGCTTCATGGTAATAGATTAGTTTCCTTTGATTCTATAGAAATTCTTTCGAGAAAAGGTTCAAAAACTTTAGAAATACTTGACGTTAAGCTTTTACCAAAAAAAATAAAATATAAAGTTCAGCAGGATTTAAAAAAAATTACTCAAAAAAAAAAGTTTAAAAATTTAAAATTATCCTCCTCGCCTGTATTAATGGGGATTATAAACTTAACTCCAGATAGTTTTTCAGATGGTGGTAAATATAAAAATACTAACTCTGCTTATAAACATTCAAAATTTTTAATACAAAAAGGTTGTAAAATAATTGATGTAGGAGGAGAGTCTACAAGACCAGGATCTTCAGACATAAATGTGGATTTAGAGTGGAAAAGAATTCAAAACTTTTTTAAAAAAAGTAGAGGCCTAAAAAGTTTGATCTCAGTAGATACTAGAAAAAGTAAAATTATGTACAAAGCAAATAAGTATAAATTAAATCTCATAAATGATATATCTGGATTGAGTTACGATTCAAATACTCTAGAATTTCTAAAAAAAACAAATAAACCGTTTGTATTAAATCATATAAAAGGTGAACCGGTAAATATGCAAAAAAATCCCAAATATAACAATGTTGTTTTGGATATATATGATTTTTTTGAAGAAAAATTAAAAATAATAAGAAACAAAGGTATTAAACATAATAATATTATTTTGGATCCAGGAATTGGATTTGGTAAAAACTTGAAACATAATATTACTATTTTAAAAGATATTTCTGTTTTTCACTCGCTTGGTTTTCCATTACTATTGGGTATATCAAGAAAAAGATTTATTAAAGATTTATCAGATATGAATGATAGTAAAGAGAGAATAGGTGGAACTATATCAGCAAGTTTGTGGTCTATGATGTTGGGTGTTCAATTATTAAGAGTTCATGATGTAAATGAAGTTAATCAAGCCATAAAAGTATTTAAAAAACTTAATTTTTAATCAATGCCAAAAAAATATTTTGGAACAGATGGAATAAGAGGAAGAGTAAATGATTCAAAAATAAATGGAGATATGTTTTTTAAATTTGGGCTGGCAGCAGGGACGTATTTTAAAAATTTAAAAAAAGTTAAACAAACGGCCGTAATTGCAAAAGATACACGTCTTTCAGGATATACTTTAGAGCCCGCACTTGTATCTGGACTCGCATCTGCAGGAATGCATGTATTTACACTAGGACCACTTCCAACAAATGGATTAGCTATGTTAACAAAAAAAATGAGAGCTAACTTAGGCATAATGATAACCGCATCACACAATCCTTATTATGATAATGGTTTGAAATTATTTGGCCCAGATGGTCTAAAATTATCGGATAAAATTGAAAAAAAAATTGAGAAATTAATTGATTCTAAAATTAATAATAATCTATCTTCGCCTGAAAACTTGGGTCGAGTAAAAAGATTAGAGAATGCGACTGATAGGTATTTAAGTATTTTAAAAAATAATTTTCCAAAAAGTTTTAGTTTAAAGGGCACTAAAATTGCTATTGATTGTGCAAATGGGGCTGGATATAAATCTGCACCAAAATTATTTAGATCATTGGGTGCAAAAGTTTATAATATTGGTGTAAACCCAAACGGTTTAAATATTAATCAAAAGTGTGGTTCAACATTTCCACAAAAAATTAAATCTCTCGTATCAAGAGAAAAAGTAAACTTAGGAATTTCTCTAGATGGAGATGCTGATAGGATTATAGTTTGTGATGAAAATTCAAAAATTATTAATGGTGATCAAATAATTGCAATGCTTGCGAAAAGATGGAAAAAAAAAAAAATTTTAAAAGGGGGTGTAATTGGCACATTAATGTCTAATTACGGATTAGAAGTTTTTTTTAAAGAAAATAAAATCAAGTTTGTAAGAGCAAATGTTGGTGACAGATATGTAAAAGAAAAAATGCAAATGAAGAAATTTAATTTAGGTGGTGAACAATCTGGTCACATAATCCTTGGAAAATTTGCAACAACAGGCGACGGACTACTGGTAGCTCTTGAAATTCTTTTTTCGATGAGAAAAGGAAAAAAAGCAAGTGAATTATTTAAAAATTTTATACCAACACCTCAAGTTCTTAAAAATATTTATGTGAAAGATAAAAATATTATAAATTCTATAAAGTGTAAAAACGCAATTAAAAAATCAACAAAATTGTTGGGTAAAGATGGGAGAATTTTAGTAAGAAAATCTGGAACTGAACCTAAAATTAGAATAATGGTCGAAACAAAAGATAAAAAATTAATATCAAGGTGTATTAACTTAGTTAAGAGGTCAATAAATTAATTGAAAATTAAATCTAAAATTTTAATTATTGCTGGCTCAGATTCATCAGGCGGTGCTGGAGTGCAGGCAGACATTAAAACAATTACCTCGCTAGGTTCTTATGCTATGACAGCCATAACCGCCTTAACAGCACAAAATACTAAAGGTGTTATGTCAATTGTAAATGTTTATCCAAGCGAAGTTTCAAAGCAAATTGAGTACACTTGTAAAGATATCAAGCCAGATGCTATAAAAATCGGCATGCTTCATTCATCAAAAGTAATAAAAGCAGTCTGCAAATCTCTTAATAAAATTAGAGCTAAGAATATAATTTTGGACCCAGTTATGGTTTCCACCAGTAAGGTCAAACTTATAAATGATAGTGCAATTAATACCTTAAAAAATGATATGATCAAAAAGGTTGAATTAATAACTCCAAATATACCTGAGGCCGAAATATTATCTGAATTAAAAATAAACTCAATTGAGGACATGATTTTTGCAGGTAAAAAATTAATTAAGATTGGTGCTAAAAATGTTCTTCTAAAAGGTGGTCATTTAAGAAAAACAAATATTTGCGATATTTTCATAAGCAAAAATAAAATTAAAATTTTTAAAAATAGAAAGTTAAAAACTAGAAATTCACATGGAACTGGATGTTCCTTATCAAGTGCAATCGCTACGTATTATTCATGTGGAAAAACATTAAACAGATCTTGTGAGCTAGCAATTAAATATGTTAACCATGCAATTAGAACTGGTCCAAATTTTGGGAAAGGAAACGGACCTATTAATCACTTAACAAGTATAAATATTGATAAAAAATTTTTATGAGCAATGTAGTAGTAATTGGTTCACAATGGGGAGATGAAGGAAAAGGAAAGATTGTAGACTGGTTATCAAGTGAAGCAGATGTAGTTGTAAGGTTTCAGGGAGGCCATAATGCTGGACATACATTAGTAATAGATGGCGTAACTTATAAACTACGTTTACTTCCATCTGGAATAGTAAGAAAAGATAAGATTTCAATAATTGGAAATGGAGTAGTAATAGATCCATGGGCACTACTTGAAGAGATTGAGGAGATAAAATCTAAAGGAGTGGTTATAAACACAAATAATTTAATTATTTCAGAATCAGCGAACTTGATACTTCCCTTTCATAAAGAAATGGACGAAATAAGAGAAGATGCTGCTGGTAAAGCTAAAATAGGTACCACCAGGAGAGGCATTGGACCCGCATATGAGGATAAAATTGGAAGAAGATCTATAAGAGTTATGGATCTTCTATCTGAAAAAAATTTAGAACAAAGACTAGAAACAGTACTTTTACATCACAACGCCATAAGAAAGGGATTAGGTAAAAAAATTTACTTAAAAGAAAAATTAAAAAAAGATTTATTAAAAATCGCTCCGGAAATTCTTAAATTTTCTAAACCTGTATGGAAAGAAATAGATGAATTAAAACAAAAAGGAAAAAAAATACTTTTCGAAGGCGCTCAGGGAGTTTTATTAGATGTGGATCATGGGACCTATCCATTCGTTACTTCATCTAATACAGTCGCATCTTCTGCAGCAACTGGGTCTGGATGTGGACTTAGCACTATAAATTATGTGTTAGGTATTACAAAAGCATATACAACAAGAGTAGGAGAAGGTCCTTTTCCAACAGAATTAAAAGATAAAATTGGAGAGGAATTAGGTAATCGTGGAAAAGAATTTGGAACAGTAACAAGTAGAAAAAGGAGATGTGGATGGTTTGATGGTGTTTTGGTTAGACAAACAATTAAAATTTCAGGAATCAATGGGATAGCTCTTACCAAACTAGATGTATTAGATGAGCTTGAAGAGATTAAAATGTGCATAGGATACGAAATAAACGGAAAAAAAATTGACTATTTACCTGCAGCGGTAGAAGATCAATTAAGGGTAAAACCTGTCTATAAAAAATTTCAGGGTTGGCAGTCAACAACTAAAGGGATTAAAAGTTTTGAGGAATTACCAAGTTTAGCTAAAACTTATATTAAAGAATTAGAAAAATTTATAGAAACCAAAATCTCTAGTATATCTACAAGTCCGGAAAGAAATGACACAATTCTAATTGAGGATCCTTTTAAAAATTAATTCGCTGGTAATAGATTTTTTGACTTAGCAGAATTGAGCATGTGCTTCTGAAGTTTTTCAAATGCTTTATTTTCAATTTGTCTAATTCTTTCTCTACTAATTTTAAATTTTTTACTTAGGTCCTCTAAAGTCTCAGGTTCATCATTAAGTCTTCTAGCATAAAGAATTTTTTTCTCTCTTTCATTTAGTATTTTAATAGAGTCTTGCAGAAGATCTTTTCTTTGTTCCATCTCTTCTTGTTGAGCAAATTTTAATTCTTGATCCATTTGATTATCTACTACCCAATCTTGCCATTCATCACCATCCTCACCAATTGGTGCGTTTAAAGATTGTTCTTTACCTGATAATCTTCGATTCATTGAAACTACTTCATCCTCAGCCACATTTAATCTATTAGCGATATCTTTTACGTGTTCATCTTTTAAATCACCTTCTGTTCTAGGTGCAATTTGATTCTTTAGTTTTTTTAAATTAAAAAATAATTTTTTTTGTGCAGAGGTCGTACCAATTTTGACTAAACTCCAAGATCTTAAAATATATTCTTGGATTGAAGCTTTTATCCACCACATTGCATATGTTGCTAATCTAAAACCTTTTTCAGGTTCAAATTTTTTTACAGCTTGCATCAATCCTACATTTCCCTCTGATATTATTTCATTTAAAGGCAAACCATAACCTTTGTAACCCATTGCAATTTTTGCAACCAATCTTAAATGGCTTGTAACTAATTTTTCTGCAGATTTTACATTACCAGTAGATTTCCAATTTTTAGCAAGCATGTATTCTTCTTCAGCATCTAACATTGGAAATTTTTTAATTTGATCCAAATAGGCAGACAAACCACCTTCATTAGATAGAACTGGAAACTTCATTGATGATGTACTCATAGTGGTATTTATTTAATAAAATTTTTTGATATTACAATGGTTTTATTTATAAGCATTTTTAAGCTTTTTAAGCACTAATTCTAAATCTTTTGGTAATTTAGATGTAAACTCTAATTCTTGACCAGTTCTTGGGTGTACAAAGCCAATACTTTGTGCATGCAAAAATTGTCTATCTAACTCAATGAGGGTTTTTTCAAGTTTTGTGTCTATATTTTTAATTTTTTTAAACCTTTTTTTATATTTTTTGTCTCCCAAAATATTGTTTCCTTTGAATGCCATATGTACTCTTATTTGATGTGTACGACCTGTTTCAAGTTTATATTCAACTAAGCTAAATGTTGGTATTTTCTTATTTTCAAAAACATTTAAAGTTTTGTAATTCGTTATTGCCTTTTTTCCTTTTGAAATACTTACTTCCATTAATTGTCTATTCTTAGAACTTCTTTTGATATAAGTTTCGATTTTACCTTTTTGAGGCCTCAGTTTTCCCCATATTAAAGCCTGATAAATTCTTTTGATAGTGTGTTTGTTAAATTGGTTTGATAAATTTTCGTGTGATATATTATTTTTTGCTATTAATATTAAACCAGAAGTATCTTTATCTAATCTATGCACAATTCCAGGTCTTAGCTCATCACCAATATTTGAGAGTTTTTTATTATAATTTATTAGCGCATTTACAATTGTATTGTCATAATTACCTGGACCTGGATGGATTGATATTCCTGCATTCTTATTGATTACCAATAAATCCTCGTCCTCAAAAATGATATCTAAATTATATTTATAAGGTTTTAAAGATAATTGTTTAGGTTCAGGTATTTCTAATGTTATTGAATCACCAATAACTATTTTTTTCGAAGGATCTTTAATTACTTTTTGATTTATTTTTAATTCAGAATTAATAATTAAATTTTTTATTCTTGTTCTACTTAATGTAGGCTCTTTGTCAGCAATAAATTGATCTACTCTCTGATTATCCTCTACTTTCTCTACAATTAAGTTAATGATATTTTTCATAGATTATAATATTAATACTATATGCGCTTGTAGCTCAACTGGATAGAGCGCCAGATTTCGGCTCTGGAGGTTCAGGGTTCGACTCCTTGCAGGCGCACCAAACTATTCACCTATATTTATTAAAGACCCCTTTTTTCTTGCTTGACTGAAAGAGTAATAAAATAGAGATATACCCACAAATAAATAAATTGCATTTAATAGAAACGCATTTTTGATATTGGAATAATTTACTACCTGATTTACAAGTATCGACCTAGCTTCCTCAAAAATATAAACCAACGGTAATCCTCTCGCTACATTTTGAAAAAAATCAGGTAAAATCTCAATTGGGTAATAAATGCATCCAAGAGGCGCAAGTAGAAATAAAGATGACCATGCAATATTTTCAAAAGCTGGTCCATATCTCAACAATCCAGATGAAACGAAAAGACCTAAAGTGATTCCAAAAATGTATAAACTTAAAAATAAAAAAAATAATGGAATTCCCAGGTTCAAAATCGATATTCCAAATAAAGGACTTGTTATTAATATTGCAGGAACCAAACCAATTAATGTTCTGATTAATGCAGTACCAACCAACGCAGTGATGATTTCACTTATACGCATTGGAGCAATAAACAAATTTGTGAAGTTTCTGCTCCAGATCTCTTCCAAAAATAACATGTTAAAACTGATACTTGATCTAAATAAAAAATCGTAAAGAATAGCACAAGTCAAAATAACCCCTACAGTATTGTTATAATAATCACTATATGCTGTGAAAAATTTTGAAATAAATCCCCATAAAATAATTTGTATAGTTGGCCAGTATATTAGATCGAGGATTCTGGGAAGTGAACTTTTAATTAAAAAAAAATGTCTTAAAAATAATCCAATTATTCTATTTAAGCTCATGATTATTCCTATTAAGTTTTAAAAATACTTCTTCTAGATTTCTTTTACCGTGTTTTTTAATAAGGTCATCAGGTGTACCTTTATCTATAATTACTCCATTATTCATCATCAAAACATTTTTACAAAGTCTTTTGACTTCATCCATATTATGTGAAGCTAATAATATTGACATTTTTTTCTCTCTCGAAATTTTTTCAATAAAGGATCTTACAAAGTCTCCTGTCTCAGGATCTAAAGATGCAGTAGGTTCATCTAAAAATAATATGGATGGTTCATTAATCAATGCTTTAGCTAGGCTTACTCTATTTTTTTGACCAGATGAAAGTTCTCCAGTTTTTTTATTTATAAATTCTTCTAACCTTAGTTTTTCAGATAAATACTTAATTCTATCAGAAATAAATTTTACGCCGTACAATTTTCCATAAACAATTAAATTTTCTTTAACCGAAAGTTTTTTTGGCAACTCAATGTATGGCGAGATAAAATTCATTTTATGAAGCAAAGATATTCTATTTTTCTCAATGTCCAGACCATGAATTACAACTCTTCCATTTGAAGGTTTTAATAAACCCAACATCATAGCAATCGTGGTAGTCTTTCCACACCCGTTTGGTCCAAGTAATCCTAAAATTTCATTCTCATTAATTGTAAAACTAATTTCTTTAACAGCCTCTTTTTTAAAATAGTTTTTTGATAAATTTTCTACAATTACTGTCTTTTGCATAATTTATCTTTTCGATGCTCTTTTTAATCTATCATTTATAGTTTGACCTATACCGATATTAGGAATTTTTTCAACCGCAATTTTTTTAAACTTTAACCTTTTAATATTTCTAAGTATTTTATACAAATTTTTTCCAGCTTCTTTTAAATTTTTATTTTTTGATAAATAAAAATAATTTTTATCAAATTTTTTCCTTTTTTGGATTAATACAAATGCCTCATCTAAATAATGTTTTTTAACGTTTAGCCTAATCGGAATTCCTGGTGAATAATGAAATTTAGACTGCCCTGGGACTTTTGTAGATTTAATTGTTGTATAATTTAACTTTCTTTTTAAAACTTTGCTTATTTTTTTTATGTCTAGACCACCTAATCTTAAAACCCGAGGTTTGTTTACTAAATTTATTATAGTAGATTCTAAACCAACCTTTGAATTACCACCATCTAAAATAAACTTTATTTTATTCCCAAATTCCTCTTTGACATCTTTTTTTGAAACTGGACTTAGTTGCGTATAAATATTTGCACTAGGTGCAGCTAAAGGATATTTTAAATATGAAAGTAAATTTCTTGTGACTAAATTTTTTGGGAACCTTACTGCTAAAGTGTTTTTCCTATTTGTTACATTTTTTGATATTTTACTTTCTTTTTTTAGTTTTAAAACAAACGTTAAAGGACCTGGGCAAAACTTACTATATAACTTTTGAAAATTACTATTTATTTCACAATCTTTTCTCAAATCTTGTACTCCAGAGTAATGTACTATTAATGGATTAGATCTTGGTCTCTTTTTTAATTTAAAAATCTTTGAAGTAGCTTTATCAGAATATGCATTGGCAGCAAGCCCGTACACAGTTTCAGTGGGTATTGCTACACAATGATTATTGTCTAATAAATATTTAGCTTTTTTAATATTTGAAAGATCTTTTTTCATGTAATATTAACAACTTTTATATGAAAGATAAAAATTTGCCAGATGATATTAAAAATAAATCTCTAAACGAGTTAACTGATTTAGCGGATAATATTATTAAAAATCTAGAGAATAAAAATACCCTTGATGGTTCAATAGAAGAGTATCAAAAATTGATTAAATTAAATTTATTAATTGAAAAGCAATTTCAAAAAGCTTCTAAAGAACTATCTCAATCTACTAGGGATAAAATACAAAATGTGCTGAAAAAAAATGAAAAAAAAACTAAATAAGGTTGCAAAAGATACAAATCTATTCCTTAAAAAATTTATAATTAATCAAAAAAAAACAGACTTATTAAATCCAATAAAGTATGGGTTATTACCAGGGGGAAAAAAGATAAGATCAAAATTAATAGTTGATGTTGGAAGAATTTTTAATATCGAGTATAAAAAATTAATCCAAATTAGTGCAGCAGTTGAATGTATACATGCTTACTCCTTAATTCATGACGATCTTCCTTGTATGGACAATGATAGGTTGAGAAGAGGAAAATTATCTACTCATGCTAAGTTTGGAGAGTCTACTGCTATTCTGGCTGGTAACTCCTTATTAACTATAGCATTTGAGATACTGAGCCAACCGACTTTAAAAATAGACTATAAATCAAAAATAAATTTAATAAATCTCCTATCTAAAAGTGCAGGACATACGGGAATTGCTGGTGGTCAGTACTCTGACTTAAAATTTGAAAGAAAGAGGAAATCTTTTAAAAAAATCGTTGATATGCAAATTAATAAGACAGGAAAGTTATTTAGCTTTTGTTGCATGGCACCTGTTATATTGTCAAAAAAAAATAAATATATAAACTTATTTAATTCTATAGGTTCAAAAATAGGATTGCTATTTCAAATTGCAGATGACTTAATAGACTATTCTGGATCTACAAAAAAAGCTGGTAAAAAAAACAAGAAAAGATTTGAAAAAAGGTAAGGCCACCTTAATTGGTTTACTAGGATATAAAAATACTGTTAAATATGGAGATAGACTAAAATTAGAAATATTAAATAAAATAAAAAAATTTGGAAATAAAAATAAAGATTTATCAGATACTATAAATTATATTTTGATTAGGACTAAATGAAGAAAAATTATAAATTTTTAAATAATATTAATTTTCCTAGTGATATTAAAAAATTGTCTCACAATGAATTAAAAACTCTTTCTCAAGAGGTAAGAGAGGAAATGATAGACGCTGTTTCTGAAACTGGTGGACATCTTGGTGCAGGTTTGGGCGTGGTAGAATTGACGGTAGTTCTTCATTACATTTTTAATACTCCTAATGATAAATTAATTTGGGATGTGGGACACCAATCTTATCCACATAAAATTCTAACTGGACGAAAAGACAAAATCAGAACTTTGAGAAAAGGAAATGGTTTATCTGGTTTTACAAAAAGGTCTGAAAGTGAATACGATCCATTTGGTGCAGCTCATAGTTCAACATCAATATCATCGGCCCTAGGAATAGCTATAGCAAATAAATTATCAAATAAATCCGACAACGTAATTGCTGTAATAGGTGATGGAGCAATTAGTGCAGGTATGGCATATGAGGCAATGAATAACGCAGGATCAAGTAAGACTAAATTAATTGTAATTTTAAACGACAACGATATGTCAATTGCAAAACCTGTTGGAGCGATGAGAGCATATTTGGCTAAAATTTTCACTGGTAAAATTTATTTTAGCTTCAGAGAAACTGTTAAACTTATAATTTCAGCTTTCTCAAAAAGATTTAGTAAAAAAGCTGGAAAGGCAGAAGATTTTTTACGTTCAGCTGTGACTGGAGGAACTTTATTTAGTTCAATGGGTTTTTATTACGTAGGGCCCATAGATGGTCATGATATAGACGCTCTGGTTCCAGTTTTAAAAAATGCCAAAGATGTAAATTATGAGGGTCCTATTATGATCCATGTAAAAACTAAAAAGGGCAAAGGTTATAGTTTCGCTGAAAAATCAGAAGATAAATACCACGGGGTTACAAAGTTTAATGTCAGCACAGGCATTCAAGAAAAATCAAAATCTAACGCACCTTCTTACACTAAAGTCTTTGCAAATACATTGGTTAAACACGCAGAAAAAGATAGTAAAATAATTGGAATTACTGCTGCAATGCCATCGGGGACCGGGATGGATATTTTTGGTAAGAAATTTCCATCGAGAATGTTTGATGTTGGTATTGCAGAGCAGCATGCAGTTACATTTGCTGCTGGATTAGCAACAGAGGGATTTAAACCCTATGCTGCAATTTATTCTACATTTCTTCAAAGAGCGTATGATCAAGTTGTTCATGATGTAGCAATTCAGAGTTTGCCAGTTAGATTTGCAATAGATAGAGCTGGACTTGTTGGTGCTGACGGACCAACACATGCTGGATCATTTGATATTACTTATTTATCGACACTTCCCAATTTTGTTGTGATGGCTGCAAGTGATGAATCTGAGTTAGTAAAAATGATTAATACTTCAATTGATATCAATGATAGACCATCAGCTTTTAGATACCCAAGAGGAAATGGAATTGGTATAGAACTCCCAAATTTAAATGAGAAGCTTGAAATAGGAAAAGGAAGAATTATTAAAGAAGGTAAAAATGTAGCTTTAATTAATTTTGGTGCAAGATTAAACGAGTGTTTAATTGCTAGAGAAAATTTAATAAAAAAAGGTATTAACTTAACACTAGTTGATGCTAGGTTTGTTAAACCTTTAGATGAAAATTTAATTTGGCAAATAGCTACAGATCACGAAGCGTTGATAACTATTGAAGAAGGATCTATTGGAGGTTTTGGTTCACATGTTGCACAATTTTTAAATGAAAAAAATTTGCTTGACAGTAATTTAAAGTTTAGATCAATGTTTTTACCTGACAGATTTATAGATCATGATAAACCTGATTTAATGTACAAATATGCAGGGTTAGACGCTACTAATATAGAAAATAAAATATTAGATACTATAAATTCCAAAGTTGTTGTAAAAAAAAGTAATTAACTATTACATTGAGCATTATGCATCAAATAATGATCCAGTAATACACAATGCATCATGGCTTCTCCAATTGGAACTGCCCTGATACCTACACAAGGATCATGTCTACCTTTTACCGAGATAGAGGTATTTTTTCCAAATCGATCAATTGTTTTTCTACTTGTTAAAATTGATGAAGTCGGTTTAACAGCAAAAGACACGGTAATTTCTTGACCAGAGGAAATTCCCCCAAGTATTCCACCAGCATTGTTTGAGTCAAACTTAGTTTTATTACCTGTCTGAGATATTTCATCTGAATTTTGTTCTCCAGTTAATTGCGCTGAATTCATTCCAGATCCAATATTAACTCCTTTAACTGCATTTATACTCATCATTGCTGATGCAAGATCCATATCTAATTTTGAGTATATAGGAGCTCCCAAGCCCACTGGAACACCTCTTGCTCTAACTTCAATTATTGCCCCACAAGAGGACCCGGCTTTTCTTATACTTAACAAGTATTTTTCCCAAAGTTTTAAAATTGATTTATCTGGGCAGAAAAAAGGATTTTTTGATATAAATCTATCATCCCATTTTTTGATATCACAACCAAGAATTCCTAATTGAGTGACTGCACCTTTAACATTATATTTTTTTCCAATTTTTTTTTCTAAAACTTTTTTTGCGATAGCCCCAGCTGCCACTCTAGAAGCTGTTTCTCTAGCTGATTGTCTACCACCACCCCTATAATCTCTAATTCCATATTTTTTGAAATATGTGAAATCAGCATGACCAGGACGAAATTTATTTTTTATTGTTTCATAATCCCTAGATCTCATATCCTTATTATAAATAATCATCGATATTGGAGTGCCTGTTGTTTTACCTTCAAAAACTCCAGACAAAATATTTACTTTATCGTCTTCTTTTCTTTGGGTTGTGAATTTAGACTGCCCAGGTTTTCTTTTATTTAATTCTTTTTGGATATCAGCCTCATTTATACTTACGTTAGGAGGACAACCATCCACTACACAGCCTATGGCTGGACCATGAGACTCTCCCCATGTAGTGAATCGAAATATCTTTCCAAATGTGTTAAATGACATAAAATATAATATATAGATTATTTTGTTTAAATTATGAATCAAAAAAACTCTCTAGGTCTTGATAAATGTTTTGGTGAATTAGATGATCCATTTAAGTTATTTGAGGAATGGTTTAATAAAGCAAAAAAGTCGGAAATAAATGACCCAAATGCCTTAGCACTTGGCACAGCAGATAAAAGCGGAGTTCCGAATGTCAGAATGGTTCTTCTAAAAGGTTTTAGTGATAAAGGATTTGTTTTTTATACAAATCTTAATAGCAAGAAAAGTGGTGATTTAAAAAATAACCCTAATGCATCAATGTGTTTCCACTGGAAAAGTTTATTAAGACAAATAAGAATAGTTGGAACTATCTCTAACGTTTCAGACCAAGAGGCTGATGATTACTATAATAGCAGAGCATATGGTAGTCGTATTGGTGCCTGGGCTTCTAATCAAAGTACAGTTTTAAAAAACAGAGAAGAATTATATGAGTCGATTGAAAATTTTAAAAAAAAGTTTCCTGACGAAAAAAAAGTTCCAAGACCCGACTATTGGTCTGGGTGGTGTCTTTCACCAAATGAAATTGAATTTTGGCTAGATGGAGATAATAGAATTCATCAAAGACTAAAGTATTTAAAATCAGATAATAAAAATTGGAAAAAAGTTTTATTAAGTCCCTAAAAATTTCTTTCTAAACTAAATGAAGTCAATTTTTTAAGAATTTCTTTTTCTTTACTATCCGGAAATATACTAAGTGAATTAGACGATAAACCTATAAAGTATTCTGCTTTTAAATAACAATCATTAATAATATCATATTTTTTTATTAGTCCTAAAATACTTTTGAAATCGCTTTCATATCTTTCATAATTTAAAAAACAATTTTTAATATCTTTTTTTTCATTTGCATTTGCTTTTTGATTTAACAAAATAATAGGCAATGTAACTTTACCTTCAAAAAAGTCGTTTCCAATTTCTTTTCCAAATAATTTCAGTTCTGAGTTATAATCTAAAGTATCATCTGCAATTTGAAAAGTTAGTCCCAAATTTTTCCCATAAAACTCCAAAGCATCTTTAACTTTATTTTCCTGATTTGACAAAATTGCACCAACTTTTGTTGCTGCAGCAAATAGAGATGCTGTCTTCGAAGATATTATTTTTAAATAAGTTTCTTCTAACATATCAATTTCTCTATTATGTTGTAGTTGTAAAACTTCACCCTGTGAAATTTCAGCTGATGTTGAGGATAAAAGTTTTAAAACTTCTTGGTCACCATCTTCAACCATCATCTCAAAGCATCTACTCAATAAATAATCTCCAACTAAAATAGATGATTGATTGCCCCAAATTTTATTTAATGTTTTTTTTCCTCTTCTTAAATCGCCATTATCAATTACATCATCATGCATAAGTGTAGCTGCATGGATAAGTTCAACACAGGCAGCAAGGTTTACATCTCTGCTGCCTTTTTCATAGCCGCATAGTTTAGATGATCCTAATGTTAATAAGGCTCTTAGTCTTTTACCGCCAGTGTCTAAATGGTATTTGGTCATTTTCTCCACCAGATCTACTTTACTTATAAGCTTTGTTTTAATTCTCTCCTCAACTAAAACTAATTTATCCTCAACAGAGCTTTTAAGGTCTAAATAAGAATTATTTATCTTGTTTTTAAGTTGGACGACTGTTCCCATGAATTCAAAGTATTATATATATTACTTTATTATACTTAACAATTGACGCACCACAATCTTCAACTATAAGGAGACTTTATATTTAATCATAAATTTTATAAGCATACGTATGTTTTCAATTTTCAAAAAAAAAAAAGTTATACCTCACATAAAACTAAATGGTGTAATAGGCAATGTTGGAAAGTTTAAGCAAGGAATAGATTTTGCAGGTCAAGAGGAAATTATTAAAAAAGCGTTCTCTTTAAAAAAATCCCCAGCCGTTGCAATATCAATTAATTCCCCAGGAGGTTCGCCAGTTCAGTCTCATCTAATTCATGATTATGTCAAACAACAAGCACAGAAGAACAAAAAAAAGGTTATAATATTTGCTGAGGATGTTGCTGCATCAGGGGGATATTTAATTGCTTGTTGTGGAGATGAAATTTACGCAAACCAAAGCTCTATAATAGGCTCCATTGGAGTCATATACTCATCTTTTGGATTTACTGAGTTAATAAGTAAAATAGGTGTTCAAAGACGAGTTTATACTGCTGGCAAAAATAAAAGTACACTTGATCCTTTCATGAAAGAGAAAGATGAAGATATCGAAAGGCTGAAAAATATACAATTAGATCTTCATAAAGATTTTATTGAAGTTGTTGAAAAAAGTAGAGGAACAAAACTAAAAAAAGATATGGGTATAGAACTCTTTTCTGGAGAGTTTTGGTCAGGAAGAAAAGCCAAAGAATTAGGACTTATAGATGGAATTGGAAATGCAGATCAGATTTTAAAAGAAAAATTTGGTGATGATGTGATTATAAAGAAATTCGAGAAAGCAAAAGGTTGGTTAGCAAGAAAACTATCTTCAGAAAGTAGTACAGAACAAATAATAAATATTTTAGAAGAAAGATCTATCTGGCAAAGATATGGTTTCTAAAAAAAAAAAGAAACAACCAAAATTTCAAACTTTTCAAGATACTATTTTGAATCTTCAAAAATATTGGAGCAAGCAAGGCTGTATAATTTTACAACCTTATGATATTGAGGTTGGAGCAGGCACATTTCATCCCGCAACAACACTTAGATCATTAGGAACAAAACCCTGGAAAGCAGCATATGTTCAACCTTCAAGAAGACCAACTGATGGAAGATATGGCGATAATCCAAATCGACTTCAACATTACTACCAATTTCAAGTTATTATAAAACCATCACCAAAAAATATAAAAAAACTTTATTTAAATAGTTTAAATACCATAGGCATCAATCATAAAGAACATGATATTCGTTTTGTGGAAGATGATTGGGAAAGTCCAACATTAGGTGCAGCTGGACTTGGCTGGGAAGTTTGGTGTGATGGGATGGAGATAACTCAATTTACGTATTTTCAACAAATGGCAGGCTTTGAATGTAAACCTGTGTCTGTAGAACTTACATATGGTTTAGAGAGATTGTGTATGTTCACTCAACAGAAAAAAAATGTTTATGATTTAATATGGAACAATGAAGATGTTAAATATAGAGATGTATTTCATCAAGCAGAGAAGGAATTCTCCACTTATAATTTCGAATTAGCAAATACAGAAAATCTTTTTAAAATTTTTGATATGATTGAAAAGGAAGCTAAGATGCTTACTGAAAATGATGTTTCATTACCAGCTTATGACCAGTGTTTAAAAGCAAGCCATATTTTTAATATTTTAGATGCACGTGGTGTAATTAGTGTTGCTCAAAGAGCTGAATATATATCAAGGATAAGAGAAATAACAAAAGGTGCAGCAGAAATTTGGTTAAAAAGTCAAACTTAAAAATGTCTGAATTTTTTTTAGAAGTTTTTACAGAAGAAATACCAGCAAAATTACAAAATGATGCGAGAAATTCTCTATCTTACAATTTTAAAAAATTATTTGAAGAAAAAAAAATAAAATATAAAAGTAGCAAAGTCTTTTCTGTACCAAATAGATTAGTAATATTATTTGATGGCTTAAGTAAACAAACAATTTTTAAAAAAGAAGAGAAGCGAGGCCCAAGTACAAAATCACCAAAAGAAGCAATGGATGGTTTTTTAAGATCAAATAAGATTACTGAAAAAGAAATTTATAAAAAAGAAACAGAAAAGGGAGAATTTTACTTCTTTTTAAAACCTGAAGAAAAAATAAATACTAAAGATATACTTGAAAAAGAAATACCCATAATTTTAGACAATATTGAATGGAAAAACTCTATGAGATGGTCAGACCACAGTTTACAATGGGGCAGACCTCTAAAATCATTAATTGCTATTTTTGATAATAAGATCATTAATTTTGCTTACCATCATTTAAAAAGTTGTAATTTTATAATACTAGATAAAGAGTTTGAGGATAAAAAAAAAATTGTAAGAAACTATAAATCCTATATTGATTGTTTAAAAAAATTAAACATCACAATTGATCAAAATTTACGTAAATCAATAATTGAAAAAGAGCTTATTAGAAATTCTAAAAAAAATAACATTTATATTGAAATTAATGAAAAGCTTTTGAATGAAGTAACTGATTTAGTTGAACAGCCTAATATTTTGTTATGCCAATTTGATAAACGCTTTTTATCTATGCCAAAGGAAATCCTTGTAATTACAATGCAGCACCATCAAAAATATTTTCATACTTTAGATAGAAAGGGAAATATTACAAATCAGTTTTTTGTTGTTTCAAATAATAAAGATCCTAAAGGTTATATAAAATCAGGTAATGAAAGAGTAGTGGAAGCAAGGTTAAATGATGCTGAATTTTTTTGGAATAAAAACAAAAATCAAAATTTATTTAAACAAGTATCTAAACTAAAAAGCATGAATTATTTTAAAGGATTAGGAACTTATTTTGATAAAATTCAAAGAATGAGAAAATTAGGTGGAGTAATTTCAGATGAACTTTTAATTAGTAAAGATAAAATTGAAATTTCATGCTCTATCTGCAAAACTGATTTACTCTCAGATATTGTGGGAGAATTTCCAGAACTTCAAGGTGTGATGGGGGGTTATTTTGCTGAGTCCCAAGGTTTTGATAAAGATATTTCTCTCGCTATTAAAGAACATTATTTACCTAACTCACTTGAAAGCAAAGTTCCAACAAGACCGTTTAGTCTTGGTCTTTCATTGACTGATAAATTAGATACATTGGTTGGTTTCTTTGGTGTGAACCAAAAACCCTCAAGTTCAAAAGATCCATTTGCATTAAGAAGAGCAGCATTAGGTGTTATCCGACTAATACTTGAAAATAGGAAAAATATTAGAATTAAAGATTTAATAAATCATTCTTTACTTTTGTATCAAGAACAAAATTATAATTTTGATAATGCGTCTGTACAAAATGATTTATCTGAATTTCTATTAGAAAGATTAAAATACTATATGAAAGACAAAGAAATTAGATCTGACATAATTAATGCTAGTTTAAATAATAAAAACATTAATCACATAAATGAAATTTTTAGAAAATCTTTTGCTTTAAATAAAATTATAAATAAAGAAAGTGGGATGGATATTATTTCAAGTTATAAACGAGCATCGAACATTATTGAAAATGAACTAAAAGATAATAAACTGGAACTAGCTGATACTGCTGATCCTGGAATATTTAAAAACGATTTTGAAAAAAATTTATTTAAGAAAATAAAAGAATTAAAAAAATATTTCATAAATATAGATAACGATGAGAATTATGAAATAACTCTTGATAATCTAAAGACTGCAAAACCTATAATTTTTGCTTTTTTTGATAATATAATTGTTAATGACAATGATGAAATAATTAGAAAAAATCGATTGGAACTCCTTCAAATGTTTTGTAGAACATTTGAAAATTATATTAATTTTTCAAAAATCGAAAGCGTCTAATGAGAGACTTAATTTTAAATTTTAATTCTAAGTTTTCAAAAAAAATTAAAAACCCAAAGAATTATCTTGGTGGAAAAGGTGCTAATTTATCTCAAATGGGAAGAATGGGATTGCCTGTACCTCCTGGATTTACAATTTCTACTAAAGTTTGTGATTTATTTTATAAAAATAACAAGCAGCTTAATAAGCAAATAACAAAAGGGATTAAAAAGCAATTATCTCAAATAGAAAAAGAAACAAACAAAAAATTTGGAGATTTAAAAAATCCTTTATTAGTATCTGTTAGATCAGGTGCAAGAGTATCAATGCCAGGAATGATGGATACAATACTTAATCTAGGTCTAAATGATAAAACAGTTATGGCTTTAGCTCATAAAACTTCAAATAAAAGATTCGCAAAAGATAGTTACAGAAGATTTATTCAAATGTATTCAAGTGTAGTGCTTGGAGTAGACAGTTATAATTTTGAGGAATTAATTGAAAACTATAAATTAACAAAAGGAGTTTTGTTAGATACCGAGCTAGATGAGCAAGACTGGGATGCACTAATTGGTGACTTTAAAAATGTTGTAAAACAAAAGACTAATAAAGAATTCCCACAAGATGTTTATAATCAACTTATTGGTGCAATATGTGCTGTCTTTTTATCTTGGCAAAGTCATCGTGCTAAAGTTTACAGAAAAATAAATCATATCCCAGATGATTGGGGCACTGCTGTAAATGTTCAATCTATGGTTTTCGGAAATATGGGTGATGATTGTGCCACTGGAGTAGTTTTTACCAGAGATCCATCAAGTGGAAAAAATGAAATATATGGTGAATATTTAATTAATGCACAAGGTGAGGATGTTGTTGCGGGAACAAGAACGCCTCAACATATCACAAAAAAATCAAGAATTAATTCTGGATCAAAAAAATCTTCTATGGAAGAAACTATGCCAAAAGTATTTAAACAACTTAAAAAAATATTATCCACCTTAGAAAAATATTATAAAGATATGCAAGATGTTGAGTTTACTGTAGAAAATAACAAACTTTGGATGCTTCAAACTAGGTCTGGAAAAAGAACTGCTAAGTCAGCCGTAAAAATCGCAGTCGACATGGTAAAAGAAAAATTAATTTCGAGAAAAGAAGCTATTTTAAGAATTGATCCAAATTCTCTGGATACACTTCTTCATCCAACTTTAGATGAAAAAAGTGACATAAAAGTAATAGCAAAAGGACTGCCGGCATCCCCGGGAGCAGTAAGTGGAAAGGTAGTTTTCTCATCAGAAGAGGCGGAAAGACTTAATGGCATGATGCAAAATACTATTTTAGTCAGAGTTGAAACATCACCTGAAGATATACATGGAATGCATGCAGCAAAAGGTATTTTAACTTCCAGAGGAGGAATGACTAGTCATGCTGCAGTTGTTGCAAGGGGTATGGGAAGACCATGTGTTTCTGGATCAAGTGAAATCAATATAGATTATGAAAATAAACTTTTTAAAACAGATAAAATCAAAGTCTCAGAAGGCGAAATAATTACAATTGACGGGTCTACCGGCAGAATAATTTTGGGAGAAGTTCAAACTTTAAAACCTGAAATATCAGGTGACTTTTCAAAATTAATGAGTTGGGCTGATGGTTATAGAAAACTGAAAATAAGAACTAATTCAGAAACTCCAATTGATACTAAAACAGCAAGAGACTTTGGAGCAGAAGGCATTGGTCTATGTAGAACAGAACATATGTTTTTTGATGAAGACAGAATTATGTCTGTTAGGGAAATGATATTGTCTAAAACAACAAATGATAGAAATAAAGCTCTCACAAAACTATTACCTCATCAAAAGAAAGATTTCATAGAAATATTTAAAATAATGAACGGTCTCCCAGTTACAGTTAGACTTTTGGATCCCCCATTACATGAGTTTTTGCCAAAAAATGAAAAAGAAATAAAAGATGTTTCTGAAGCACTCGGATTAACAGTTACAGATATTGAGTCAAGAATTGGTGAGTTACATGAACATAATCCAATGTTGGGACATCGAGGATGTAGATTAGCTATTTCATTTCCTGAAATATATGAAATGCAATGTAGAGCAATTTTTGAAGCCTTAATCGAGTGCAAGAATAAAAAAATTAAATCAATAATACCTGAAATAATGATACCTTTAGTTTCTACCGAAGCTGAAATAGAAATTATGAGAAATTTGGTTGATAAAGTTGCAGATAAAGTAAAAAAAGAAAATGGAACAAAAATAGATTACCTAGTCGGCACGATGATCGAATTACCGAGAGCTGCGATCAAAGCTAAAGATATAGCTAAACATGCTGACTTTTTTAGTTTTGGAACGAATGATTTAACACAAACCACATTTGGTATTAGCAGGGATGATAGTGGTAAATTTTTAAATGATTATATTGAAAATAAAATATTCGATATTGATCCATTTATATCAATAGATGAAGGTGTGGGAGATTTAATTGAAATTGCTACTTTAAAAGGGAGAAAGCAAAATAAAAAACTTAAATTAGGAATTTGTGGAGAACATGGCGGAGATCCAAAAAGTATCAATTTTTGCTCAAGCACAGGTCTAAATTACGTTTCTTGCTCACCTTACAGAGTTCCTGTTGCAAGACTTGCAGCAGCACAAGCACAATTAAAAAAATAATTTAAATTTCTAATTTTAAATCAAGTGCAGTAACACTATGAGTTAGACGTCCAATAGAAATTCTATTTATACCAGTTGATGCTATTTTTTTTAAATTTTTTAAATTAACATTTCCAGACGCTTCAGTTTCATATTTATTCCCAATTAGCTGTACACCTTTTTTTAAATCTTTGATGTCCATATTATCAAATAAAACAGTATCAAATTTTAAATCTAATATTTTTTTCAATTGATCTAAATTGTCTACTTCAACAGTAATTTTTTTTCTATTTTTTTTTGCTTTAACAATTAATTCTCTTATGTTTTTATTAGCAATGTGATTGTCTTTAATTAAAAATTCATCACTTAAATTATAACGATGATTATGACCCCCACCTAGGTTAACTGCATATTTTTGAATGGCTCTTAGACCTGGTATAGTTTTTCTGGTACAGCAAATTTTTGTATTTTTTTTAACTCTCTTGACAAATTTATTTGTTTCAGTAGCTATACCAGAAACATGAGACAAAAAATTTAGTGCAACTCTCTCACCAGTTAAAATTTTTCTAAGATTGCCGTAAATTTCTGCAACTACCTGGTTATTTTTAATTTTTGACCCTTCTTTCTTTTTAATTTTGAATAATATTTTTTTATCAACTATTTTAAATGTTTGTTTTGCTAAATCTAAACCACCAACTATACCACTAGAATTTGATACAATCCTAGCTTTTACTTTTTTCGTATTATTTAAAAGTTTTGAAGTTATGTCACCAGCGGGATAAAGATCTTCTTTTAGAGCTTCTTTACAAATTTTATATATATATTTTTTTGATAATTTTATTTTAGACACAGAATTTATCTGCCAATCTCTGCCATTCTCTCAACTGATCTTCTTGCTTTTTCTATTGTCTCTTTACTCATTACAATCTCATTAGTCTCATTTTCTAGACAATCTAAAACTTTTGGAAGAGTTATTCTTTTCATGTGTGGACATAAATTGCATGGCCTTATGAATTGAACATTAGGATTATCAATTTGAACATTGTCACTCATCGAGCACTCAGTAACCATCATTACTTTTTCTGGTTGATTATCCTTTACGTACTTAATCATACCACTTGTTGAGCCAGCAAAATCACTGGCATTAATTACATCAGGAGGACATTCTGGATGCGCTATTATTTTTATTCCAGGATTATTTTTTCTTATTTCGTTTATTTCTTCATCATTAAATTGTTCGTGAACTTGGCAGGTTCCTTTCCATGAAATTATCTCAACATCAGTTTGTGAAGCTACATATTTTGCAAGATAATCATCTGGAAGAAAAATTACTTTTTTAACGCCTAAAGAATTTACGATTTTTACAGCATTAGCTGAGGTACAGCATACATCTGTTTCTGCCTTAACATCTGCAGAGGTGTTTACATATGAAACCACTGGAACCCCAGGGTATTTCTTTTTGAGATTTCTTACGTCCTCGCCGTTGATTGAAGAAGACAATGAGCAACCAGCTCTCATATCAGGAAGGAAAACTTTTTTTTCAGGGCTCATTAATTTTGCGGTTTCAGCCATAAAATGAACTCCACACATAATTATCATATCAGCTTTTGTTTTTGCTGCTTCAACCGCCAGAGCAAGCGAGTCAGCTGAAAAATCAGAGATGCCGTGATAAATTTCTGGGGTTTGGTAATTATGAGCTAGGATTACTGCATTCTTTTCTTTTTTGAGTTTATTAATTTTGTATATGTATGGAGCATGAACAGCCCATTCTATCTCAGGCATAGCCTTTGAAATTTTTTTGTAAATTGGATCCGTTGCTTTTCTTATTTCAGAATTAAGTTCCATAAGCTAAATCTATCAACTTGCAAGATAATTGTCATTCACTTATTCTGCCGCATAAATGCGGTCATGCTGAAATTGGTAGACAGGCACGGTTGAGGGCCGTGTGAGCCTAGCTCATGTGAGTTCAAGTCTCACTGACCGCACCATTTAATCGAACCAATTTGGCTTTAAAATTTTGATTTTTGCAGTACCACAACTAAAGTTTTCACCAATCTTAATATCTTGATCTTTAAATTTTATTAAACCAAAAGGATAATTTTTGTCAATCAATACTTTTCCAAATATTTTATTATTCTGTTTAATTTCATCATCAATCTTTATTTCACCCTCTAAAACCTTAATTGGAAATAGCTTTTTAGATTGCTTATTTTTTAATTTAATCCTTGCGGTATTTTCTTGTCCTACATAACATCCTTTTTTAAAATCGAGACCATTAAGTTCCTCAAAATTACACTCAATACCAAACAATTTATTCTGTAATTTTTCTGTATCTATTTGAGGAATACCAATCTTAAAACTGTGATCATAATATTCTTTAATACTTGAGGACTTTAAATTTAGTTTTTTGATAGAAAGATAAAGCTTTTCCAAATTTATAATAATTCTTCCCCCAAGATCAGAATTTCTTGGATCTAAGAATATAGGATCAGATCGATATTTAATTGTATTTCCAGTAACATTTTTTGAGTTTTCAAATGATAAAAATTTTTCCTTACTTACTGCAGCTACTACAAATTCATTACTTAAATTTAAAATCTCAACTTTAGACCTTAGTTTATATAAGTTAAATTTATTAAATAATTCATTAATTATTTTTTTTTCACAATCAATAAAATATCCCTCTTTGTGTTTAATGATAATAAAATCGAACAAATATTTACCTTGCGGTGTCAATAATGATGCAAAACAACTATTACTCTCTGAAACTTTGTTTAAATCATTTGTAATCAGATTTTGAAGAAAATCAAAACAATCATCGCCATTAATATAGAGAACTCCTCTATCTTCTAAAATATAAACTTTATCCACATTCATAATTGATTATCAGTACTTAATAATATAATTACTATTTTCGAAAATGTTAGATCTTATTATCAAAAATGGCTCATGTTTTATTGAAGGCAAACTTCAAAAGATGGATATTGGAGTAAAAAATGCCAAAATTATACAAATTGCAGACAATATATCAGAGGAAGCAAATGAAACTTTTAATGCGCAAAATTTAGTAGTTTTGCCAGGATGTATGGATACACAAGTACACTTCAGGGAACCAGGTTCAACAGATGCAGAAGATCTACACACGGGAAGCAGAGCAGCAGTAGTAGGAGGTATTACAAGTGTGTTTGAAATGCCTAATACAAATCCACCGACAACATCGGCAAAAGAATTTAAAAATAAATTAAACTTAGCAAAAAATAGAATGTTCTGTAATTATGCATTTTACTTTGGTGCTACACCAGATAACTCTGAGGAACTTGCAAACTTAAAAAGTTTAGAGGGATGTTGTGGGGTAAAATTATTTGCTGGTTCATCTACTGGTACTTTGCTTGTTCACAAAGAGGAAGATATTGAAAAAGTATTTAAACATACATCCAAAGTTGTTGCCGTACACTCAGAAGACGAAGACATACTGAACCAAAGAAAAAAATTAAGAGTTAAAGGAGATGTTAAAAGCCATCCGGTTTGGAGAAATGAGGAATGTGCAATCTCATCTACTAGAAGAATCGTAAAGATTGCAATAAGATTAAATAAACAAGCACATATACTTCATATAACTACTAAAGAAGAAATTGATTTTTTATCACAACATAAAGGAAATATTACTTTTGAAATTACTCCACAACATTTAACAATTTATGCACCAGATTGTTATGAGGAATTAGGAACATTTGCACAAATGAATCCACCTATAAGAGATAAATCTCACTATGATCGTTTATGGTATGCTATTAGAAATAATTATAACGATACAATTGGGTCAGATCACGCGCCACATTTAGCTGAAAATAAAAAAAAAGAGTACCCAGATTCTCCATCAGGGATGCCAGGTGTACAAACCTTATTACCCGTAATGTTAAATCATATAAATGATGGTAAATTAAAACTTGAACAATTAATCAAATTAGTATGTGAAAACCCCGTTAAAATTTTTGGAATTCAAAATAAAGGTTTTATAAAAAAAGATTTCGATGCCGATTTTACAATAGTTGACATGAACAAAGAGATTGAAATCAAAAATGAAAAAATTGAGAGCAAATGTAAATGGTCGCCTTTTAATGGAAAAAAATTTAAAGGTTGTCCAGTCGCAACAATAATAGGTGGAAAAATAAAAGTTAAAGATGGTAAAATATTAGGTGAAGCTGAGGGAGCACCTTTAGTGTTTAAATGAGATTAAAACCCTTAGTAACGGTTTTAATAAACAATTACAATAAAGAAAAATATTGCTATAAGTCAGTAAAATCTGTTTTAGATCAAAGTTATAAAAAAATTGAAATAATTTTTTTTGACGATGGTTCAAAAGACGCGTCTTTAAAAAAAATCAATCAATTCAGAAAAAAAATAAAAGTAATTAAAAACCTCAAAAGAGGAAAATTTTTTTCATATAATCAACTTTCAGCAATTAAAAGATCGTTACTGAAAAGTAAAGGAGATATAATTTGTATTTTGGACTCTGATGATTTTTTCGAGAAAAAAAAAGTTGGAAAAATAGTGGAGTATTTTTCAAAAAATAAGTCTGCTCAAATACTTTGTGATAGACCTAGACTATATTACGATAAAACTAAAATTATTGATGAGGATATAAGTTATTTTCAGAAAAGTCATAAATGGCCTAAATTTCCACCAACAAGCTGTCTAAGCTTCAAAAAAAAAAGTTTAAAAAAAGCATTAAATATTATTTCAAAAAAGAAATTCGAAGAATTATGGTTTGATTTTAGAATTGTTACATACTTTTCCCTTAAAAAAAAACAATTTAATGTTTTAAATGAACATTTAACATTTTATAGACAAGACATTTCCAGTTTTGATAAGAAATACAAAAAATTTTATAATTTAAATTGGTGGCGTAGAAGAAACCAAGCATTTGAGTTTCTTGGAGATTTAGATCAAAAATCTTATAGGAAGAATTTTTTTACGATTGATTTTGCTGTTACAAAATTAATCAACAAAATATTTACTTTTTTTTGAGATTTTATTGATTAATTGTTTTTATTTTAAAATATTATTTTTTATCAAATCTTCTTTAATTTCGGTAAGTATCATTGGATCATCAATAGTTGCAGGCATTTTATACTCCTCTTTATCTGCAATTTTCCTTATTGTACCTCTTAAGACTTTTCCCGACCTAGTCTTGGGTAATCTTTTCACAACAAGTGTAGTTTTAAAAGCTGCTACAGGACCAACTTTGTTTCTTACCATTTGAATACACTCTTTTGAAATTGTATCGTTGTCCTTCGTTACTCCTGCTTTCAAAGCAATTAAACCAATAGGCAATTGACCTTTTAATTGATCTTTTATTCCAATCACTGCACATTCAGCAACAGATTGATGCTCTGACAAAACTTCCTCTATAGCACCAGTCGAAAGTCTGTGGCCAGCAACATTAATAATATCATCAGTTCTAGACATAATCCAAATATAGCCATCTTCATCAATGTGACCTGCATCATATGTTTGATAGTAACCTTTGTAGTTAGTCATATAATTTTCCTCATATCTTTTATCTGCATTCCACAAAGTAGGAAAAGTTCCAGGAGGTAAAGGAAGTTTAACAACTATATCTCCCATCTCATTGGGTTTTGCTAATGATTGATCTGGTTTAATAATTTTAACATCATAACCAGGTACAGCCTTACAAGCTGAACCATATTTTGTTTTCATCATTTCTATTCCGGTACAATTAGAACTGATTGCCCAACTAGTCTCAGTTTGCCACCAATGATCTATCACAGGAACTTTTAAAAGAGATTCTGCCCATTTAATTGTATCTGGATCAGCTCTCTCTCCAGCTAGAAAAAGTGCTTCAAATTTACTTAAATCATATTTAGAAAAGAATTTCCCATCAGGATCCTCTTTTTTTATAGCTCTAAAAGCAGTTGGAGCAGTAAATAAAGATTTTACTTTGTATTCAGATATTATTTTCCAGAAGGCACCTGCATCAGGAGTACCTACAGGTTTCCCTTCGAAAAGTACGGTTGTACATCCCTTAAACAATGGAGCATAAACAATGTAAGAGTGCCCCACTATCCATCCAATATCACTTGCTGACCACCAAACGTCATCAGTATCTATGTTATAAATATTTTTCATAGTCCATTTTAAAGCAACTATATGTCCACCAATGTCTCTTACAATACCTTTAGGCACTCCTGTAGTACCAGAGGTGTATAGAATATAAGCGAACTCATTTGAATTCATCTCCACACAATCAACCTCTTTAGCATTTGACAATGCTTCATCCCAGCTTATCTCCATTGGAGCATTTAATTTTATCTCATGACCCTCTCTTTGAAATAAAATCATTTTATCTGGTTTGTGACTAGCAAGTTTAAGCGCTTCATCAACTAAAGGTTTATACTCAACTGTTCTTCCAGGTTCAAATCCGCATGACGCTGTAACTAACAGTTTAGCCTTACTGTCATCAATTCTACTTGCAAGTTCGTTTGAGGCAAATCCTCCGAAGACAACTGAGTGTATAGCTCCAATCCTACCACAAGCAAGCATTGCAACGACCGCCTCAGGTATCATTGGCATATAAATAATTATCCTGTCACCTTTATTAATACCCTGACTCCTTAATGCACCTGCAAACTTAGAAACTTTTGACCTTAATTCATTGTAACTAAACTGTTTTTTGTTTCCTGTGATAGGGCTATCATAAATTAAAGCGGTTTTATTACCTCTGCCTTGATCAATGTGAACATCTAATGCGTTATAACAGGTGTTTGTAACACCATCGCTGTACCATTTGTAGAATGGAGGGTTGTCTTTATTTAATATTTTGGTTGGTTTTTTAAACCAAAAAACATCTTCAGATATTTTTTTCCAGAATTCCTCTGGATTTTTTAGTGAATCTTCGTAAATTTTGTTAAAACTTGAACTCATAATATATGACTCGAATTTGTTAGTATTTTTAGTACCTTGGTTGTATTAAATTTCAAAAACACAGTAAAATCAATACTTATTAGAGGTAAAAAAGTCTTCTATTAACTATTTTTATTTGGTAATTAACCCCTAACTTCGCAGTAAGTAATCTTACTGCTGTAGTTTATATAAACTATAAAAACTAACTAATGAGGGAGTTTTTTATGAAAAAACTTAAAACGCTAGCTATAGCTTTATTTGCTCTTGTTGGAGCAACTACAGCGGCTAACGCAGCAACAGCCTTTTTAGCTACGGATGATTTCGTTGGAATTTCATTCTGGTTAATTTCAATGGGTATGTTGGCAGCTACAGCGTTTTTCTTTATGGAGCAAGCTAATGTTAGCACTCAGTGGAGAAAATCAGTAAACGTAGCTGGACTAGTAACTGGTATAGCATTCATTCACTATATGTACATGAGAGCAGTATGGGTTGAAACAGGTGATACTCCAACTGTTTACAGATATATTGACTGGTTAATTACTGTACCACTTCAGTTAATAGAATTTTATTTAATTCTAGCTGCAGTTAAAAAAGTTCCAACTGGAATATTCTGGAGAATCTTAATTGGTTCTTTAGTAATGTTAGTAGGTGGATATTTAGGAGAAGCTGGATTCATCAACCCTATGCTTGGTTTCATTATCGGTATGGCGGGATGGATTTACATCCTTTATGAAATATTTTCAGGAGAAGCAGGAAAAGTTGTTTCTAAATCTGGAAATAAATCACTTGCAACAGCATTTGGTGCTTTAAGAATGATCGTTACAGTAGGTTGGGCTATTTACCCACTAGGTTATGTATTTGGTTACCTAACAGGTGGTATTGATGCTAACTCACTAAACGTGATTTACAACTTAGCAGACTTTGTTAATAAGATCGCATTCGGTGTTATTATTTGGTCTTGTGCAGTTGCGAACTCTGGAAGAAGCAGAGCTTAATTCTAGAGAGTTAAAACTTATTAATAGGGCAAGTACTTTGTACTTGCCCTATTTTTTTTTGTACCTATATAAGACCCATGGCTAAGATTACCTACATAGAAAATAACGGAAAATCTCATTCAGTTGATGTAGCTGACGGATTAACTGTTATGGAAGGTGCTGTTCAAAATAATATACCAGGCATTGATGCTGATTGCGGGGGTGGTATGGCGTGTGCGACATGCCATGTTTATGTCAAAGATGAATGGTTTGATAAGATTAATAAAAAAAGTGAAGGTGAAGACGACATGATAGATCAAGCTTACGAACCAAAAAAAAACAGTCGCTTAAGTTGTCAAATACAGGTAAGCTCAGAAATAGATGGTCTTGAAGTTCATCTTCCTGTAAAACAAGTTTAATGATTAAAACTGATGCGTTGATTATTGGAGCTGGTCCAACAGGATTATTTACGGCACATCAATTAAAATTGATTGGTCTTGACTGTGAGATTGTTGACAATCTTGATAAGATAGGTGGTCAATGTATTGAACTATATCCTGATAAACCTATTTATGATATTCCAGCAATCCCAGAATGCACTGGAGAAGAATTAACCAATAATCTTTTAGACCAATTGAAACCTTTTAATGTAAAGTTCCATTTAGGTGAAAGAGTAGATGAATTAAAAAAAGATAATGATAAATGGAAGGTAAAAACAAATAAAGGAACAGAGTTTGAAACCCCAAATGTAATTATTGCAGGAGGAGTTGGATCCTTTGAACCTAGAAAATTTCCACCTAAAGAATGTGAACAATTTGAAAATAAAACAATCTTGTATTCTATTAAAGATAAAAAAATATTTGATGGTAAAACAGTATCTATTTTTGGTGGCGGAGACAGCGCACTAGATTGGGCTTTAGAATTATCAAAAAAATCTAAAGTTTACCTAATACATAGACGAGATGAATTTAGAGCAGCTCAGGCTACAGTTGACAAAGTAAAAGAACTTTCAAACGCTGGCAAAATCAATTTAATTACGAATTCTCAGCTTAAGACCGTAAGTGGTAATGGCAAGCTTGAAGAAATAGAGATTGAGAATGACAATAAAGAGACCAAAAAACTAAAAACAGACTTCGCGCTTGGTTTTTTTGGTCTTATTATGCAGCTAGGCCCAATTGCTAATTGGGGGCTAAATTTAAATAAAAAAACTGTGGAAGTAGATACAGAAAAGTTTGAGACCAATCAAAGAGGGATATATGCAGTTGGTGATATTTGTAACTATCCTGGTAAACTTAAGTTAATTTTATCCGGATTCCATGAAGGTGCCCTTGCAGCTAGAGCATGTTTTAAATTAGCAAGACCAAATGAAAAATATAGATTTGAATTCACTACATCATCAAAAACAATAAAGAATAGACTTGGTGTGAAAAGTGATTGAGTTATTTGCGGCTGATACTCCAAACGGAAAAAAAATTAGTATTATGCTTGAGGAAATCAAGCTTCCTTACAAAGTTACAAAAGTTAATCTTTCAGAAGGTGAACAATTTAAAGAAGACTTCGTAAAGACAAGTCCATTCAGCAAAATTCCAGTTATAAAGGATAGTGATAACGATAAAAGTGTTTTTGGATCAGGTGCAATTTTAATATATTTGGCTGATAAAACTCAAAAATTTTATCACAGAGAAAACAAAACAAATATTGACGAATGGTTAATGGCACAAATGGGATTGGTTGGACCACAAATTGGAGCCTACCATCACTTCTATCATTTTAATAAAGGTAAAAGTAAATATAGTGAAGAGAGATATTTCAAAATAACAAAAGATTTATATCAAAGATTAAATGATAGATTGTCAGTGTCTAAATATCTTGCAGGAGATGATTATACAATAGCAGATATAGCTACATGGCCTTGGGTAGCAAGACATCAATGGCATGATATTGGTTTAAGTAATTATTCAAGTTTATGTAAATGGTATGAAGAAATTTCAAAGAGAGAAGCAGTTATAAAGGGATATAATTTTATGGGAGGTGGAGAAATCCCAAAACCTTAATCGTCAGCGTAAACTTTCTCATCTTTTTCATGCTTTTCTTGTGCAGCAATACAAAGTGTAGCAATTGGTCTTGCCATTAATCTTTTTAAACCGATTGGTTCTGCTGTTTCCTCACAGAAACCATAAGTCCCATCTTTTATTTTTTTGAGGGCTGAATCTATTTTTGAGATCAATTTAATTTGTCTATTGATTGCTCTCATTTCTACATTTTTTTCAGTATATGAACTTGCTTGATCGACTATATCTGCAGATGTACTATTATCATCAAGAGAACTATTGTAGAGGGCTTCATTATTAGTTCTTACTAAATCTTTTTTCCATTCAGTGAGTTTATTTTTAAAAAATAGCTTATGCTTTTCGCACATATACTTCTCTGATTCTTTTGGAATATAGTTTTTTGATATCTTGACCATGTTAACGTTTTAAGCGCTGGCAGTATATTCAGCAAATAGGTAGTGTCAAGCTAGCTTTAATTGTGTAAATTCATACAAATGGTGCTTTATAAAAAACAAATAAAAAATATTTTTTACTTTTTTTTAGCAAGCCATTTAATTTTATGGACGCTGATTCCATCCTTAACAAATAACAATCTACCACTAGATACAATCGAAGCTCTTGCATGGGGAAGTAATTTAGATTGGGGATTTAACAAGCACCCTCCTATGAGCGCTTTCATGGTTGAAATTTTTTTTAACGTTTTTGGTTCAAATGATTGGGCTTATTATCTTCTTAGTCAATTATTTATAGTTTTCTCTTTTTTTATTGTATTTAAATTTAGTAGAGAAATTTTAAATAATGAAATTTTAGCTTTATTTTCTGTTTTTTTATTAGAGGGAATATATTTTTACAATTTTACAACTCCAGAATTTAACGTAAATGTTTGTCAAATTCCTTTTTGGACTCTAACTGTTTATTTTTCATGGAAAGTTTTTAATCAAAAAGTACCGACTTTTAAAGATTGTGCACTAGTTGGATTGTTTGCTGCTGGGGGGTTTTTATCCAAGTATTTATTTGTTTATTTACTAATTTCAATTGACTTACTTTTTTTATATTTGATTTTTATAAAAAGGGAGAGAAAGTTTAATTTCAATTATATTTTATCAATTGAAGTTTTTTTAGTTTTATTAATTCCACATTTAATATGGTTATTTAAAAACGATTTTATTACGATCACATATGGGTTAGCAAGATCTGGGTTGGAGACTTCAAGTTTTATTGATCATATGAGATATCCAATAATATTTCTATTAAAACAAATTGGAATTATTTTACCGTTGATTGTTATGGCGGTGCTATTAATTAAAAAATTAAGATATAAATTAAACTTTAAAGATAAAAACTTATTGTTTTTAATTTCGATTAATATTCTTCCTATTTTTTTAATGCTTTTAACTTCAATGATTACAGGCTCAAAGATAAGAACTATGTGGATGACACCGTTTTATTTATTTTTTGGTACACTGATAATTTATGTTTTTCAAAAAGAAATATCTAAAATCAATTTCAAAAAGTTTTTCGTTGCTTTTGTTTTCCTATTTTTATTATCTCCAGTTACTTACGGATATATTTCAATTGCAAAAACAGACAAAAGAACAGACTACCCTGGTAAAGAGATCGCCGATAAAGTTCAAGCAAAATGGAATAAGGAATTTGAAGATCCAATTAATTTTGTTTTAGGTAATGAGTGGAACGCTGGAAATTTGTCCTATCATTTAAAATCAAGACCGGTTTGGGATGGCAACATAGATAAAAATAAGTTAGAAACTTATAATAAGTTTATTTGTATAGATGAAATTTGTGTGGGAAATAAATGAATGAGTTTTTAAATACAAAATTTAAAAAAGTAATTTTTATTATTGCAATTATTGCAATGATCGAACTTTCAGGACATGGAATATTTGCTTCATTATTTAGATTTCTAAATTCTCTAAACTAAAAATGAAAATAATAATATTGATACCGATTTATAACGATTGGCAATCTGCAACCAAACTCTTAGACAATATTAATAATGAAGTAAGTGGAATAGATCATACTTTTTCAATAATTTTAGTAAACGACGCATCTACAGAACAAATTACAGAAAACCTCTCAAACTTTTCGAATTTAAATTCAGTTCAAATTTTAAATCTTAAACAAAATGTAGGCCATGCAAGATGTATTGCGACAGCTCTAAATCATATTATTAAAAATGAGGAGTTTGATTATGTAATTCCAATGGATGGAGATGGTGAGGATAGGCCTGAAGAAATAAAATTATTCATAGAAAATTTTAATTATCATCCAAATAAAACAATAGTAGGAGAAAGAGTTAAAAGATCAGAAAGTATTTTATTTAAACTGTGCTATTCATTTCATAAAATTTTAACTTATACCTTTACAGGCCAATCTATTAAATTCGGAAATTATACATGCTTGACAAAATCAACTATAGAAAAAATGTTAAGCGATAAAGCAACTTGGAGCAGCTTCTCAGGATCATTAGCAAAAAATTGTAATGACAGAGCAGCAATTGCATCTGAGAGAGGTAAAAGATATTTTGGACCATCAAAAATGAGTTTTTTAAATCTTATAAAACATTCATTAGCAATAATTGGTGTATTTAAATTCAATGTTTTAATAAGATCAATTTTATTTATTTTGGTATATTTTTTTCTAATACATCAAAAAATATCATTTATAATGATTATACCAGTTATTTTAGTAGTAATATTCTTAATTAGTACATTTGTTATTTCTAAAAGAGAAAATTTGAATCAGATTGAAAACTCATTAGAAAATATTTTAAATATTCAAAAATTTTAATATTATGAGCAAAGACATGGCCCAAGAAGTAATAGAAAAATTAACAAGCAACATTGACACTTTGTGGGTAATTGATTGCGCTATTTTAGTTTTCATTATGCAAGCAGGATTTATGTGTATGGAAACAGGATTATCTAGATATAAAAACAGTATTAATGTTGCACTAAAAAATGCTGCTGACTTTGGTGTATCCGTAGTTATTTTTTGGATTTTTGGGTTTGGTATTATGTTTGGTACTTCTTATAATGGTTTTTTTGGTACCGACTTGTTTTTTTTCAAAACAGAAAAAGCAGAATATATGACTTACTTTGTTTTTCAGGCAATGTTTGTTGCTACTGCCGCAACTATTATTTCTGGTGCTGTTGCGGAAAGAATGAAATTTAATGGATATTTAATTATGACAGTTTTAGCAACTGGAGTTATCTATCCTGTTGTTGGTCATTGGGCATGGTCTTCGAGTTATCTTACGGGCTCAGTAAAATCTACTGGTTGGCTATCAGACTTAGGATTTATAGATTTTGCTGGCAGCACAATAGTTCACTCTGTGGGAGGATGGATTGCTTTGGCTGCTGTAATTATATTAGGTCCAAGAATAGGTAAATATTCAGAGGCGAATAAGGGAAAATTTACTGGATCTAGTTTCCCTTTAGCGGTTTTAGGCACACTTATTTTATGGTTTGGTTGGTTTGGTTTTAATGGAGGAAGTAATGGAGCAATGGATGAAGCGGTTCCATTAATTTTAATAAATACATTTTTAGCAGCAGCGTTTGGTTTATTAACCGGTTTAACTATTTCTTACTTTAAATATAAAAAACCTGATCCTTTTTATATTATTTTAGGTCCATTAGCAGGACTGGTAGCAATCACTGCAGGATGTAATTCAATGACGTCAGTTGTCTCAATTTTAGTTGGAATAATAGGAGCAATAATTGCAATCATAGTAAATGAAACATTAAATAACCTTGAAATTGATGATGTAGTTGGTGCTGTTCCAGTACATTTAGCAGCTGGTATTTGGGGAACTTTAGCGGTTGGTATATTTGGAGATTTAAATATTTTAGATACTGGTTTAGATAGATTTTCTCAAATTAAAATTCAATTAATCGGTATAGTTTCAATTGGTTTATTTACGTTTGTTTCATCTTACACAGTGTTGAGTTTAGTTAATAAATTTTATCCTCTAAGGGTAAGTCCTGTACAAGAAGAGCTAGGATTAAATATTGCTGAGCACAATGCAGTTTCAGTTGAACATGATCTTATTTCGATTTTAGATAAACAATCAGAATCTGGTGATCTAAAAATTAGAGGTCCACAGGATCCATTTACTGCTGGCGGTGTGATTGGCCTTTATTACAATAAATTAATGAGTAAGTTAGAAACAAGTGAGGAAGAAAAAAATAAGTGGCGTGAAAGAATATCAAAAGAAGTTAAGCTAGCAGTAAAGGTTCAAGAAAACTTTTTACCAAAAAGAAATTTAAAAAATTATCCTGTTCAAGGTATAAATATAGCTGCAAGAGAAGTATCAGGAGATTTTTTTAGTTTTTACCCTCATAATGACAGTGTCTATTTTATAATTGCAGATGTAGCCGGCAAAGGGATACATGCAGGAATGGTTATGGCAAAAGCATCTACATTATTTGAAATAATGTCTAGAGACAAAGTGGATGTAGATGAAATTGCATTTCACATGAACAATGACCTGTATTTAACTAAAACTAGTGGAATGTTTGTAACTTCAATTATAGGAAACTATAATTTAATCACAGGAGAAATTTCATGGGTAAATGCGGGTCATCAACCAGCTTTAATAAGAGACAAGAGTGGAAACTTTGAGGAATTTGAGAGCAAATCACCACCACTAGGTGTGATTATACAAAAAACAAAATCAAATTATTCTATTAATAAAATTAATCTTAATAGTAACAGGCTATATGCATTTACCGATGGATTATCAGAAAGTTTGGATGAAAATAATCAAGAAATTGGCATTGAAGGTTCAAAAAAGGTCATAAATAATAATTTTAGCAAAAATGTTAATGATGAGCTTAATAACATTACTAAAGAGATAACTGACTCGTCAAAAATAAAAAAATTAAGTGATGATTTAACTATTGTTGTTATAGGTAAATAATTTACTACTTAATTTTTTTAAAATTGATAAAATTAATTTATGGAAATAAATCTTATTTCAGGTGCATTAGGTGCAGAAATCAAAGGTGTAGATTTAAAAGATTCTTCTGAGACAAATTGGAAAACGATTAATGATTTATTGTTAGAACATAAGGTTCTTTTTTTTAGAAATCAAAATATTACAGCAGAACAGCAGATTAATTTTGCTAAGAACTTTGGACCTCTTGAAAAACACGTTTATGTAAAAGGTAGAGAAGAGTTTCCTGAGATAATAAGAATAATCAAAAAACCTGATGAAAAACACCAATGGGGAGAAAATTGGCATACAGATGTAAGTTATAATCCAAAGCCTACAAAAGTAATCATTTTAAGATCAATTAAAATTCCTCCTGTTGGTGGCGATACAATGTTTTCAAATATGGAATTAGCTTATGAAACTTTAGATAGTGAACTTAAAGAAAAAATCAAAGATAAGAAAGCTATTCATAGCTCTCTTGGTGCTGCAGCATTTGTAGAAGCTTATAAAGGCATGGAAGGTAATGGCAATGTAGATGAATATTCAAACAGTCATCCAATAGTAAGAACCCACCCAGAAACGGGAAAAAAAATTCTTTATGTGAATTCTATGTACACAAAAAGAATTGAGGGTCTTGACGAAAATGAAAGTGATGAAATATTAAAAAAATTATACGCTCATCAAGAAAGATTAGATCTTACATGTAGATTTAGGTGGACTGAAAATGCTGTAGCAATTTGGGATAATAGAAGTACACAACATCAAGGTTTATCAGATTTTTTTCCTGGAAGGGGATTGGGACACGAAAGAGTAATGGATAGAGTTGCTATAGAAGGTGATCAACCTATCTAAACAAAATGTTTAGATATATTGTTATATTTTTTTTAATTTTATTTTGTACATCTGTATCTGCAAATTTTAAACAAATAAAAAAAAAAGCTGAAATTAATAATCCTGAAATTATATTTCCAATACCAGCAAATTTAAAGAATTGCCAAACAGAATTATATGTCAGTCCTGAAAATAACTTTGTTACACCTGTTTTAAAAGTTGAAGCGCCTGAGGGATATGGCCTGGATGATAGATTTAATCATGCACAAAATAAATTTGAGAACTTTAGTTTCCCATGTTCAGGAGGAAATATTGAAGCTTGCCAGAATGTTAAGAGAGTTATTTTAGAATGGGCAAAAGCAAATGCCGCACAAAGAACAGGACCCTCAGATCATGAAGGAAGACACTGGAATGATACGCTTACCGTAAATCTTTATATAGCATCTCCAATGATGGCAGCTTATTCTTTCGCTAAGCAAGTTATAAATATCCCAGAAAATGAAGATAAAATTATAAAAGACTGGTTCAAAAAAATTGTAAAGAAAAATCAACATCTCATGTATGGTTTAAAAAATTATGATTATGGTGGTGCCTCTGGTGTTCCTAGAAGAGCACATAATCATGCTTTATCTTCAGCCGTTTCTCACATGCAATTAGGCGTTTTATTGAATGATAGCAAATTGTTTAGAAAAGCATTTAAAAACTATGAAGCAGCAATTAAATACCAACGAAAAGATGGAAGTATGCCGATTGAAACAAGAAGAGGTGGAAGAGCGATGTTCTATCAAGGAAGAGCGATGAATGCACTCGCTGTCATAGCAATAATAGCTGAACATCAAGGATACAATATTTGGGACTTAAATTTCAAAGGCAAAAATTATCACAACTTAGTTAAATTTTTTATTGATTTTACTGAGAATAATGAAAAAGTTTTCAAGTACGCTAAAGAAAATAGATGGCCAGGACCAGCTAAAGATTACAAGGCTCAAGATTTAAGGTCTAATTCAGGAAGTAATTGGGGTTGGTTATACGCTTATGCAACGCGTTTTCCTGATCATGAAAATATAAAAAGATTAAAAAAATGGTCTGAAAATAAAAGCGAACTTAATTCTTATCAGAGTAAAATAGTTTATAATTTCTTAAATATTAAAAAAAAAGGCTTTGGTAGCGCTTCTTGGACTGTTGTTGAACCAAATTGTCATTTCTCTAAGTAGTTTTTATTTTTGGCAGTGAATAAAAGTCAGCTGTATCAATTTTGGATGAATGTTCTCTTCTCATATTCCATTTTTTATAAACACCTGCACTTGCAAGACTTAGCGTAGATCTTCCATAACGGTAATTTGTATTATCCATTGATCTCATTAGCCTATTTATTTTTTCATCTTTTTCAGATGAGAACAAATTTTCTTTTTGATTTTCATTTGATAGCCCTGTTAGCATCACCCCTGCTTTTTGATATCGACAACCATGTTTAAATATCTCTTCTAATATTGATACTGCAGCCGTAACAGTTTCTATACTATTGTTCGTTGCAATCGGAAAATCAACTGTTTTTGAATTTGAATAATAACCCAAATTTCTTTGGAAAGGACTTGTTCTAACAAAAACGGTTATCGCTTTTGCAACTAAATTTTCCGACCTAATTTTCTCAGAAGCATTTAAACAATAACTTGCAACTGCTTCTTTTAATTCTTGGAAATGTTCAACTCTTTTTCCAAATGAACGAGACACAACACAACTTTTTCTTTTTGATTGTGTTGTTTCTAAATCAATACAAGGAATACCTCTAAGCTCCATGGCTGTTCTTGAACTTAAAACATTTGAACATTTTTTAATCCAGGTATTTGATTTATTTTTTAATTGCTTGGCGTTATAAACGCCGTGTTTTTGATAAAATTTAGTTAACTGTCTTCCAACTCCCCATACATCATTTATTTCAATTTTTTCTAATATCGGATCAAGATTTTCAATACCAATTAAACTTGTAACACCAGATTGTTTTTTCTTTGCAATATGATTTGCAATTTTGCTTAAAGTTTTTGTTTTTGCTATACCGATACTTGTTGGTATCCCCGTCCACTGTAAAACAGTATTTCTGATTTCCTTCCCAACTTCTTCAACTTCTTCATCAGAAAAGTTTGATAAATCCATAAATGCTTCATCAATTGAATAAACCTCTATATCAGAATTAAATCTTTTTAGAGTTCTCATTACTCTTCTTGATAAATCGCCATATAAAGAATAATTTGATGAAAATACATTTACTTTATTTTTTATAATTATATCTTTTGCTTTAAAGTAAGGTTCACCCATTTTAATACCTAAAGCTTTTGCTTCATTAGACCTTGAAATTATACAGCCATCATTATTAGATAAAACTACAACAGGTTTTTTTCTTATTTTTGGGTTAAATAATCTTTCACAAGAAACATAGAAAGAATTGCAATCAATTAATGCAATTTTTTTAGTATACTGAGTGGATGACATAAGTTACAACTCCCCAAATAAAAATATCTTCTTCTTCGTTAATTAAAATTCTATCTTTGAAATTTTTAGATCCTGAGGTTAAAAATTTTTTATCTCTTTCTTGTACAAAGCTTTTAACCACTAATTCGTCATGAACATTTGCAATTACAGTTGAAAAATTTCTAGGTGTTAAACTTTTATCAACGACTAATATATCTCCATCATTGATACCAACATCAGTCATTGATTTTCCCTGAACTCTGATTACAAAAGTTGCTGGAACATTCTTAATTAAGTGAACGTTTAAATCTATATCTTCCTCTATGTAATCGGTAGCTGGAGACGGAAAACCAGCTCCTGCTTTGTGTAAATAGTAAGGTATAGTCAGTTTCATAATAAATGTTCTTATTTTGTTCTCATTAGTACAACACTTATTCAATAGTGTCAAATAGGTTGTATTTTGAGTCTGGAACTGAATCAAAAGTGAATCAAAACGTGAACATCCAAACTACATTTTGTTGGATTGTGGATAACTTGGACAAGGGATAGATTGCTTGCATATAAATTATGGAAAAATTGAATTGTCATTGTGGTCAGATTGAAATTGAAGTGAACTTAAACAAAGGCTTAGAAGATCTTTATAGATGCAATTGTTCAATGTGTAAAAGGAAGGGAGCAATAAGTACTGTGATTGATAAAAAAGATTTGAAGGTGACAAAAGGAGAAGAGTTATTAAAATTTTATCAATTCAATACAAACGTTGCTAAACATTATTTTTGTACTAATTGTGGAATATATACACACAATCAAAGAAGAGCAGATCCTAATACATATGGTATAAATGTAGGATGCTTAAATGGAATAACAGAAGATGAGCTATTTAAATTTAGAGTAAGAATAAATGATGGACATAATCATATATTAGATAGGAAAAAATAATGATAAAAAAATTAAAATGCCACTGTGGAAATGTAGAAGCTGAAGTAAACATTCCAGACAATGGAATTGAAAAAATAATGAGATGTAATTGTTCTATCTGTAAAAAAAAAGGATACGTAATTGGAGTATTAGGTGAAAATGATTTTAAATTAGTTAAAGGAGAAGAATCTTTAAAACTTTATCAATTTTATACTAATACTGCTAAACATTATTTTTGTACTAACTGTGGAATTCATACACATAATAGACCAAGAATAAATCCAAAAATTTATGGAATAAACGTTGCTTGTATAGATGACATTGATGTTTTCAAATTTAAAGATGTAGCTGTAAATGATGGTCGGAATCATCCTTTAGATAAAAAATAAAATGTCCCAAATTTCTGAATGTTTAAATAAAGTCAAAAAACCTTGTTATAGGTTTATATCAACTCAAGAAATTTCTAGCGAAAAATTTAAAAATAAAGATAAAATGTTGAGATCTTTCCTTATACCGGTTTGTTTTTGGATGGCTAAAAAAGTGAAAAAAAACAAAACCATGATTGTTGGTTTATCAGGTGGTCAAGGAACTGGGAAAACAACAATCTCTTCAATAATTAAAATAATTCTGGAAAAATATTTTAAATTAAATGTATTTAAAATTTCAATTGATGATTTTTATAAAACTAGGAAAGAAAGAATTATTTTGTCTAAAAAAGTTCATCCATTGTTAAAAACTAGAGGAGTTCCAGGAACTCATGATATTGATATGATGCTTAATTTGTTTAGGAAAGTTAAAGCAAAAAAGTTAAAAAGCTTATCTCTTCCAAAATTTGATAAATCTATAGATGACAGGCTTTCAAAAAATAAATGGTATAAAGTCAAATCAAAACCAGATATTGTAATTTTCGAAGGCTGGTGTGTTGGTGCAAAATCTCAAAGCACAAAACAACTTATAAAACCCATTAACTCTTTAGAAAGGTTCAATGATAAATCTTTGAAGTGGAGAAAATATGTTAATTTAAATCTTAAAAACAAATATAAAAAATTTCATAGTATGATGGATTGTTTATTATATTTGAAAGCAGAAAATTTTGCCTTATTAAGAAAGTGGAGACTGGTTCAAGAAAAAAAATTAAAAATAAAAAATAAAAATAAGAAAAACTCTAAGGTAATGAATAAACAAGAAGTATTAAATTTTATGATGACATACCAAAGAATTACTGAACATATGTTTAAAACCGCAACAAAATACTCGTCAATTGTGATGTCATTAAATGGACATCATCAAATTACAAAACTAAAATATAACAAATGAAAAAAATATTTATAATTTTGGCTTTTTATTTTTTAACCTCTAATGCTTTTGCAATTAATTTGTCTCAAGCTTTAAAAGAGGCATATCAAAACAATCCTGAATTAAATGCTGAAAGAGAGAATATTAAAGTATCAAAATCAGATCTTAATATTTCAAGAAGTGATTTTTTACCTTCGATAACATTATCGGGTTCTAAAAGTTCAGAGGATACCTCAAGATTAACTAATCGGGATGGCACTAATGCTACAATTACCGATGTTAATCCAGAGTCAAAATCAGTTAAAATAGAACAAAAAATATTTCAAGGTTTTGGGGGAGTTGCTGATTTTAAAAAGAGTAAATTGGGCTTAGATCTAGCTAATGCAAAATTATTAAAATCTGAACAAGAAATACTACTTAAAGCAGTTGAAGCTTTTTCTGGAATGATTGTGGCAAATGAGAAATTTTCAATTAATGAAAGAAATGTTGGTTTACTCGAAAGACAAGTTGAAACTGACAGAATTAGATTAGATAGAGGAGAAGTTAGCGTGGCCGATCTTGCACAATCAGAATCCTCATTAGCAGAGGCACAAGCAAAATTTATTCAAGCTAAAAATGAGGTTGTTACAGCAAGATTAAATTATGAAAATGTTATTGGTCCAATTCAGGATACTTTTGCATTAAATAAAAATTCTGATTTAAACTTAAAAATTCCTATGACTTTAGAAAATGCAATTAATTTATCAAAAACTAATAACCCAGAACTAATTATTGCAAAACTAGAGTATGAGCAATCAGAGCAAGACGTAAAGATTTCACAATCTGATTTGTCACCATCAGCAACATTGTCTTTTGAAACTAAAGAAACTGATGACTTAAGTTCTACAATTGACCAACAAGATAAAGAGACTGTTCAAGCAACAGTATCATGGCCACTTTTTTCTGGAGGAAAAAATTATGCTGGCTTAAGTAAATCTAAAAACTTAAGAAATAGAAAAAAATTATTATTAGATAATGCGTTAAGAATTAACGATACTAATGTAACCACTGCTTGGTCAAACATGAAATCAAATGCAAGCATGTTAGAGTCTGTTAAGTTACAAGTAAGAGCAGCCCAAATAGCAAATGAAGGAATTACCGCAGAATATGAAAGTGGCAAAGGTAGATCCACATTGGATGTGATTCAATCAAATTCTATTTTACTCAATTCTCAAATAAGTCTTGCAAATTCAGAGAGAGAATTTTTATTATCAAAATTTAAACTTCTTCAATCAGTTGGTATTTTAAGCGCCGATCACTTGGGTTTCAATAATTAGGCCATTTTTGGCTTATTTTAGCTAAATAAATTAAGTTCTTGCCAATGAGAACAAAATGTGTACATTTAATATAATGATTCGAGTGACAAAAAACGCAAAAAAAAGAGGCATTAAATGACAAAAAATAACTTAAAAGTGGTTAAAACCGCAAAAGATAAAGATTTGGAAAACAAAGAGAAAAACAAGGCGCTAGACGCAGCTATAGATCAAATTACTGATACTTTTGGTAAAGGCTCTGTAATGAAGCTTGGTCAACAGAAAGCTATGGATGTTGAGTCAGTTTCAACAGGATCTTTAAGCTTAGACTTGGCTCTTGGAATTGGTGGTCTTCCAAAAGGAAGAATTATCGAAATTTATGGACCAGAATCTTCTGGAAAAACAACACTTGCGCTTCAAGTAGTGGCAGAAGCACAAAAGGCAGGTGGTATTTGTGGATTTGTTGATGCAGAGCATGCATTAGATCCAGTTTATGCAAAAAAATTAGGTGTTAATACTGAAGAACTATTAATTTCGCAGCCAGATACTGGTGAACAAGCCTTAGAAATTACTGACACTTTAATAAAATCAGGTTCAATGTCGGTTCTAGTTGTTGACTCAGTTGCTGCATTAACTCCTAGAGCAGAAATAGAAGGAGATATGGGAGATCATCATGTTGGTCTACAAGCTAGACTGATGTCTCAAGCACTAAGAAAATTAACAGGTTCGATTTCTAGAACAAACACAATGGTTATTTTCATTAATCAAATTAGAATGAAAATTGGTGTTATGTTTGGAAGTCCAGAAACTACATCAGGTGGTAACTCATTAAAATTTTATTCATCAGTTAGAATGGATATTAGAAGAATTGGTGCAATTAAAGATAAAGAGCAAATTATTGGAAATGCAACAAGAGTGAAGGTAGTAAAAAATAAAGTTGCACCACCATTTAAAGTTGTTGAATTCGACTTAATGTATGGAAAAGGAATTAGCAAAACGGGGGAATTAATAGACCTTGGAGCAAAAGCAGACATAGTTGAAAAATCTGGTGCCTGGTATGCTTATAAAGGTGAGAAAATTGGTCAAGGGAAAGAAAATGCAAAACTTTACCTTGAACAAAATCCAAAAGCTGCTGCTGAAATTGAAATGGCTATTAGAGAGAAAGCTGGCTTAATTTCAAAAAAGATTGAGGGCAACCCTATCGATCAAGAAAAAGTAAAAGCAGAAGAAAAAGAAGAGACACCATCTAAAAAGAATTAACTTTTAGTTATCTAAAAAGGCGCTTATTTTAAGCGCCTTTTTTCCCTATAGTTATCTAGACATCAATTAAAAAAGCTGTATTTTAAAAATATGGCCGATAAATCACTAAACGAGATAAGAAAAACTTTCTTAAAATATTTTGAGAAAAACGGTCATACAATCGTTGACTCAAGTAATTTAGTGCCAAATAACGATCCAACCTTGATGTTTGCAAACTCAGGAATGGTTCAGTTCAAAAATGTTTTTACAGGCCTTGAAAAAAGAGATTATAAAAGAGCTACAACTTCTCAAAAATGTGTTCGTGCTGGTGGAAAACACAATGATTTAGAAAATGTTGGATACACTCCAAGACATCACACATTTTTTGAAATGCTGGGCAACTTTTCATTTGGAGATTACTTTAAAGAAAGAGCAATTGAGCTTGCTTGGAACTTAATTACAAAAGATTTTGGATTAGACAAAAATAAACTTTATTTCACTGTTTTTAATAAAGATGACGAGGCTTTCAATTTGTGGAAGAAAATAACAGGTTTTGGTGAGGATAGAATAATTAGAATACCAACATCAGATAACTTTTGGTCAATGGGCGAAACAGGACCTTGTGGACCATGTTCTGAGATATTTTATGATCACGGAGATCATTTACAAGGAGGTCTTCCAGGAACAAAAGATCAAGATGGTGATAGATATATTGAAATCTGGAATTTAGTATTCATGCAATATGAGCAAGTAACTAAAGATAAAAGAATTGATTTACCCAAACCATCCGTTGATACTGGAATGGGACTGGAGAGAATTGCTGCATTACTGCAAGGTACACATGATAACTATAAAACAGATCACTTTTTAAAATTAATAAATTCAATTTCTGATACTGTTAAAGTAAAACCTACAGACAAAAACCTATCTAGTTTTAGAGTAATTGCAGACCATTTAAGAGCAAGTTCATTTTTATTAGCAGAAGGGGTTTTGCCTTCGAATGAGGGTCGAGGGTACGTTCTTAGAAGAATTATGAGACGGGGAATGAGGCATTCACATCTGCTAGGAGCTAAAGAACCAATTTTTTATAATATATTTAAAACATTAGAAAACGAAATGTCTGGTAATTATCCTGAATTGGAAAGAGCACAATCGTTAATTAAAGAAACCTTAAAAATGGAAGAGGAAAAATTCTTAGTACTTTTAGAAAGAGGTATGAAGATATTAGATGATGAGATTGAAAAGATAGATAAAGTTTTACCTGGTGAAGTAGCTTTCAAACTTTATGATACTTATGGTTTCCCTTTAGACTTAACAGAGGACATTCTTAAAAATAAATCACTAAGCTTAGACCACGAAAAATTTAACAAGCTAATGAAAGACAGTAAGGAACTTGCAAAGAAAAATTGGAAAGGATCAGGTGATAGTTCAGTAGATGAAATATGGTTTGGAATTAAAGACAAAATAGGCTCAACTGAATTTTTAGGTTATGAATCTAACCAGGCAGAAGGAGTAATTTTAAGTTTAATTAAAAATAACAAACAATCCGATAGTTTAAAAGAAGGTGATGAGGGTATGATAATTTTAAACCAAACTCCATTTTACGGTGAGTCTGGAGGACAAGTTGGTGATAATGGAACAATATCTAATGGAAATAATATTTTTAAAGTTTCAGATGTTCAAAAAAAATTAGGTAATTTATTTGTACATTTCGGAAAAGTTGAAAAAGGAAACTTCAATTTAAAGGATAACGTAGAACTTAAAATTGATATTGAAAGACGAGAAAATGTGAAAGCATATCATTCAGCAACACATTTATTACACGAGTCTTTAAGGAGAACACTAGGAACTCACGTGATGCAAAAAGGATCATTAGTTGCACCAGATAGATTACGTTTTGACTTTAGTCATATGAAGCCAATTTCTTCAGATGAAATGACAAAAATAGATGAACATGTAAATCAAATGGTGAATAAAAAATCTGAGGTTATTACAAGAATTATGACACCAAAAGAGGGTATTGCTCATGGTGCATTAGCATTATTTGGAGAAAAATACGGAGATGAAGTTAGAGTGGTTTTTATGGGTGAAGAAGGAAATAAATATTTTTCAACCGAATTATGTGGTGGAACGCATGTAAAAAATACCAGTGATATTGGTAATTTTAAAGTAGTTAGTCAATCAGCTATAGCAGCGGGTGTCAGAAGAGTTGAAGCTCTTAGAGATAAACAACTAGATGAATTTTTAAAAAACAAAGAAAAACAATCTAATCTTACTGAACAAAAAGACGAAGAAACTATTAAAGTTTTATCAGAAGAAATTAAAAAACTTGGAGGAAAACCAAATTTAAATAAAGAAAATAAAAAAGATTTAATTAAAGAATTAAATAAAGAATTAGAAAAATTATCCATCAATGAAATAATAAATAATAAATCAAAAAATATTATTAATGATGAAAAAATTAATGGTGTAAATGTTAGGATGCAAAAAATTGATGGACTTCCTCCAAAAGAATTAAGAAGATTAATTGATAATGGAAAGAAAGAAATAGGGGAAGGAATAGTGATTATTTTTGCAAGCAAAGACGATAAAGTTGGTTTAGCGGTCGGTATAACAGATAAGCTTAAAAGTAAATATGATGCTGTTAAATTTGTAAAAAATGGATCAGAAATTATTGGTGGAAAAGGAGGTGGGGGAAGACCTGATTTTGCACAAGCTGGAGGAGTAAACAAAGATAAAATTGAGGATGCTTTTAAAAGCTTAAAAGCTTTAATTTAATCTTTTTTTCAAGTTCGCATCAATTACATCTAAGAATTGATTTGTGGTTAAATGTTTAGTTGATGGACCCACTAAAATTGCTAAGTCTTTGGTCATAGATCCAGACTCTACAGTTTGTATGCAAGTTTTTTCTAAGTTTTTTACAAACTTTTTTAAATCCTCATTATTATCTAATTTTGCTCTGTGGTATAAACCTCTTGCCCATGCAAATATTGATGCAATAGGGTTTGTTGAAGTTTCTTTACCTTGTTGGTGTAATCTGTAATGCCTTGTTACAGTTCCATGCGCAGCTTCTGCTTCAATTGTTTTTCCGTCTGGACTCATTAGAACACTAGACATTAAACCTAATGATCCAAAACCTTGTGCAACTGTATCTGACTGAACATCACCATCATAATTTTTGCAAGCCCATATATAATTACCATTCCACTTCATTGCACATGCAACCATGTCATCAATTAATCTATGTTCGTAAGTAATTCCTCTTTCTTTGAATTTCTCCTTAAATTCGTTTTCATATACTTCTTGAAACAAATCTTTAAATCTCCCATCATATTTTTTTAAGATTGTATTTTTAGTAGACAGGAATACTGGCCATTTTCTATTAAGACCATAGTTCATACATGATCTAGCAAAATCTATTATTGATTGATCCAAGTTATACATTGAAAGAGCTACACCTGGACCAGGAAAGTTAAAAACTTCAAATTCTTTTTTGTCTTTTCCATCTTCAGAAGTCCATTTTATCTCTAATTTCCCTTTTCCTGGCACCTGAAAATCAGTTGCTCTATATTGATCTCCAAATGCATGTCTCCCAATACAGATTGGATTTTCCCAACTTGGAACAAGCTTTGGAATATTTTTGCATAATATAGGTTCTCTAAAAACAGTTCCTCCCAAAATATTTCTTATTGTTCCATTTGGAGATCTCCACATCTTCTTCAAATTAAATTCTTTAACCCTTGCTTCATCTGGTGTAATTGTTGCACATTTAATCCCTACACCATATTTTTTAATTGCATGTGCACAGTCGACAGTAATTTTATCAGAAGTATTATCTCTACTTTTAATCCCTAAGTCGTAATATTTTATATCTAACTCTAAATATGGAAGGATAAGCTTATTTTTTATGAAATCCCAAATTACCCTAGTCATTTCATCGCCATCTAGCTCAACAATTGGGTTTTTAACCTTAATTTTGCTCATATTAGAGTATATATCTTAATAATTGAATTTTGGAGTTTAATATACATATTAGGACCATATTACCAAATATATAATTATGATAGACAAAGTATTTCCACCAATTCATAACGAAGGCTATAAATTTTTAGTAATTTTTACAGTTGCTACAATAATTTTATACTTAATTAGCAGCTTCCTAGGATTAATTGGATTAGTTCTCACAATTTGGTGTTACTATTTTTTTAGAGATCCAGAAAGATATTCAATAAATGATGATGATTATTTAGTAAGTCCTGCTGACGGTTTAGTTTTACAAGTTCAAGAATGTGATGGCCCGAAAGAACTTAATTTAGAAAATAAAAAATTCACCAAAGTGAGTATTTTTATGAATGTTTTCGATTGCCATGTAAATAGATCACCTTGCGCAGGAAAAGTTTCAGAAATCTTGTATAAGCCTGGGAAGTTTTTAAATGCTTCTCTTGATAAGGCTAGCGAAGATAACGAGAGAAATTACTACAAAATCACCAATTCAAAAGGTGAAGATATAATTGTTGTTCAAATCGCTGGCTTAATAGCTAGAAGAATTGTAACAGAAACAACAGAAAACTCTGAACTTGCTCAAGGAGAAAGAATAGGAATGATTAGATTTGGAAGTAGGGCAGACTTATATTTTGAAAACTATAAACCTTTAGCAAAAGTCAATCAGAAAACTATAGCTGGAGAGTCGCTTATAGCTAAGAGATAAATGAACGAACCAAGAAAAAAATTCAAAATTGTAACAGATAAAAGTGCAAGGGTAATATTACCCAATACATTAACCTTGATTGGAGTATGTATTGGATTGACTTCAATAAATTTTGCACTCAATCAAAACTTTAAACTTGCAATTGTAGCTATTGTATGTGCAGCGATTATAGATGGGCTAGATGGAAGAATTGCAAGATTAATAAAGGGAACATCTAAAGTTGGTAAGGAGCTAGACTCCTTAACAGATATTATAAGCTTTGGTGTGGCACCAGCATTTATAATGTATTTTTGGACCTTAAATTCTTTAGGAAAAATTGGATGGTTGATTTCATTAATTTATGTTGTCTGCGTTGCCCTTAGATTAGCCAGGTTTAATATTAATACAGGTGGAGAAGCTTCATGGAAAGATAATTTTTTCGAAGGTGTACCATCTCCTGCAGGTGGAATACTAGTATTAAGTCCACTCGTTTATGAGCAAAGTGGCTTAAGCATTTTCAATTTTGACTTAAAAATAATTACCCCAATTCTTTTCATAATTGTATCTATTTTACTTATAAGCAAAATACCCACCTATTCATTTAAAAAAATCGTTGTACCTAGAAGTATTACAATCTTTTTACTTTTAGGAATAGTTTTGCTTTTCGGACTTTTATTAATATTTCCTTTTAATGTAATTGCATTAGGATCTGCTATTTATCTTTTAGGAATTCCATTAAGTATTTTTCATTACTTTAAATTGAAAAAAGGTTCATTAGTTAAAAACTTATCAACTGAAGATGAGCCTGAAGACATGTTATAAATGAAAAAAAATGTAATAGTTTCACTTGCTGACTCTAATTATTTTAATTTATTAAATGAATTAATAGATTCAATCAAACATTTTGATAAAAATAATACTACAGCAATATGTATTTTAGATGCTGGATTAGAAAAAGAGCAAGTAAATAAACTTACAAGCAAAGTAGATGAAATTAAAAGTGCTGAATGGGATATTCAAGTCTCTTCAATAAAAGTAAAAGGTAAAGAATGGTTAAAGAGTCAAGTTTCTAGAGCCTTTTTACCTAAATACTTCCCTAATTATAATAAATACCTTTGGATTGATTGTGATGCTTGGGTGAATGATTGGAGCTCAATAGAGTTGTACTTTAAAGCTTGCGAAAATGGCAAGCTAGGAATTACTCAAACACTTGGCCCAGGTTATCGTATAATGTCTAAAGTAAACTGGCTGTTTGGTAAAATAGCAATAATTAAATCACAAAATTTTAAACATGCTATCAGTTCTAAAATAGGAATTGAAAAAGCAAGAAAACTTGCTTTTGCGCCACACGTTAATATAGGGGTTTTTTCATTGGAGAAAAATTCAAACTGTTGGGATGTTTGGCAAAAAAATTTGGAGACAACATTAAAATCTGGAAAAATATTTGGCTCAGAAGGTTTAGCAATTAATATGAGTATTTACATAGATAATGTTGAAACAGAATTTCTTCCATTAAATTGTAATTGGATTGCTAGTAATCTTTTACCAAAGTTTGATGAAAAAAATCATACATTTGTTGAACCTTATTTACCAAATAATAAAATAGGAATTATGCACCTTGCTGCAGGTATTTGGGATGATAAAAGAGATATGAGAATAGATAGCTCTGTTAAAATTCAAATTAAAACTTTAGAAAATAAAAATGTCTCAAAAAGTTTGAGGTTTGGTCATTAATTGAAAAAAAACAAAATTTCAAAAAATTGGATAAATAAGCAAAGAAGGGATATTTATGTTCGCAAATCTAAAATTGAGGGTTACCGGTCAAGGGCAATTTACAAATTAAAAGAAATTGATGAAAAATTTAAAATATTAAAAAATGTTGTGACAGCAATAGATCTAGGTGCTGCTCCTGGAAGTTGGTCACAATATTTATCACAAAAAATAAATCACGGAAAAATATTAGCAATCGATATCTTAGAATTTCAAAAAATAAATAAAGTTCATCAGTTAATTGGTGATTTTACGAACGAAAATTCTAAGGAAAAAATTAGAGATTATTTTAATAAAAAAGTAGACCTAGTAGTTTCAGATATGGCAGTTAATACTACTGGCAATAAAAACCTCGACTCTATTGTTACAGGTGAGCTTTGTATGGATGCTATGATCTTTGCAAAAAATCAACTAAATTATAACGGGAAATTTATTTCAAAACTATTTATGGGTACAAGTTTTAATGAAATAGTGTCAGAGGCTAAAAAAATATTTAAGGAAGTTAGTATTTTTAAGCCACCATCAAGCAGAAAGGATTCCAAAGAGAGTTTTATAATTTGTAAAATATTACGTTAAGTCCTCTTTTTTTTTTTTAAGAATCGTATATATAAGATTATGGATCCCATTAAAGAAGCACTTACTTTCGACGACGTTACATTAGCTCCTAGATACTCAGAGATTTTACCATCACAGGTTAATACTTCTACCTATTTAAGAAATGATTTTAAGATAGATATTCCTTTGTTGTCTTCAGCTATGGATACAGTAACAGAGTCCAAAATGGCAATCGCAATTGCCTTAGCAGGTGGTATTGGCGTTATACACAGAAATTTTACAATCGAAAAACAGATTAAAGAAATAAGAAAAGTGAAATCAAAAAATTTGAAAGTGGGCGCCGCTGTTGGTGCAGGAGATTTAGAGTCAAAAAGAGCTTTAGCGATTCTCAAAGAGAAAGTTGATTTAATAGTTGTAGATACTGCACATGGTCACACTAAAAGAGTAAAAGAAATAATAAGAATAATTAAAAAAAACAAAAGTAAAAAAACACTTTTATGTGCAGGGAATATAGCAACAGCTGAGGCTGCTAATTTTTTAGCCAAACTTGGTGTTGATATAATTAAAGTTGGCATCGGACCTGGATCAATTTGTACAACAAGACTTGTTGCAGGAATAGGGGTTCCGCAGTTGAGTGCAATAATCAATGTTAAAAAAGGTTTAAAAAACAAAAAAGTAAAGATAATTGCTGATGGGGGAATAAAATTTTCAGGAGATATTGCAAAAGCTTTAGCAGCTGGCGCAGATGCAGTGATGATCGGATCTCTATTCGCTGGAACAAATGAATCTCCAGGAAAAATATTAAATAAAAATGGTAAGATGTTTAAAGTTTTTAGAGGTATGGGATCTATAGGAGCAATGAATAAGGGTTCAGCTGATAGATATTTTCAAACTAAACAAAAGGATAAATCTAAATACGTTCCCGAAGGGGTTGAGGGTTTTGTAAAATATAAAGGTCCAGTTGATAAAATAATTTTTAAGTTAATAGGAGGTCTTAAATCCTCTATGGGATATTTAGGATCTAAAAAAGTTTTAAATTTAAGAAATAATCCAAAATTTGTTAAGATTACGAAAGCTGGATTTTATGAAAGTATGGTACATAATATAGATGAGGTTAAAAAAGATGAAAAATATTAATAATAAAAAATTTATTTTAATGTTTTCGTTTATTAGTATTTTTTTTATAACTAATCATGCAATTTCTGAAAGTTTTTTTGATGAGGCAAAACAAAAATTTGATCAAAAAAAATATGATGACTCTAAATTTTTGTTTCAAAGGAACATTGTTTACAATCCAAAGAATGCAGAATCATATTTATATTTAGCAAAAATCTTTAAGAGTGAGGAAAATGAAAAAGAAGAGTTAAAAAATTTAAATACAACTTTATTGTTAGATCCAAAGAATGAGGAAGCAATGCACTTATTGATTAATTATGAACTTAAAAAATCAAATTATTCAAAGGTTAAAGAACTTAAAGAAAATTTTTCTATGATATGTCAAAAACTTTGTAAAGAAATAAATACAATTGAAAAATCTCTATCAGACATAGAACCAAAAAATGGATCTTAACAATAATTTAAATAAAATTTTAATTATTGATTTCGGATCGCAATTTACACAACTAATAGCAAGGAGAATAAGAGAGTTTGGAATATATTCAGAAATAATCAGTCACAAAAAGATAAACGCTAATACAAATAAAACCCATATAGGTGGTATAATTTTGTCAGGTGGACCATTAAATGTTTATCAATCAAAAAAAGTAAAATTTAGAAAAGAAATATTTAAATGGAATGTACCAATTCTTGGAATTTGTTTCGGTCATCAGGTAATTTCCAAGGAATTAGGTGGCAGAGTTAAACAGGCTAAACAAAGAGAATTTGGTTTTGCTAAACTTAAAAGTTTAAGTAAAAGCAGACTCACTAAAAATTTTTTTAATAAAAAAGGATCTAATAGTGTATGGATGAGCCATGCAGACGAAGTAACAAAATTAGCAAAAGGTTTCAAAGTTATTGCAAAAACAGAAACATCAAAGTTTTCAATAGTTGAAAATTCTTCAAAAAAATTTTATGGAATTCAATTTCATCCAGAGGTAACTCATACGGAAAAGGGTAAGATTATACTAAGAAATTTTGTTTTTGAAATTTGTATGCTAAAAAAAAATTGGTCACCAAGTAACCAAAAAAAATTACTAATAGAGGATGTAAAAAAAATAGTTGGAAATTCGAAAGTTATATGTGCCCTTTCTGGAGGGGTTGATAGCAGCGTAGTTGCCAAATTAATTCACAACGCTATAGGAAGAAAGCTTACTTGTATCTTTGTAAATACCGGTTTGTTGAGAAAAAATGAGGAAATTCAAGTTATTAAAACCTTTAGAAAAAAATTTAAAATTAACTTAATTTATGTAAATGCAAAAAATTTATTTCTAAGAAATTTAAAAAAAGTTGAGGATCCCGAAAAAAAAAGAAAAATAATTGGTAATTTATTCATAAAAATTTTTGAAAAATATGCAAAAAAAATTAGAAATGTTAAATACTTGGCACAAGGAACATTATATCCAGATTTAATAGAAAGTAAGTCTGTAACTGGCAGTCAAACTTCAAAAATAAAATCACATCATAATGTTGGTGGATTACCCAAAAAGATGAAATTAAAACTGGTTGAACCTTTAAGACTTTTATTCAAAGATGAAGTTAGAAAACTAGGATTGGAACTAAAATTATCAAAAGAAATAGTACTTAGGCATCCTTTCCCAGGCCCAGGTCTAGCCATAAGAATGCCTGGAGAAATTACACAGCAAAAAATAAAAATTTTAAAAGATGCGGATGACATATTTATCAAAGCTTTGAAAGATTATGATTTATATAACAAGATATGGCAGGCATATGCAGCATTATTGCCCGTCAAAACTGTTGGTGTTATGGGAGATAATAGAACATATGAATATATGTGTTTGTTAAGAGCAATTACATCAGAGGATGGCATGACCGCTGACACCTTTAATTTTAATAAAGACTTTATGCAATTTGTTTCAAACAAAATAATTAATAATATAAAAGGTATCAATAGGGTGGTTTATGACATAACATCTAAACCTCCAAGCACGATAGAATTGGAATAATGAATTATAAAATAAAAAAAATAATTAATAAAAAAAAAAAATCTAAAATTGTTTGTCTAACAGCTTATTCAAAAAATATTGCAGAAATAGTGGACAAACATGCCGATATAGTTTTAGTAGGTGATTCCCTTGGCTCTGTTCTTTATAATTACAACACTACAAGAAAAGTAACCTTAGAAATGATGCTTGAGCACACGAAGAGTGTAAGGATGGGAGTAAAGAAAAGTCTACTTGTAATTGACTTGCCATACAATACATACAGAAATAAATCTGAGGCTCTCAAAAATTCTAAAATAGCAATTAAAGAAACTAGGTGTGATGCAGTAAAAGTAGAGGGAGGTGTCAGAGTACAACATATAGTAAGACACCTTGTTCGAAATAAGATACCAGTTATGGGTCATATTGGTTTAACACCGCAAACTATTAAAGGTAAATTTAAATCAGTAGGTAAAACTGAAAGAGAGAAAAAGAAATTAATTAAAGACGCTAAAGCATTAGAAACTAGCGGTGCATTTGCAATTGTCTTAGAGTGTACTTATAGTGATATCTCAAAAATAATATCAAATCTTATAAAAATCCCAACAATTGGTATTGGTGCATCAGTTTATTGCGATGGTCAAGTTTTAGTAACAGATGATATTTTAGGTTTAACTGATGCGAAAATAAAGTTTGTAAAAAAATATGTAAATATTAAAAAAGTTATAAATTCTGCAATATTAAAGTTTAAAGATGAAGTGAAATCTAAAAAGTATCCAACAAAAAAATATTCGTATTAAAAATACTTTTTAAAGTTTTCGTTTATTGAAAGGATTTCAAGATCCACCAATCCACCAATCACTAATTGAAGAGCAACCAATAAAATAAATCCTAACCCAACATAAGCTATCCACAGATGTTTCTGAATATAATTAGCTAAAACTGTAGCTAATGCACCAGTTAAAACTACAGATAAAACTAAGCCAAAAATCATAAATCCAAAATGTCCTTTTGATGCACCAACAACACCGATAACGTTATCAAAACTAATTGTTATATCTGCAAACAAAACTTTATATACACTTTGAATATAAGATGGTTCTTTTGATTTTTTTGTCGGTGATTTAACTTTTTTTATTTCAAATAAGTCTTTTTTAAGATCATAAACAATCCAAATTAATAATAGACCACCGAGAATTTTAATAAAATAAAATTTAAATAAATATGTGGCGAATAAAGCAAAAACTACTTTGAATACTAATGCTCCAGCAACACCCCAAAGAATTATTTGTCTTCTGTTTTTTGGTACAAAATTGGAAGCAATTAATCCTATAATTATTGCATTATCTGCAGCTAAAATTATATCAATAAAAATAATTTGGGTTAATATTACAATTTCTTCTATCAAAGTAATCTATGTTTTAAAAAAGTTTATATTTTCCTATCTTTAGAAAGAAAATTACTAATACTTTGAAATCCTTTTTCCGTCAATTATTTCTTTGAGTTGATCGTATTCTTTGCAATTGCAACTTTCTAAAATAGTCAATTGCTCAATTGCTTTATCTTTTCTGTTTGTATTTAGATAAAGTTCACCAAGATATTGATTAATTCTTTTATGATTTGGCTTTATTTTTAAACCAGATAAATAATATTTTTCAGCTTCAGTAAAGTTACCTAGTTTTCTGCTTGTAAATCCTAAATAATTAAGTGTGTCTGCATTTTTCGGCTTTTCTTTATTAGACTCTAAAAACAACTTAAAAGCTCTCTTATATTTCTTTTCTGCTTTAGCTATATTCTTCTCTGCCTTGGTTGTATTACCTTTTTTTAAAAATTTGTCTGCTTTCTTCTCTAAATATTTTGCAGATAAGACTAATTTGTGGCCTTTTTCATATTTTGAGGCATTACCTTCGTTTCCGCCATCAGATTGTGCTCCAGCTGCGGAATATGCATTTGTTGATAGCATAAAAAAGATTAAGATTGTATTTAGAATTTTAAACATTTTAGCAATATAGGAATTAATGATTTTTAAACAACCGCCTTTTTTATAAAGGGACAATTTAGCACCATATTTTATTTATTTACTAACATTTTGAGAGTTTCATATTCTTCACATCCACAATCTTTAAGTGAGTTTAGAATTTCTTTAGAATCTTTAATTCTTTTTTGACTTAAGTAAAAAGCACCAAGATTAAATTTAATACCTTTGTGCTGGTTATCTAATTCTAAACCTAAAAGATAATAAATTTCTGCATTTTCATTTAACCCTAGTTTTGCATTACATATACCTAAATAATTAAATATATCAGCATTAGCAGGATTCTCTGCATTTGCTTTTAAAAAATATTCTAAAGCTTTTTCATATTTAATTTTGGCTTTTTTAATTTTACCTTTTTTTTCTGTTTTAATTGCTCTTTCTAATTCTTTATAGCCAAGTTTATAAGGTCCTGCAGGAGGGGGGCCTTCTCTTCCTAAATTTTCTTCATGCCCCTTATATGAAGCGTAGCTATTAATCGATGCAGATATTGTAAAAATTATAAAAATAACAAATAGTAAATTTTTTTTCATTAAGCAAATTTTTTCATTTTATCAAGTGCAATTAAATTTAAATTATTCTCTAAAAGATTTTTTTTAATAGCAGTCGCAGTATTTAAAGAACTTTCATTATCACCATGAATACAAACTGAGTCAATTTCACATGGGATTTGTTTACCTGAATAACAATTTAATGCTTGGTTTTTGACCATAGATAAAACATGTTTTTTGGCAATGATTGGATCTGTAATTAATGCATTTGGTTTAGATCTAGAAACTAAATTACCATCATCTTCATAATTTCTATCTGCAAAAATTTCGCACGCAATTTTCATGTTTAATTTTTTTGCAGCAATTTCCATTTTTGAGCCAGTTGGTACAAGATAAATTAATTCTTTATTCATTTTATAAATTATATTCGCAATATTTGTTGCTAAATCAATATCTTCACAGGCCATATTATTTAATGCACCATGTGGCTTCATATGAGTAACATTTTCATCATGTCTTTCAGCAATACTTTGAAGAATTTCATATTGGTCTTTGATCAATTTTTCAATTTCATTATTAGATAGATTATGTCTTTTTCTGCCAAAATTTTCAGGATCATTAAAAGAAGGGTGTGCACCAATACTTACCCCATTTTTTTTTGAAATTAGAATAGTACTATTCATTGTTTCTTCGTCACCTGCGTGATAACCACATGCAATATTCGCAGAATTTACAATCTGTAATAATTTTGGATCATTTATATTAGAGTGATATTTAGATTTTTCTCCCAAATCACAATTAATATTAATTTCCATACCATTCATAGTTAAAGTATAACATGTCATGATTAAAAATATATCAAATCTTGGTGACGCATCACTCTATTGTAATTTTGGTGATGAGATAAACCAGAGGATAAATACTAACGTAATTAAATATTTTAAAAGTATCCAAAAAAAAAAAATTAAGGGTATTAACAATCTAACCCCATCATATAATAAACTTATAATATCGTTTGATCTTAGTTTAATTAATTTTGAAGATTTAAAAAAAAAAATTGAAGATATTAATATTTCAGATGAGGATGAAATAAAAAATCAAAAAATTATAAAGATACCAATTTGTTGTGACGATGAGTTTGCTTTAGATATAGACAGGTTATCTTTAAAATTAAATTTATCAAAAGAAGACATTTTTAAAAAATATTTAGATATTGAGTATTTTTGCTATATGACTGGTTTTGTTGCTGGTATGCCTTTTCTTGGTGATATTGATAATAAATTAAGATTAGAAAGACTAGAAACACCAAGAGTTAAAGTGCCAAAAGGATCAGTTGGTATCACAGAACAATTTGCAAATATTTATACTTTTGAAAGTCCTGGTGGCTGGAATATTCTTGGAAATACACCTCTAAAAATATTTGATCAAAAAAATGAGATAAGACCAACATTAATAAACCCTGGAGATAAAGTATTATTTTACCAGATCAGTAAAAAAGAATATCTAAAATTTAATGACAAAAAATAAAATTATAGTTTTAAGAGAGGGAATAAATTCAACATTCCAAGACCTAGGAAGAAATAATTTTTATCATATAGGCCTTCCTTTCAGTGGAGCTATGGATAAAAGAAATTATTTAATAGCAAATAAATTAGTTGGAAATCAACACAACGAAGCTGTAATTGAATTTGCTTATCAAGGTCCTCTATTAAAAATAGAAGAAGGCAATATAAATTTTGCTATATCAGGTGATGTCAAATTCAATATTAAAAAAGATGATAAATTATTTAACGGACAATGCTACAAAACCTATTTTTTAACCAAAAATGATGAAATAGACATTATATCAACAAACAAATCTGTGTATGGTTATTTTGCTGTGAGTGGTGGATTTGAATTAAATAAAAATTTTGGTAGTTTCTCAACTACAGTTAGAGCAAACGTGGGATCAAACAACGGAAACAAGCTTTCAAAAAATGAAAAATTTCTAATAAAGGATATTATAAATAAAAATATTAGTAAAAATATTCAATATATAAATTCGAAAGTTGAATATATTAGAATACTTAAGGGAACAAATTTTGATTATTTCTCTGATAACTCAATAAATGATCTAACAAGTAAAAAATTTATAGTTTCAAAGCTTTCTGATCGAATGGGCATGAGGCTTCAAGGATCTAAAATTAAAAATACTAAAGAAACCAATATTAGATCAGAAGGTTTAGTAAAAGGAGTAATTCAAGTTCCAGCTGATGGAGATCCGATTATTATGTTATCTGACCATGGAACTATTGGTGGATACCCAAAAATTGCTGTAGTTATTAGCGCTGATTATGATAAATTAATTCAAACCCCACCAGGAAATACGGTAAAATTTAAATTAATTGAACTCAAGGAAGCAGAGAATCTTTATAGACTATACCAAATGGAAACGGAAAACCTTTTAAACCAAATATGATAAATCTTATAAATAAATTACCAGGACCTTTAATTATTTTTTTAGGAGCTTTTAGTCTTAGTTTTGGCGGACTTATCGTGAAATCCTTTGAAGGGGCAAATTTATGGCAAATTTTATTTTGGCGATCCATTTTTTTTATTTTGGTAGTTAGTATCTTTTTAATATTAACTTATAAAAAAAATCTTTTTAATGCTTTTTTAAACTCTGGAATCCCTGGATTAGTTGGTGGCTTAATTTTATCTACTGGCTTTTGTGGTTATGTTTTCGCTATGTACAACACTACTGTTGCAAACACAAACTTCATTATTCAAACTCAAACAATTTTTTTAGCAATATTCGGTTACTTTTTCCTAAAGGAAAAAATTTCAAAACTCACTTTAATTTCTATAATTCTTGCAATTTCCGGGATAATATTAATGGTTGGTTCTTCATTATCTCCAGGTCAAACAATAGGGAATATTGCAGCTTTCATAATGCCTTTATCATTCGCAATTTTGATTTTAATTATAAGAAAGTATCCAAACGTAGATATGGTTCCAATACAATTGATTGCAGGAATAATTGCAATGATAATTGGATATTTAGTTGCTGGAAAAATACTTGTCTCTGTATATGATATTTATCTTGGATTTTTAGCTGGTTTCTTTCAATTGGGCTTCGGATTTATATTAATTACAATTGGTGCAAGACGAACACCGTCAGCATTAGTAGGAATCATAATGTTAACCGAGGCTGTTTTGGGGCCTTTTTGGGCATGGCTCTTTATAAATGAACAACCACCTTTAACGGTTCTAATTGGTGGAAGTGTAGTAATTATGGCTGTTCTGCTTCAATTTTTACCACTTTTAAAAAAAAATAAGCCTTCAATACAATCTTAAAAGGCTACCATTTTACTGAATTTATGCTATAAAAGCTTCACGGGAGAGACCACATTAATGTGGCGCCGAAGGAGCAACCACCCCGGAAACTCTCAGGCAAAAGGACCGTAAATATTAACTCTGGAAAGAGAAAAATTCTCGCCGAAGGAGCAAATCTCTCAGGCACATAGACAGAGGGGGCAAAGAGTTAATATTTTATGAAAAAAACACCTCTGTACAATCTTCATCAAAAACATGGTGCAAAATTTGTACAATTTGCTGGATATGAAATGCCAATTCAATATGAAACTGGCATTGTAAAAGAACATATAACCACCAGAAATAATTCAGGAATATTTGATGTTTCTCACATGGGTCAGTTATTTTTAAAAGGAGGCGACGAATTAACTAATGACTTACAGAAAATATTCCCAATTGATTTAGCAAAAATTTCAATAAATCAAAGCAAGTATTCTTTTTTGATGAAAGAAAATGGTGGAATATATGATGATCTTATAATTACGAAATTAAAAGATGGGTACATGATAATATTAAACGCTGCTTGTAAAGAGGCAGATCTAAATATTTTAAAAAATAAAATTGGTGAAAAATATCAAATTAATTTATCAGATAACTTATCTTTAATAGCAATACAGGGGCCCAAAGCAAAAGATGTTTTAGATTCCATTGTACCAGGTGTTACTAAACTTAAATTTATGAATGGTAACCAATTTAAGTACAACGACTTAGATATCTATATAACTAGATCTGGCTATACCGGTGAAGATGGTTTCGAAATTTCGATTGACAATAAAATTGTGGAGAGTTTCGTAGAAAAACTTATTGAAAAAGGTTCTACGATGATTGGTTTAGGAGCTAGAGACACTTTAAGATTAGAAGCTGGACTTTGTTTATATGGTCATGATTTAGATGAGAATACTAGTCCAATAGAGGCAAATCTAAAATGGGCAATTTCAAAAAGCAAAATTAATGAAAAGTTTCCTGGTTCAGATTTTATTAAGAAACAATATAACGAAGGTGTTTCAAAACTTAGAGTTGGAATAAAACCTGAAACAAAAGTAATAGCAAGAGAATCTACAAAAATATTTGATGAAAAAGATAACGAAATTGGAAAAGTAACTAGTGGAACTTTTGGACCAAGTGTTAATGGTCCTATAGCAATGGGATATATTCATAATGATTATTCTAAAAAGAATACAAAAATCTTTTTAGAAGTAAGAGGTAAAAAGATACCAGCAAGTATTTGTGAAATGCCTTTTTACAAAAAAAACTATGTTAGAGGAGGAGAAGAAAATGTCAGAAATTAAATTTTCAAAAGAACATGAATGGATAACAGTTGATGGTGAGGTAGCAACTATTGGTATAACTAAACACGCAACAGAGCTTTTAGGAGATATTGTTTTTGCTGAATTGCCAGAAAAAGGTTCTAATGTAAATAAGGATGCTACGGCAGGCGTTGTCGAGTCAACCAAAGCTGCTAGTGATGTTTATACACCTATTTCTGGTGAGGTTGTAGATACAAATCAATCAATTGTAGATGATCCATCTAAAATTAATTCTGATCCTGAAGGCGATGGATGGTTTTTTAAACTTAAAATTAAAGATCCAGCTGAAATGAATACTTTAATGAATAGAGATGAATATGACAAATTTGCAAAGGAGAGTGCTAGTTAATGTTACATAATTCTGAAAAAGATTTTATTAAAAGACATATTGGACCATCTAAGAAAGATGAAAAAGATATGTTAGGACAACTTGGTTATCAAAATATAAACGAATTAATTAGTCAAACTGTACCAGAAAAAATATTATTTAAAGGAGAATTAAATATTGGAGAACCTAATTCTGAATATGAGGCACTAAGAATATTAAAAGGTTTATCTAGAAAAAATCAAATATACTCAAATTTTATTGGGATGGGTTATTATGGAACATATACCCCAAACGTAATTATAAGAAACATATTGGAAAATCCTGGCTGGTACACTTCTTACACTCCTTATCAACCTGAAGTCGCTCAGGGAAGATTGGAAATGTTGCTAAACTTTCAACAAATGATAATTGACTTTACTGGAATGGATATTGCAAATGCGTCCTTGTTAGATGAGGGGACGGCAGCTGCTGAAGCTATGGGTCTCAGTCACAGACTTAATAAAAAAGATAGTGATCTTGTTTTTATTTCTAAAGATTGTCACCCTCAGACTATAGAGGTAGTAAAAACAAGAGCTGAACCTTTGGGACTTAAAGTTTTAATTGGAGATGATGAAGAGCTAAACAATATAAAAAATGATATTGTATGTGGAATTCTTCAATATCCTGGAACTTTGGGAGATATAAAAGATCCAAGTGAAAATATTAGTAAAATTAGAAAAAAAAATGGAAAAGCTATACTTGCTTGTGATTTATTATCTTTAGCAAAATTAAAAACACCAGCAGAATTAGGTGCAGATATTGCTATAGGTAGTTCACAAAGATTTGGAATTCCTTTAGGTTATGGAGGTCCACACGCAGCATTTTTTGCGACTAAAGATGAATTTAAGAGATCCATGCCAGGAAGAATTATTGGAGTTTCTGTAGATAGACACGGAAATAAAGCTTATAGACTTGCATTACAAACTAGAGAACAACATATAAGAAGAGATAAGGCGACGAGTAATATTTGTACCGCTCAAGCACTGCTTGCAATTGTTTCTGCAGCATATGCAATTTACCATGGGCCTAAAGGAATTAGGACTATATCAGAAAGAGTCTCTCAACTTGCTAAAAATTTTGCTGATAAACTGAAACAGTCTGGTTATGAACTTTATTCAGACTATTTCTTTGATACTGTAACAGTGTTAACAAAAGATAAAACTGAACAAATATTTCAAAATGCTTTATCTCAAAAAGTAAATATTAGAAAAGTAAATTCTGAAATGTTAGCAGTGTCTTTTGATGAAAAGAAAAATGTTTACAGAGCAAATCAACTTTTAAAAATATTTAATTGTGCTGAAGCTATAAAAGAAAATCCAACGGAAAGTTTACCTAATCTTCCAAAAAATTTACTTAGAACTTCTAATTATTTAGAACACAAAGTATTTAATAGTTATCACTCAGAAACAGAAATGATTAGGTATTTAAAAAGACTTGAGGATAAAGATATAGCTCTTAATCGAACAATGATTGCGTTGGGTTCATGTACAATGAAACTAAATGCCGTTGCAGAAATGATACCTATTAGTTGGAGAGAATTTTCAGAACCACATCCTTTCGCTCCAATAGAGCAAATGGAAGGTTTTAGAACTTTATTTACTGATTTGAAAAATTGGTTGAGATCAGTAACTGGATTTTCAGGAGTTTCTTTGCAACCAAATGCAGGTGCCCAAGGAGAATATGCTGGTCTTATGGTGATTAGAAAATATCATATGGAGAGAGGTGAAAAAAATAGAAATGTATGCTTAATCCCTAGTTCAGCACATGGTACAAATCCTGCAAGTGCTCAAATGGCAGGAATGAAAGTTGTCGTTGTTAATTGTGATAAAGATGGAAATGTCGACTATGAAGATCTTAAAAAGAAAGCCGAACAGAATTCAGAAAATCTTGGTGCTTTAATGGTTACTTATCCCTCAACGCATGGAGTTTTTGAGGAAAGAATATCTGACATTTGCGAATTAATCCATAAGCATGGTGGCCAAGTTTATATGGATGGCGCAAACCTTAACGCTTTAGTTGGTATTGCTAAACCTGGTAATTTTGGACCTGATGTTTGTCACATAAACTTACATAAAACATTCTGCATTCCACATGGTGGTGGCGGTCCGGGTATGGGACCAATAGCATGTAAAAGACATTTGGAAATATATTTGCCAACTCATCCAGTAATAAAAGATTGTGGTCCAGCCACAGGTATCGGGCCCATATCTGCAGCCCCTTGGGGAAGTTCAAGTATTTTATCAATTTCATGGATGTATATAAAAATGATGGGTTCGGAAGGTCTTAAACTTGCATCACAAATAGCAATTTTAAACGCTAATTACATAGCTCACAAATTAAAGGACCACTATCCAATATTATATAAAGGTGCAAATGGAAATGTAGCGCATGAATGTATAATTGATATTAGATCTATAAAAAATGATACAGGAATAACCGAGGAAGATATAGCGAAGAGATTGATCGATTTTGGCTTTCATGCTCCGACAATGTCTTGGCCAGTGCCAGGAACTATGATGATAGAACCGACTGAAAGTGAAAGTTTAAATGAAATTGATAGATTTTGTGACACTTTAATTAAAATTAAAAAAGAAATTGATAAAATAAAAAATGGAGAATTTGATAAGATTGATAATCCAATTAAAAACGCTCCACATACAGATCTAGAATTAGCATCGAATGAATGGAAACATAAATATTCTAGAGAAGAAGCAGCATATCCATCAAAATTTTTAAAATCTAATAAGTTTTGGCCACCAGTTTCTAGAGTAGACAATGTATATGGTGACAAAAATCTTTTTTGTACTTGTCCAAGTATGGATGAATTCAAAGAAGATGCAGCTTAAAGGTTAATGAAAATTGCAGTAATTGGTTCGGGTATATCTGGCTTAAGCTCTGCATATTTTTTATCAAAAAAACACAAAGTCGATTTATTCGAAAAAGAAGATCACTTCGGCGGACATGCACATACTATTGACATTGATTATGATAAAGATGGCAAAAAAAATTTGCCAATTGATATTGGATTTATTGTTTTTAATTATAAAACGTACCCAAATCTCATAAATTTTTTTAGCGAAAATAATATTGAAATAGAAAAAAGCGACATGAGCTTTTCTGTTTCGGTAAAAGGTAAAAATATAGAATATTGTGGAAAGGGACTAAATGGTATTTTTATTAATCGCAAGAATATTTTTAACCTTAAGTTCTTAAAAATGTTTTTCGAAATAATAAAATTTTATAATCAATGTAATAAGCTCAATGAATTAAACGATGAATTAACATTAAACAGTTTTCTTAAAAATAAAAGATTATCTCAATATTTTATTAATTATCATATTTTACCTATGGTCTCAGCTATTTGGTCTATGCCACCTTATGAAGCAGGTCAAATGCCTTTAAAATTTTTTGTAAAATTTTTTCAAAATCATGGACTATTTAAATTTAAAGAAAGACCTCAGTGGTACACAGTCAAAAATAGAAGCAGAACATATGTAAATAAAATTTTAGAAAAAATTAGTGGAGAGTATTTTAAAAATTATAATATTAATAAAGTTGAAAGAAAAACAGATGGTGTGAGAGTATTTTACGGAGAAGATAATGAATTTTTTGATTATGACAAAGTAGTATTTGCAACGCATGCGGATCAAACTATTTCTATAATTAAAAATCCCACTGATGAAGAAAAAAATTTACTAACTAAATTTAATTATAAAAAAAATATTGCATTGATACATACTGATGAAAAAGTGATGCCATCAAATAAAAAAGCGTGGTCATCCTGGAACTCTTCAATTAATTCAAACAATTTGAAAGAAAGCTCTATTACTTATTGGCTAAATTTATTACAGAATTTAAATGTTAGAAAAAATATATTTTTAACGCTTAATCCCTTTTTTCAAGTTGATAAAGATAAAATAATTAAAAAAGTTGAATTTACTCATCCTTATTATAATCAGGAAGCTTTGAGTTTTCAAAAAAATTTAAGTAATATTCAAAATAAAAAAAATATTTTATTTTGCGGAAGTTATTTCGGTTATGGTTTTCATGAAGATGGAATAAAATCATCAATTGATATGCTTAAATTTTTAGATGATTGAAGAGTCTTATATTTATAATGGCAGGGTAATTCATAAAAGATTTAAACCAAAAGAACATACTTTTAGTTACAAAGTATTTTCTTTATTTTTGGACTTAGATGAGATCAACAAAATTGAGAAGGAAATACCTTTTTTCTCATATAATAAGTTTAATCTAATAAGTTTCCATGACAAAGATCACGGTGATAGAGATAATAATTCTTTAAAAGAATGGGTAATAAGAAATTTAAAAAATATAGATATTAGTGAAAAAAATATTAAAATTAAAATTCTATGTTATCCAAGAATTTTTGGATATGTTTTTAATCCATTAAGCATATTTTTTGTTTATAATTCAAAATCGTCACTTATAGCAATACTTTACGAAGTAAAAAATACATTTGGGGAACAACACACATATGTATTTAAAACAAATCAAGAAACAAAAAACATCAAAAATGATTGTATAAAAAAGTTTTATGTTTCTCCATTTATGGATTTGGACTCAAAGTATTTTTTTAGAATTGCGAATCCTGGTGAAAATTTATCTGTGATAATTGATCAAACAGATAAAGATGGAAAATTACTTTTCGCATCTCAAGACGGGAGAAGAACAAACCTTAATACTAAAAACCTTATATTTTCGTATTTAAAACACCCTTTAATGACATTTAAAATAATATCAGCGATACATTTTGAGGCATTAAGGTTATGGCTAAAAGGAATTAAATTGGTCCCTAAAAAAATAAAAATTAAAAATAATATAAGTATTGAAAAAAAATGAAATTTGTCTCTCTTGCAGATAGAATAGTATTTTCATCTATTAAGAATTTTGAATACGGACAAATAAATTTAAAAAATTACGATGGCAAAGAATATAAATTGGGAAACGAAAACTCTCCTCTAAAAGCAAATTTAATAATAAATAAACCTGGAGTAACATTAAATATTCTAAATAAAGGAAGTATTGGTTTAGCCGAATCTTATATGCGTGGAGAATTTGAAACTGATAATTTGACAAATCTAATAGAAATTACAGCTAAAAATATTAAAAAAGTGCATAAATTTTCAGGAGTTTTAGATTTACCATTAATAAATTTTTTTAAATGTTTCTTTATTAAGAATACAAAAAAAAGAAGTAAAGAAAATATTTCTAAACATTATGATCTTGGAAACGAATTTTTTTCATTGTGGCTAGATAAAACTTTAACTTACTCAAGTGCAATATTTGATAAAGATAAAACTGATCTAGAGGCCGCACAAATTAATAAATATAAAAAACTATCATTTTTAGTTAAACCCAAAACTGGTGATAGGATGTTAGAGATTGGATGTGGTTGGGGAGGTTTTGCAGAGTATGTTGGAAAAAATTATGACATAAAGTTAGATTGCATTACAATATCTCAAAAACAGTATGAATATGCAAAGGAAAGAATATTTAAAAATGGATTAAATGAAAAAGTAAATATAAAGATGCAAGATTACCGTGACGTTAATAATAAATATAATTCAATAGCTTCTATAGAAATGATAGAGGCGGTAGGTCAAAATTATTTAAAAAGTTTTTTTAATAAAATAAAACAAAACTTGGAACCAAATGGAAGTGCAGCTATACAAGCTATCACAATCGATGATAGCCTATATAATAGATATAAGACTAAACAGGATTTTATTCAAAAATATATTTTTCCAGGTGGTTTTTTACCTTGTAAAAAAAGTTTAATAAAATACGCAAACGAAACAAACTTAAATTTTAACCAGTGCAATTCATACGGATTACATTATTCCAATACCCTAATGATGTGGAGAGATGAATTTTTAAAAAAATGGGATAATATTTCAAAACAGGGATTTGATGTAACTTTTAAAAGAATGTGGAATTTCTATTTATCATATTGTGAAGCTGGATTTAAATCAAAAAATTTAGATTTAATACAATTTTCACTACAGAATAAATAATTTATGAAAAAAATTAATTTATATAATAATTTTTTATTGCTAATTTTTTTTGTATTTATTACAAGTTGCTCTGGAAATAGTGCAATGAAACCTGAAGATTTCAAAGACCAAAAACCTAGACTTATAATTGAAGATTATTTAACTGGAAATGTTAAAGCATGGGGCATTCTTCAAAATAGATCTGGCAAAGTAACACGTCAATTTTCAGCTGATTTAGATGGTAAATGGGATGGTAATCAACTTATTTTAGATGAAAAGTTCAATTGGTCTGATGGAGAAGTTCAAACACGACAGTGGAAAATAAATAAAATTGATGATCATAATTATGAAGGAACAGCAAGTGATGTTGTTGGAAAAGCAAGAGGATATTCCTATGGTCCAGCATTTAAATTTGAATATGTTCTTCTAGTTCCTGTTAAAGGTAGAGAAATTAAAATTACTTTTGACGATTGGATATTTAAACAAGACGATAGAGTTGCTATTAATAGAGCTACAATGACAAAGTTTGGTATAAAAGTCGCCGAACTAACTGTTATGTTTGTGAAAGATTAACTCTTTTGATACTTCGTAAGTTTACCCACCAATCTAAGATATAACCAGTTAGGTAAAATTTTAAGTATTTTTAGTACTATTGTTAATTGTTTTGGGAAATGAATTTCAAAAGCATTTGTGTTTACTAAACCATCATAAATTTTTTCTGCAGCATACTCTGTTGTTTTCAAAAATGGCATTTTAAAATCATTTTTATCTGTCATAGGGGTTTTTATAAAACCTGGAGATATTAAAGATACTCTTACACCATATCTTTTAAAATCAAAATACAAGCTTTCAGTAAGATTATTTAATGCTGATTTAGATGGACCATATCCAGTTGAATTTGGTAGACCTCTATATCCAGCTATAGATGAAACTATAGAGATATGTCCTTTTCCTAATTCTTTAAAATATTTTTCAACACTTTTAATAGAATTTACTGTTCCAAAAAAATTTACTTTCATAACATTTTCAATTTGTTCGACATCGATTTCCTTTTCCTTTTTGGGATCCCATGTCCCTGTTGAAAAAATACATAAATCTATTTGTCCAAATTTATTCTTAATTTCAGAAAATACTCTGCCACATTCATCTTTATTAGTTACATCCAAGGGAAATGAAAAAATATTTTCATTTTTTTTTGATATTTCTTCAAGTAATTCTAGTCTTCTTGCAGAAATTGCTACCTTCCAGCCATTTTTTGAAAATTTAATTGCAAGAGCCTTTCCAATACCAGTACTTGCACCTGTAATCCAAATTACTTTATTGCTCATTGTGAAATGATATATATATCATTATGTTCAAAAATAAATTTTTATCTTTCTTTATTTTTCTATTTGTAACATTTTCTGCATCATTTGTAGGTAGCATAGCGACAATTTCTTCTAAAGAACCATGGTATTCATCTTTAAATAAGTCTGGCCTTAATCCTCCAGATTGGGTGTTCGCACCTGTTTGGACAACTTTATATTTGTTTATGGCAATTGCTATTTGGTCTGCTTGGCATAAAAATTATAAAGATTTTAATCTTATTTTTGTTTATTTAATTCATTTATTTTTTAATACAACTTGGAGTATTGTTTTTTTCATATTTCATAATATTTTTGCCGCACTTATTAATCTCATCATAATTATTGCCCTCATAATTTATTTAATGATTAGGTATAAAAAAATTAGTAATTTAAGTTTTATGTTAATGATTCCATATTTACTTTGGTGTGTTTATGCACTAATTCTTAATACAAGCTTATATTTATTAAACTAATATGGATGATGTTGTTATAGTTGGTGGCGGAATTATCGGAGCAGCTACAGCTTATTTTTTATCAAAAGAGGGAAGAAAAGTTAAGGTAATTGAAAGAGATCCAACATATAAGAAAGCATCCTTCCCATTATCACTTGGCGGATTTAGAAGGCAGTTCTTTCAAAAGGAAAACATATTACTCGGAAAGTTTGCAAGAGATTTTATAAATCAAATACCAGAATTATTAAAAACTAAAAAAAACCCAAAACCTACTGCAAGTATGGTGCCAAATGGCTATTTGCTTATGTTTGGACCAGAACATGCAGAAGAGCAATATAAAGCCCTCGAAAACCACAAAGCTTGCGATGCTGGTACTAAAAATATTAAAGGGACTGACTTAAATAAGATCTTTCCTTATATAAATTCAGACGGGATAGAGACCGCCACTTATACTGATAATAAAAGCGAAGGATGGATAGATCCTTTTATGTTTCATGGTGCTCTCAAAGGCAAGGCAATGGAACTTGGTGCAGAATTTATTAAAGGAGATGTAAAAAGCTTAAATGAAATAAAAGCTAAGACCATAATATCAGCAGCGGGATGTTGGACAAAAGAATTATTAGATGACATTCCGGTCGTTCCACAAAAGCATACTGTTTTTAGAGTTAAGTGCCCTAAGCATATTCCTGAGATGCCATTAACAGGCGATTTGACTACTGGAGTTTATTGGAGACCAGAGGGTAAAGAATATTTAGCTGGTTCACCAATTTCAACTTTTGATTCAAAAGATTTAGACCCTGCATGGAATGATTTTGAAGAATTAGTCTGGCCTGCGCTTGCAAAAAGAGTTCCAATTTTCGAAGAGTTAAAGCTTACTGGAGGTTGGGCAGGTTTTTATGATTGTAATAAATTAGATAATAATGCTGTAGTAGGAAAGCACCCCAAATATGAAAATGTTTACATGGCCAGTGGTTTTACTGGTAGAGGTTTAATGCAAGCTCCGGGAATTGGTAGAGCATTAACAGAATTAATTACAACAGGATCTTACCAAACAATCGACATAAGTGTTTTCGGTGTTGAGCGTATTTTTAAGGAAAATGCAAGACCTGAACCTTACGTTTTATAATTTTTTAACTACAGTACCCAAGTAACCATTAAAACAAGATACACTAATAATAAGAAGCTGACCTTTAAAAGAATAAAAATCAAAAGAAGGATAAAAACTTATTGCAACACTAAAAAATATATAAGTTACAATAAATGGTCTTATAAACTTCTTTAAAAAAATATTATTTCTTTTTATATTTTGCAGCCTCCTCAGAACCACTAGTAGCCGACCCTTTACTATAAGAGTGAGCTCCCATACCAGCTAATTGACCGTCCTTTACAATAAGGTACTGGTTTCTGATTTCTTTTTTTTCAAAGAAACATTCTAAGATTTCTCTTACTCCATCTGCATATCTAGCTTGTGCAGTCAACGATGTACCAGATGTATGTGGCGTCATCCCATGATTTGGCATAGTTCTCCAAACATGATCATTTGGAGCAGGTTGAGGAAACCAAACATCTCCTGCATATCCACTTAGTTGACCACTCTTAAGTGCTTTAGCAATTGCATCTCTATTGCAAATTTTACCTCTAGCAGTATTAACTATATAAGCACCTTTTTTCATTTTACTTATCATAGCATCATCAAACAAATTTTCTGTTTCTGGATGAAGAGGACAATTTATTGTAACTACATCACAAACCTTTACCATTGACTCTACTGATTCATGAAATGTTAAATTAAGTTCTTTTTCAACACTATCAGGTAATTTGTGTCTATCAAAATAATGAAGATGAACATCAAAGGGTTTCATTTTCCTTAAAGCATCTAATCCAATTCTACCAGCAGCTACTGTTCCAATGTGCATACCTTCAACGTCGTACGATCTTTGTACTGCATCAGCAATATTCCAACCACCTTCATTAACAATTCTGTGTTGATTGTGGTAATCTCTAACCATTGAAACAATCATCATCACTATGTGCTCTGCAACTGATCTTGAATTACAAAAAGTTACTTCCACAACATCAATCTTATTGTCCATTGCGGCTTGAAGGTCAACGTGATCTGATCCAATTCCAGCAGTAATAGCCATTTTAAGATTTTTTGCTTTAGCAATTCTTTCTTTAGTTAAATAGTAGGGGAAAAATGGTTGAGAAATAACGATATCTGCGTCAACAATATGTTTATCAGCTTCACATCCATCACCATCTTTACTGTTTGTAACTATCAATTCATGTCCGTTGCTTTCTAAAAATTTTCTTAAACCAAGTTCACCTGATACACATCCTAATAGTTGACCAGGTTTATAATCCCTACCTTTTGGAGATGGCAAAGTCATACCATCTGGATATTTTTCTAATTTTGGAAGCTCTGAAAGAGGATATGATTTTGGCATTCCTCCTTTTGGATCATCATACAATATACATAATACTTTCATTTTATCTCCTAATCTAAATTTAAATCATTAATGATTATTTATATCCAAAAGCCTACCATAAAAAGAGATATGCTAGCAATCAAATTATGTCTACTTTGGGTATTCCTTTTTAAATAAAAATTTATTAATTATAACACCAAACATAACCACGATGATTGATCCAACAAGGACTGGTGTAAATAAATAGTCAAATGAAACAGATCCTATAATTACAATTATTGGATTACCGCCTGCAGGGGGGTGTGTAACCTTTAATAAGATCATAAACATAACTCCAAAACCAACAGCTACTGGGATATTAAGAAAAATTGGCAAAGGAACAAAATTTAAAAAAATAATCCCTATTAGAGCAGTTAAGAAGTGTCCCAAGATAATATTTTTTGGTTGTGCAAAGGGGCTTTCTGGATAACCGTAAAGAAGAACCATGGTAGAACCAAAAGAAGCTATCAAAAAAATTCCATAAGATGTCTTATATGTTAAAACTGTTAGAACACCTATTGTGATTATTGAAAAAATCCCAGCTAAGGTTGATTGTATGATTATTTTTTTTTCAATCATATCTATTTATAATTTTCTTTAAAGCATTTACTGGTAATAATAAACAATCTTTTCTTTGGAGGTTGTCTTTTTTAAAAATCGAATTAAAAGATTTCCAATATTTCGGAGTTGATTTATGCTCATCTTGAAATAAATCCTTCGCAATTTCCAAAAAGTTATTTACTTCATATACTTTTTTATTTTTTGAAATACGCGATAGAAGACTAGCTGATGCTTGACAATATATACAGGACTTAGTTTGATATCCAAAATCAATAATTTTTCTATCTTTTATTTTAAGTGTAATTTCTATTTCATCTCCGCAAATTGTATTTTTATGCTTATATTTATGAGAGTGATTTTTTATATGTTTGTAGTTTGTAGTATTTTCTGCGATCTTTATAAGTTCTAAATCCATTATTAAATTTTTTTGATCTTTTTATTAGTTAAAAATTATATTGTAGTATCCTCAAATTACTATTAAAAATTCTTAATGTTTAAATTAAAAAATGAAGGTGTTGCAATTCCAGTAGTGTTAATTGCTGGTATACTATGGTCATTTGGACCTTTAGTTGTTCGTTACATGAATCAACCAGAATTAGTCCCTTGGCAGTATTTATTTGCCAGAGGAATTACCATTTTCATTTTATTAAATATTTACCTCTTTTTTGAGGAAGGTTTAGATTTTTATAAAAATTATTTAAAAATAGGATTATCAGGCTTAGTAGGTGGAGTGGGTTTGGGAACTGCTATGATTACTTTTATCTGGTCGATAACACACACAACTGCTGCAATCACGTTATTATGTTTGTCAGCAATGCCATTTATTACTGCATTATTGGGGTTTCTTTTTTTAAAAGAAAAAATTTCTACCAATGTTTGGGTTGCAATTATAATTGCTACTATCGGCATTTTTATTATGGCAATTGGCGATTTTGAAAAAGGATCGTTATTTGGCTTAACATTTGGTTTAATTTCTGCTCTTGGATTTTCAGTTTTCTCAGTTAGCTTAAGATGGAGAAAGGAAACACCTAAATTTACAACAGTTGCTATTGCAGGAATATTTTGTGCCTTAATTTCCTCAGCTGTAATTATTGAAACTCAATCAAACTTTTTATCCTCAAGCCTTAATCAAGGTTTATTTTCAGTTCATGGAACCCTCGTATGTTTAGGTTTAATACTTTATTCAATAGGTTCAAAAAACATACCAGCTGCAGAACTAACACTATTATCTTTAACAGAGGTTATAGGTGGAATATTTTGGGTTTGGCTCCCTATACTTGGTATCAACGAAATACCTTCTAATACAACAGTTATAGGTGGTTTCTTAATTTTTTTAGCAATTATTTATTATAGCTTGGTAATAAAGAATAATAGGAGATTTATAGCTCTTAATTAAATTTTATGAATTCTCCTAAAACAATTGTTAATAGTTGGAATGAATGGGATCCTTTAAAGCATGTGATAATTGGAAAAGCTGATGGCTGTTGTATTCCTGCTCCAGAGCCCGCTTTAGATGCAAAGGTTCCTGAGGACTCTGACATGAAAGGGCAGCATGGACCTAGAACAAAAGATACAGTCGATAAAGCAAATGAGCTATTAGATAATTTTGCGGACCTTTTACAAAAAAGAGGAATAAAGGTAGATAGACCATTACCACTTAAACATAATCAAAAAATATCAACCCCGGACTGGGAAGTTGAAACAATGTTTGGATGTATGCCAGCAAGAGATATAATTTTGACAGTTGGTAACGAAATGCTCGAAGCAACAATGAGCTATAGATGTAGATGGTTTGAATATTTAAATTACCGACCACTATTACAAAAATACTTTGAAGAAGATCCTAATATGAGACATGAAGTTGCTCCAAAACCGAGACTAACAGATGCAGACTATAGAAAAGATTATTTATCTGATAAGATTGGTATTCAAAAGAGACTAAAATGGACAGAGGATAAATTTTTTGTAACTACCGAGGAGGAACCATTATTTGATGCAGCTGATATTTTGAGATTTGGAAAAGATTTAGTTGTTCAACATGGATTTACCACTAACTTAAAGGGGATTAACTGGTTAAGAAGACATTTTAAAAATCACAGAGTTCACTCTGTGAATTTTCCTGGTGATCCATATCCAATTCATATTGATGCCACGTTCACACCAATTAGAGAAGGTTTGATAATTAATAATCCTCAAAGAAGGTTACCGAAAGATCAAAGAAAACTGTTTGAAAAAAATGGATGGGAAATAATAGATGCAGCACAACCAGCACACAATTCACCACCAGCATTATGTTATTCATCTGTGTGGCTTTCTATGAATGTTTTAATTTTGGACCCTAAAACTGTATGTGTGGAAAAAAGCGAGATTTATCAAGCAGATCAACTTGATAAACTTGGAATGGAAGTAATTCCGGTTGAATTAAGAGATGCCTATGCATTTGGAGGTGGACTACATTGTTGCACAGCGGATGTTTACAGAGAAGGTAATTTAAAAGATTACTTTCCAAAACAATAAAAAATTATTAGTTGTGAAAAATTTTATTAATTTGGATTTTTTTTTAAATATTCAATATATTCAATGACCTCATCTATTTTTTCGTCTTCAATATCTTTATAACTTTTGTTAAACTTTGATTTTATACATGAAGCAACATGAGCATAAGGATTCCTTCCTCTTGGGTGATTTGGATGGTCAGGCAGTTTATCTTTTAAGTAATCTCCCGCAGCAACTATGATTTTCCAGAGCTTAGAAGAATTTTCTTTATGCAATTAACTAGTTTTTTGTTGTTTTATCAACATCAAATGTTTTTAATCTATTTGCCAGCTCTTCTT
>CACJOS010000002.1 GCA_902595115.1 uncultured Pelagibacteraceae bacterium
AGAAATTCTAAAAATGGAAAATTTGCAGCTATTTGGGCAAAAATGAATTCATTAGTAGATCCAGAAATTATTGATAAATTTTATGAAGCTTCAAATGCTGGTGTAAAAATTCATTTATTTGTGAGAGGTGTTTGTTGTTTAAGACCAGGAGTTAAAAATAGATCAGAAAACATAGTGGTAAAAAGCATCATAGGAAGATTTTTAGAGCATTCTAGAATTTACTGCTTTAGTAACGGTACAAAAAAAATGCCTGATAGAAATGCAAAAGTATATATTTCTTCAGCTGATTTAATGCCGAGAAATTTGAATAGAAGAGTAGAACTTCTAGTGCCAATTGAAAATGAAACCGTTCATGAGCAAATTTTAGATCAAATAATGTTAGCAAATTATCTTGATACTAATCAGAGCTGGGAGCTCAATGCTGATGGTAATTATAAAAAAATTAAATATAGTAATAACGATTCCTTTTCAGCTCATGAATATTTTATGAATAATCCGAGCTTATCTGGAAGAGGCAAGGCTAAATTAAAAATGCAGCCTAAACAACTGCACTTAAGATTGATTAAAAGTGGAAGTAATTAAAAGCAAAAATAGTTTAAAATTAAAACAGGCAAAATTAGCTATAATAGACATTGGATCAAACTCTATAAGAATGCTAATTTATGAAGATTTCAGTTCTTCTCGTGTGCCTTTTTTTAATGAAAAAGCTGTTTGTGAACTTGGAAAAAATTTAGATAAATCGAAAAAACTTCACAGATCTGGTACTGAATATGCTTTAAAAGTTTTAAAAAGATTTTCTGAAATTTTAAATATTTCAAAAATCACAAATCTAAAGATTATTGCAACAGCAGTTATAAGAGAAGCAACTGATACAAAACCTTTTATTGATGAAGTTGAAAAACTTTTTAAAACTAAGATTAATATATTATCAGGCGAAGAAGAAGCTACATGCTCAGCTGAGGGAGTAAAAATAGGTTTTGAAAATGTTGATGGATTAGTTGCTGATCTTGGGGGTGGTAGTTTGGAGTTAGCCCGAGTTGAAAACAATATAGTAACCAATACAACCTCATTACCCGTTGGCGTTTTAAGATTATTAAATAATCCTATAGTTAAAAAAAGAAATTTAGCAAAATATATTAAAAAATTATTAAGAGATGAAAAATGGCTCTCAAAAAAGAAGTTTAATAATTTATATTTAGTTGGAGGTACTTGGCGTGCATTATTTAAGTTACATCTTTTTCAAAATAATCATCCGGTACATATAATTCATCAATATAGTATTGATAACAATGTTTTATCTAAGTTTGTTGAAAAAATTTCATCTTTTAATAAATCTAAACTTAAAACAGTTGAGTATATTTCAAAATCTAGAACACCATATTTACCCTATAGTTGCATTATACTTGATGAAATTATGAGAGTTACAAATCCAAGAAATATAATTTGTTCTATAAGTGGTTTGCGTGAAGGTTCTTTATCAATTGACTATTTTAAAGATGTAAAAGAATCTGAAATCTTTTACAAAGCACTTGAGAATGTTGCAAAAAAAAGAGGTGATCTAGGATCGAACTATAAAAAATATTATGATTTTATTCAGCCAGTTTTTGAAGGCAATGAACATTTTAATAAGAAATTATTATATCTAGCATGTGTATTAAGCCATATGGATTGGGGATTAGGAGCATTTCAAAAAGCTGAATTAGTATTTCAAGAAACGATAAACACTCCGTTACTTAGACTGACACACAAAGAAAGAATACAATTAGCTTTGTCATGTTATTGGCGCTATTGCAGTATCAAATATAATCCAAAAATGGAGTACCTAACTTTTTTAAATAATAATGAAATTTTTTCAAGCAAACAAGTGGGAGCTGCATTGAGATTTTCACAATCATTGACCTCGATATCTACGATATTTCTTGAAGAGTTTAAATTGTATAAAAGAGGTAATGCTGTATTTTTGAAAATTCCATCACAACATCAAGAAATAATCTCAAAACAAGTTACTAAAAGATTTAAAGCTCTTGCTAGAGAATTATTTTTAGAGCCAAGAGTAATTTATTCAAATAATTCAAAATAAACCAAAGTTAATTAAACTTTAATAATAAGTAAATATTTCTGTAACTTAATCTTTTTAAGATAACTTACGAAATTTAAATATTCATTATTTATTCCCCTATTTAAATTTTGTTAATTAACTACTTTCTCCCTTCTTTTAAATTAAGAAGGGAGGAAGACAATTTATTTGATATTAATTATTTATAGATGCAGGAGACTGCTCTGCTTTTTTAGCAAGTTTTTTTGCTTTTTTTTCAGCAACCTTTTTTTCTAAACCAGCAATTTTAATATTAACTTTTGACAATTTTTTTTCTTTTGCCGTAATTTTATTTTTCAATCTATCAATTGCTTTTAAAATTTTTGTTTTTTTCTTCTCATTTTTTTTTAATTTTTTTCCCATTTCTACCTCCAAATTTTTAGATGATTAATTTAATCATATAATTCTTAAATAAAAAAGATATTTTGATACAACCTATGGTTTATAGATTTTCAAGAATTGTTATTAGATATAAAAACATTGCTATATGAGAACTATTATTGAATTTTTGATTTAATATTAATTTGAATATATCTCTTTGATTAAAAAGATGAATTCTAATACCTTGTTCTGGCTTCGAGATTTTAATTAAGTCTTCTGTGTAATAACCAGTAATTTTAGTAGTTAGTCGTCCAGGCTCTGAATAAAAACTAACTATTTTAGTCAATTTTGATCTTGATCTATATCCTGTTTCTTCTCTTAATTCTTTTTGTGCTGATTGCAGAGTTGTTTCCTTTTTTTCCACTATGCCAGAAGGAAACTCGTAATTAATTTTGTTAATTGGAACTCTTTTTTGGGAAACTACTACATATTTGTCTTTAATCTTAGGTATTACTAATGAAAGATTAGAAGTTTTAAGATAATGATAAAACTCTTTTTTTTTAAATTTTTTGTTAATTAAACTTATTCGATTGGTAAGTTTTATATTTTTCAATTTTTTTCTAAAAATAACTTTTTAACAATAAATACAGCAATTAACATTCCTATAAGCTCAGCTAAGATATAATAAGGAGTGTTTAAATAACTAATACCTGTAAAAGACTCTGTAAATGTTCTAGCAATTGCAACAGCTGGATTTGCAAAAGAAGTAGATGAAGTAAACCAATAACCAGCAGTAATATAAAGACCAACACTAGCTGCAACAGCAATTTTACCTGACTTCATTGAACCAAAAATTATTGTTATTAGCCCTAATGTTGCTATTACCTCAGATGTGAATATGTAAATTCCATCTCTTGATTTAGTAGACAATTCATAAATTTCATTTTCAAAAAAGAAATTGGCTAAACCAACTCCAATCAAGCAACCAACCAATTGAGCAATTATATAGTAGGCTAGAAGTTTCTTTTTTAATTTACCTGTTATTGCCATTGCGATACTTACAAATGGATTAAAGTGAGCTCCCGATACATCAGCAAAAACTGTAATAAGTACAAATAAACCTGCTCCTGTTGCTATAGTGTTTGCAATTAACATTACCGCAACATCATCAGTTAAGTTTTCTGCCATTAAACCTGAGCCAACAATAATCATTACTAAAAAACAACTGCCTAATAGTTCAGCAAGAAAATAACGACTTTTATTTTTCATTTATTAGTTCCCTTATTCGTTTATGAATATTATTGTAAACTTTTTCAATTATTTCGTCTTTTTTATTTAAGTCATTTATTTCATTAAGTAATTTAACAGGATCCTCTATATCCCAATGAATTATCTGGTCTTTATTAGGCCAAATAGGACAGACTTCATTATTGGCATTATTACAAACTGTAACAACATAATCCATTTTAATTTGACTATTGATAAATTCATTAAAATTTTTAGATCTATAATTTGAAAGATCATAATGTTTTGATAATAAATAATTCTTCACATTTTCATTTATTTTTCCTGTTGGATTACTCCCAGCACTAAAACCTTTATACAAATCGTCATACTCGTTATTTATTATACTTTCAGCAATAATACTTCTTGCTGAATTACCTGTGCACACGAACAATATATTCTTCATTTAAAAAATAATCTTGTAAATACCAATTACAAACAATGGAATTTGTAATCCAAAGTTTGTAAGAATTGCCTTATCTTTGCTAATAAATCCAGCGACAGTCCATCCAACAACTCCTAATCCATGAAAGTAAATATTAATGGGGTAGATGTTTAAGTTTGTAAGTAATATTCCGGTTAATACAAGGAATGTACTGATCCATTTTAAGTATTTTTTTAAAAACATTTTAATCCTTTTTATTTCTTATATTTAAGTTTTGTTAAGATTTTATTAAATTATCATCTAGTAAAGAATATAAATAGTGATACAACTAAGAATATATGTCTACAGTTCCACTTTCATTAGACCAAATATACGATCTTGCCTTTAACACACTTAAAGCCAATGGTTGTGATGATGAAAACGCAAAAATTCTAAGTACTTTAATTACAAATGCAGAAAGAGATGGATCAATGTCTCATGGATTGTTTAGACTTCCTGCTTATGTATCAGGTTTAAAAAGTGGAAAGATTAATGGGAAGGGTAGACCTGAAATCAAAAAAATATCATCAAGCGTGATAAAAGTTGATGGTAAAAATTGTTTAGCTCCTATGGTACTAAATAAAAGTATTCCAGATCTAATTGCTGCAGCAAAAGAAAATGGAGTAGCTGTACTTGCCATAACTAATTCGCATCACATGGCAGCCATGTGGCCTGAAACAGAAATGATTGCTGAACAAGGTTTGGTCGCTTTTGCATGTACATCGTATAAACCTGCTGTAGCTCCCGCAGGAGCAAAAAAACCTTTATTTGGTACGAACCCAATTTCATTTGCTTGGCCAAGACCTGGGATGACACCAGTTGTTTATGATATGGCAACTGCATCAATGGCAATGGGAGAAGTGCAAGTTGCTAAAAGAGAAGGTCATAAAGTTCCGTTAGGTACAGGATTGAGTAAAGAGGGAAAAGAAACTACAGATCCGGCTGAGATTGCTGATGGAGGAATTCTTTTACCTTTCGGTGGTTACAAAGGATCAGGTATCGCTATGATGGTAGAGTTATTAGCTGGAGCTTTAGTAGGTGATAACTTTAGTTATGAAACAGCTGCAAAAGATAATAAAGACGGTGGCCCACCTAGCGGTGGTGAATTTATTTTAGCAATGTCACCTGACAAAATATCTGAGAGAAATTGGAAAGATCACTCAAATAACTTTTTTGAAAAGATGAAAGGTTTAGAGGGAGTAAGATTACCAGGTGAAAGACGTCATAAAAATAGATTAGATAAAGGTCCAAGAAATATAAATGAGGACTTAGTAAAAAAAATAAAATCTTTAAGCTAATTCAATCTCAATAGGCGTGTGATCTGATGGTTTTTCTTTTCCACGCGGTGTCTTATTAATACTTACATTTTTTAAAATATTTATAAGTGAATTTGATAATAGAAAATGGTCTATGCGCATCCCATTATTTTTTTGCCATGCACCCCTCATATAATCCCAAAATGTGTAACCCTCAGTATCGGGATATTTATGTCTATAACTATCAACATAGCCCATGTTTAATATTTCCCTATATTTTTTTCTTATTTCCAATCTAAATAATGCATCATCTTCAAAACTTTTTGCATTATAAACATCTTCTGCTGCAGGAATGATATTAAAATCACCAGATAAAATAATATTCTCATTTTTCTGACCTAATTTTTTAAGTAACTTTGTAAGATCATCTAACCATTTTTTTTTATAATCATATTTTTCTGTATCTACTGGGTTTCCATTTGGAGTATAAATATTTATTACCAATATTTTTCTTTTTTTAAATTCAAACTCTGCAGATATTGTTCTTGCCTGTTTAAGTTTATCCTTGATTATATCAGTACTTACATTTTCTAATTTTTTTTTGGAAATAATAGCTACTCCGTTATAGCTTTTTTGACCAAATACATAACTATGATAACCTAAATCCTCAAACTCCTTAAAAGGGAAATTTTTTTCTTCTGTCTTGATCTCCTGCATTAAAAGAATATTTGGTGAAAATTTATTAATATAATCTTTTATATTTTCAATTCTTGCTCTTACAGAATTAACATTCCAAGAGCTGATTTTCATTAAAGAGAGAAAGAAACGCCACAGCCACAAGAAGATTTGCTTTGTGGATTTGTGATTTTAAATGACTCGCCAATTAACTCAGAAACGTAGTCAACTTCCGATCCATTTAAAAGTTCAGCTGATTTTTTATCAATCAAAACATTATTAAATACTAGATCGTCTTGCTCAGCTTTTGTATCGAAAGAGAAATCATATTGGAAACCTGAGCAACCACCACCTTTAATAGCGATTCTAAAAAAAGATCCTTTTGCTTTTTCGACAAGAAGGTTGTTTATCTGTTTTATAGCTTTATCAGTAAATTTAATTTCTTTATTCATATATAATCACTGTTATTACTAATATAATATTTTTTTTCTAATTTTAAAGTATGAATAATTTCATAAAACTAGGTCAATTTAAAAGCAATGGACGCCTTGTCTCTGAGCCAATTAACAAATTCAGAACACCCTTTCAAAGAGATCGAGATAGAATTATACATAGCGAAGCATTTAGAAGGTTAAAACACAAAACACAGGTATTCGTTAATACTGATGGAGATCATTTTCGAACTAGAATTACACATTCAATTGAGGTTTCACAAATTGCAAGGACAATATCGAAATATCTACATTTAAATGAGGAACTAACAGAAACTCTAAGTCTTGCACATGATTTAGGTCATACACCGTTCGGCCATGCGGGTGAAGATGCTTTAAATGAATGCATGATTAATTATGGAGGTTTTGATCATAATATTCAAACCTTAAGAATTGTGATGTTTTTGGAAAATAAATATTTAAAATTTAAAGGATTAAATTTAACTTTAGAAACTTTAGATGGACTAATAAAACATAACGGTCCAGTACAAAATAAATTGAAAATTGACAATTTGATTGGAATTAAAAACTTTAAAAATAAAATTAATTTTAATAAATATCCCTCTCTCGAAGCACAGATAGCGGCTATTTCTGATGACATAGCTTATAATAATCATGATATTCAAGACGGAATAAAGGCAAAAATTTTGTCGTTAAATGAATTATTAGAAATTAATTTTTTTAAAAATATTTATAAAAAATATAAATCAAAAATAGAAAATAATAATAAGCAGGTAATACTTAATCAGATAGTAAGAGACTCTATAAATTTAATGGTAAAAGATATAATTGATAACACTATTGAAAATATAAAAAGAAATAAGGTAAATTCAAAAAATAAAATATATTCAAGCACTAATTTGATAGTAGATTTTTCTAGCAAATATAAAAGCATTATTAGCGAGATTAGATCATTTTTGAGAATCAGCATGTATAATAATAAAAAGGTTTTATTGAATAATAATAATGGGAAAAAAATTATTAAAAAATTATTCAATAAAATTCAAAAAAAACCTAATTTATTTATTAGTCATCTCTCTAATAAATCTGATAAACAAAGAGCAGTAGCTGATTTTATATCGGGTATGACAGATAGGTATGCAATCAGTATATATAATAAAATAAAATGAATATATTTGAGACATATCAAGACAAAATAAAGAATTTAATTTTAGATATTAATAAGCAAGGAAAAATTGAAATTTCTGACAATCTAGACTCTATTGGCGTAGATTTACCACCTAGTCAATTTAAGGCTCACATTTCAACAAACGTTGCAATGGTTTTATCCAAAGTAAATAAATCAAATCCTAATGACCTTGCAAAAAAAATTGAGGTTGAGCTATTAAAAATTGATAAGGATATTGAAAAAATTGAAATCGTAAAACCTGGGTTTATAAATATAACTTTCAAAAATACTTTTTGGAATAAATTTATTCAAAATGTAATTAATCAAAAACTAGAATATGGTACAAATTTAATAGCTAAAAAGAAAAGTTTCTTTTTAGAATTTGTTTCCGCTAATCCTACAGGACCACTGCACGTTGGCCATTGCAGAGGAGCTGTTTCAGGTGATGTACTTGCTAATATTTTAAAATTCAATAAGCACAAAGTGCATAAAGAGTATTATGTAAATGATTATGGTAATCAAATAATCAATTTTACAAAATCCGTTTACTACAGAATTAAAGAACAAACCGATAATGAACCTTTTCCAAAGGATAATGAGGATTTATATCCGGGTGATTATATTATCCAAATCGCAAAAAATATAATCAATGATAATAAAGGTCTGGATTTTAAAAATTTCGATAAAATATCCGATCAATTAATAATACTAGCTGTAAACGAGTCTATTAAAATTATTAAATCAAATTTGAAAAATATTGGTATTGTTCATGACAAATTTCAAAGCGAAAGAGAAATTGTTAACAATAATGAAGTTCAAAAAACAGTTGATAAATTAATTAAAAAAAAATTCGTTTATAAAGGAAAAATAAAAGCACCTGAAGGTGAAGATAAAAAAAATTGGGTGGAAAGAGAACAACTTTTATTTAAATCAACAGATTTTGGAGATGACAAAGATAGAGCTTTACAAAAATCAGATAACAGCTGGACTTACTTTGCCGGTGACGTTGCATATCATGAAAATAAATTAAATAGAAAGTATGATACTTATATTAATATTTTAGGCGCGGACCATGCAGGATATATAAAAAGAATAACAGCCTCTGTCGAAGCTTTATCAGGAGAAAAGAATAAATTAGTTTGCAAAGTTAGTCAGTTAGTTAAATTAATTAAAGACGGCAAACCTTTTAAGATGTCAAAAAGAAAAGGCGATTACATAACAGTTGAGGATCTAATCGATGAAGTTGGAAAAGATGCTACAAGATTTATAATGTTAAATAGAAGTAGTGATGCAGAGATAGATTTTGATTTTGATAAAGTAAAAGAAAAATCAAAGGATAATCCCTTATATTATGTTCAATATTGCTATGCTAGAATTTGCTCGGTATTCAGACATATAGGTAAAGAAATTGATAAGGATATAAAAGTAGATGACTATAATTTTAATTTTTCTCCAGAAGATATTGATATTTATAAAAAAATATCTGAATGGCCAAAATGTATTGAAATCTCGTCAAAAAAATTAGAGCCTCACAGAGTGCCAACATATCTCTATGAACTATCATCACTATTTCATTCTTACTGGAGCATGGGTAAAGATGATAAAAGTAAAAGATTTATTAGTGAAGATAAAAAAATTTCAGATGAAAAATTAGTACTATTAAAGTCAGTTTCTAATGTAATAAAATGTGGAATGAATCTAGTTGGGGCTAGTACTCCAGAAAAAATGTAATGTTTAAGGAAATTAAATATCTAATATATTTACTTGTTATAGCCTTTTTTTTCATTTTTTCTGTCAGATATTACATATCGGATGATTATAAAAAAAAATATTATAGAGGTCTTGAGTCACATAAAGATAAGACAATTACTTACGCTAAAAATTTACCAACTTTAAAAAATGATACAGATAAAATTCTTACATACGTTGAAAATAACAATACATCTAAAAAAAAATATAAATTCTGGGATTTGTTAGATAATGATTAGTAAAAGAAGAGCATTTATAGTTGGTATAAAGGGTTATAAATTAACAAATAAAGAGATTTCGTTTTTAAGGAAATACAGGCCTTGGGGCATTATACTTTTTACAAGAAATATTAAATCAATAGAGCAAACCAGACTATTAACTGAGAAAATTAAATCAATTTTTAAAGATAAAAACTTCCCAATTATGATCGATCAAGAAGGAGGTGTTGTTTCAAGATTGGAAAATATTTTGACCTCAAAACCATTTAATTCAAATTATTATGAAAGTATTTACAAAAAGGATAACAGAAATTTTGAAACATATTTAAAAATTTACGTAGATCAAATCTCATATCTTTTAAAAATGATTGGAATAAATATAAATAATACTCCTGTTCTTGATCTAAAATATAGCTTTTCCCATAAAATTATTAAAAGTAGAGCTTTTTCGAAAAATCCAAAAATTGTTAGTAAAATTGGTGATTTAGTTATTAAACATTATAAAAAAAATGGCATTTCATGTGTTATTAAACATATACCAGGTCATGGCTTAGCTAAATTAGATAGTCATCACTCATTACCAAAAGTTAATAAAAGTCTTAAATATTTAGATAAAAACGATTTCAAAGCATTTAGAAAGAAAGATGCAATTTTCGCAATGACATCTCATGTAATATTTAACTCAATAGATAAAAAAAACACTGCAACACATTCAAAAAAAATTATTAATATAATAAGAAATAAATTAAACTTTAAAAATGTTTTAATCAGTGATGATATTTCGATGAAAGCATTGAGATATTCAATAAAACAAAATACTATTAGGTCGTTTGATGCCGGTTGTAATATCGTACTTCATTGCAACGCTAAATTGTCTGAAATGTTAGAAGTGGCTAAAAACTCACCAAAACTAAACAGTTTTTTAATGAAAAAAACTATAGAATTTTATAAATTGGTAAGTTAGATGCTAAATGAAAACAATGCACAATTTAATGTAAATCTTACACACTTCAGTGGATCATTAGAGGTTTTGTTAGATTTAGCAAAGTCACAAAAAGTAAATTTAGAAAATATTTCAATTACTAAACTAGCAGATCAATTTCATGATTTTATTTCTAATTCAAAGGATCTAGATTTAGAATTGGCTTCAGAATACCTGCTGATGGCTACATGGCTTGCCTATTTAAAATCTAAACTATTATTGCCTGAAAGTGACGAGGAAGAATTTAAAGCTTTAGAGGTAGCTGAAAAATTGAAGCTACAATTAAAAAAGTTAGAGCTAATTAGATTATTATCCGACCAAATGCTTAAGAGAAAGAGATTGGGTCGAGATGTTTTTTTAAGAGGAGTAAAAGGCCAGATTAGATCTATATATAGCTCAAAATATTCACTTTCATTATTCGAATTATTAAAAACTTACGCAACAATCATAATGACAAAAGATTTTCAAAGAATAAATATTCCAAAATTACCTGTCTTCACAACAGAAGAGGGTATCAATCAAATTAGAAGTTTTTTTGGAAAACTAGATGATTGGAAAAATATTGATGAATTGGTCCCAAAAAATTTTGTCAATAAAAAACTTAATAAAACTGGTAAAGCAGGGATATTTGCTGGTTCTTTAGAGCTCGTTAAAGAAGGTAACCTAAAAATTAAACAAGATAAGCTTTTTAGTGATATTTATATAAGAGAAAATAAATGAAAAAAGATACTAAAAATAACATAGTCAATTTTCCTAGTAATTCAGTAAATGGAGAACGAGAAGTTGAAGCAATCTTATTTGCTGCAGCTGAACCTTTAGATATAGATACAATAGAGTCAAAAGTAAAAAAGAATGTTAACGTAAAAAAAATCTTAGAAAAACTTCAGCATACTTATTCAAACAGAGGTATTAATTTGGTTTGTATTTCAAACAAATGGTCTTTTAGAACTGCTCAAAATCTTTCAAAGTTAATGTCTCAAGAAAAAACAGTAGAAAAAAAATTATCAAAAGCTGCAATTGAAACCTTAGCAATAATAGTTTACCACCAACCCGTTACTAGGGCTGAGATAGAAGAAATAAGAGGTGTTGCATTTGGAACTAATACTCTTGAGATACTCATGGAACTTAATTGGGTTAAACCACAAGGTAGGAAAAATGTTCCAGGTAAACCTATACAATACGGAACAACTGATGAATTTTTAAGCCATTTTAATTTACAAAAACTCAGTGATTTACCAACAGTTGATGAACTTGGTTCTGCAGGTTTAATTGACTCAAGTAGTATAGACGCGTCGGTCTTTGGAACTGGCAAGTTCTATAAAGAAAAGCAAGAAGAGAAGAAGGAAAATATTTATTCTAATATAGACGAAATGTTAGGCAGTACTTTAAAAGAGACTGATAGTGACTAAAATTGCTCTTTCAAATTAAAGACAAAGGATATATATATTAGACATGAGTATAGGATTTTGGCAAATAGCAATCGTAGTAATATTAGTAGTTTTACTCTTTGGTAGAGGAAAAATATCTAGTTTAATGGGTGATGTTGCCAAAGGTATTAAAAGTTTCAAAAAAGGTATGGCTAGTGATGTAACAGACGATAGCCAACCTAAAAATATCTCTGAAAATAATCAAGACTCAGATAAAAAAGAGTAAAATTGATGCCGCAAATAGGCTGGTTAGAAATTCTAATTATCGTTTCCATAGCTATAATTGTTATTGGTCCCAAAGATTTTCCAGTAATGTTAAAAAAAGTTGGTTCATGGATAGGATCAGCTAAAAGATATTTTAGCAATATACAGAGTGAAATAACTTCTCTTGAAACAGAGGATTTAACTGCAGAAAAAAAAGAAAATAATAATTTAGAAAACAATGAGCCAAAGTGAAGAAAAAATAGGTTTTATCAGCCACTTAACTGAGCTTAGAAAAAGATTAATTCATTGTTTAATTTTTTTATTTTCTTTATTTGCAGTTTGTTATTTTTTTTCAGAGTATATTTATGGTTTCTTAGTAGAGCCGTATGCAAATGCAGTTAAAGACGACAACGTAGAGAGAAGGTTAATATTTACAGCACTTCAGGAAACTTTTTTAACATATTTAAAAGTATCTTTTTTTGCAGCTTTTTTTATTACTAGCCCCTTTATACTAATTCAAATATGGAAATTTATAGCTCCAGGTTTATATGATCATGAAAAATCTGCCATATTGCCTTACTTAATAGTAACACCAATTCTTTTTTTATTAGGAGGAATGTTGGTTTATTATTTGATAATGCCACTTGCGATAAAGTTTTTTCTGTCTTTTGAAAGTGTTGGTGTGTCAACAAACTTACCAATACAACTTGAAGCTAAAGTAAACGAGTATTTATCACTGGTAACGAAATTAATTTTTGCTTTCGGATTGAGTTTTCAATTACCTGTCGTACTTAGTTTGCTTGCAAGAATTGGATTTATAGATGCTAAATTTCTTAAAGAGAGACGGAAATATGTAGTTGTTATTATATTTGCAGCTGCTGCACTGCTTACGCCACCAGATCCAATTACACAAATAGGTTTAGCAATACCATTATTAATTTTATATGAATTATCAATATTTTCTGTAAATTTGATTGAGAAAAGAATCAAAGAGAAAGAAAAAGAGCATGCATAATATAAAGGATATTAGAGCAAATTTAGAAAATTTTGTAAAAACAATATCAAAAAGAAATCACAAAGTTGATCAAAGCTTACTAGTATCATTAGATACAAAGAATAGAGATTTAATTCAAAAAAAAGAAAATCTTGAACAAGAAAAAAAAATTATTTCAAAAAGTAAAGATAAATCATTATTTGAAAAGTCAAAAAAATTGTCAAATGAGATAGATCAAATATCTTCTGAACAATTAAAAATAAAAAATGATTTAGATAATTTATTATCTAATATACCTAATTTACCTTTAACTGACGTACCAGAGGGTACAGATGAAAGTCATAATACTGAAGTTGAAAAGAAAGGAAAAATACCTGAATTTAAATTTAAACCAAAGTCTCATAGCGAGCTAGGTGGTGATTTATCAATGATTGATTTTGACTTGGCTACAAAAACTACAGGATCAAGGTTTGTATTTTTAAAGGAAAAAATAGCTCTTCTAGAGAGAGCTTTATCAAACTTTATGATTGATAAACATACTACCGATAACGGATATACAGAAATTTCACCACCTCTTATTGCTTCGGAAAGTACGATGTATGGAACAGGGCAAATACCGAAATTTATCGATGATCAATTTGAAATAAAGCTTGATGATAAATCTGAGAGAAAGTTTTTAATACCAACTGCTGAAGTTATTTTAACAAATATGGTTAAAGGTAAAATATTAAATAAAAATGATTTACCATTAAGGTTAGTTGCATCTACCCCTTGTTTTAGAAAAGAAGCTGGTAGTTACGGCAAAGACACTAAAGGCATGATAAGACAGCATCAATTCTATAAAGTTGAATTGGTTAGTATTGTCGAACCGCAAAATTGTAAAAGTGAATTAGAACGAATGACAAATTGTGCGACTGGAATTTTAGATTCATTAAAATTACCTTATAGAAAAGTTGTTTTGTGTACTGGAGATATGGGTTTTAGTGCTGAAAAAACATATGATATTGAGGTATGGATACCCTCAGAAAATAAATATAGAGAAATTTCAAGCTGTTCATCTTGTGGTTCTTTTCAAGCTAGACGAATGAAGGGTAGGTACAAAAATGATAAAAAGGAAACATTATTTTTAGGAACTCTTAATGGAAGTGGTCTTGCCGTTGGTAGAACTTTAATAGCGATATTAGAAAATTATCAGCTCGAAGACGGGTCAATAAAAATTCCTAATGTTCTTAGACCTTACATGAATAATTTGGATAAAATCTCAATTAAATAGAAGTTGTTTTCAAATATCATTTAGTATAAAAAACTGATTAGTTATGTCAAATTCAGGAATAGGTCAGTTTATACCTCTAATACTAATATTCGTTATATTTTATTTTTTTCTAATAAGACCACAGCAGAAGAAAGCAAAAGAACACAAGATAATGGTAGAGAACCTTAAAAAAGGAGATAAAGTTATAACATCTGGTGGAATTGTTGGTAAAGTTGATAGAATTATTGATAATGAAAAAGTCGAAATTGAAATTGCTGACAATGTTACAGTAGAGGTAATTAGAGCAACTGGCATACAAGCATTAGTTACTACACAAGAAGTTAAAAAATAAATTTTCACATAGTGCTTAAATTTTCTAAAATAAATATTTTAGTCACTTTAGTTTTATCAATATTAGTAATTTTTTTTTCAATTTCAAATATAACAAAATTTGATGATAATTTTTTTAAAAAAAAAATAAACTTAGGCCTTGATTTACAAGGTGGTTCATACTTATTGTTAAAGATAGATAACGAACCTGTAGTAATTAAAGAACTTCAAAATAAGGCAGTTTCTTTAAAAAACTTTTTCAAAGAAAATAACATTCAAATTTTTAATATTAATATAAATGAAAATAAAGAGATAATTTTTTCAACTAATGAAAAAAATATTGAAATGGTAGAATCTTTTTTGAATGATAAAGACGGATCTATTAATATTTATTTTGACCAGTTTAAATCTTTTCAATATGAAGTTGAAAATGAAAAAGAAAATTTTAAATTAAAATTATCAAAATATGGTCTTATTAAAATTAAAACATCATCTTTGGATCAAGCTATAGAAATAGTTAGAAGAAGAGTTGATGAGGTTGGTACGAATGAACCAAATATTCTAAAAAGAGGCAATGATAGAATTCTTGTAGAGTTACCTGGTCTTGATGATCCAATGAGAATTAAAAATTTACTAGGTAAAACAGCGAACTTAACATTTAGATTTATTACAAAATCTAATGATGAAACTTTTGGATCTGAACAATTGGAATTTGAGGATGGTTCTGAAATAGCAAATGTTAGTAAAAGAATAATTGTAAGTGGTGAAAATCTTGTCGATGCACAACCTCGTATGGATAATCAAACCAATGAAACCGTAGTTACCTTTGATTTTGATAGAGTGGGAGCAAAAAGATTTGGTAGAGCAACTACAAAAGGTGTAGGTAAAAGGTTAGCAATTGTTTTAGATGGTAAAGTAATTAGTGCACCTGTCATACAGGAGGCTATCGTAGCAGGCTCAGGTCAAATCTCTGGAGATTTTACATTTCAAACTGCAACAGATTTGGCTTTATTACTGAGATCTGGTGCTTTACCTGCACCATTAGAAATTATAGAAGAAAGAACAGTTGGACCAGGTTTAGGTGAAGATTCAATTAAATCAGGATTACTAGCATTGTTAATAGGTTTTGTGTTGGTAATTGCGTTTATGTTATTTAAATACAAAGTTTTTGGAATAATAGCTAATACAACATTAATTCTAAATTTGTTTTTTTTAATTGGAATATTAACTATTTTTGAAGCAACACTTACCTTACCAGGGATCGCAGGTATTATTTTAACAGTGGGAATGGCAGTTGATGCTAATGTGTTAATTTTTGAGAGAATTAAAGAAGAAATCAGAAATGAAAAAAACAAAATTATTGCTTTCGATACTGGTTACGTTAAATCTAGATCAGCCATTTTAGATGCAAATATCACGACTTTAATAGCTGCTTTAATTTTATTTTTTTTAGGTTCTGGTCCAATTAAAGGGTTTGCCGTAACGTTAGGAACAGGTATTTTTACAACTCTTTTCACAGTTTATTTTATTGCAAGATTACTAACGTCTTTATATGTAATTAAGAATAAAAATAAGGAGAGTCTAATCTGATGAAAAATAATATTCAGTTTAATAGATTTTATAAAGTTTTCAATTTTATATCATTAGCATTAGTAATAATTTCTGTTTTACTGATTTTTTTTAAGGGTCTAAATTTTGGAGTCGATTTTAAAGGTGGAACTTTAATTGAGTTACGTGTCAATGATAAACAAACGAACATTTCAAGTTTAAGAAGCGCGTTTAATTCAATGAATTTAGGTGATGTTGCTATAAAAAACTTTGGAAATGAAAATGATTATTTAATTAAATTTGAAAAAAAGGATAAAGATAAAAATCTTATTCAAAATATTAAAAAAGATCTTACTAAAAAAATTGGTCCGGTATATGAATTTAGGAGGGTAGAAAACGTTGGTCCTAAAGTTAGTGCTGAATTACTAAATAAAGGTTTGATTGCTATTGCAGTAGCACTTGGTGCGATGCTTTTTTACATATGGATAAGATTTGAATGGCAATTTAGTATCGGGGCAATTATTGCTCTATTTCACGATGTAATTATAACAATTGGAATATTTTCATTGTTTAGTATTGAAATTAATTTATCCATTGTAGCAGCAGTATTGACAATAGTTGGTTATTCTATGAATGATACTGTTGTTATATTTGATAGGGTTAGAGAAAATCTAAAAAAACACATCAGTATTAAAATATTTGAATTAACAAATATTTCTATTAATGAAACTTTATCTAGAACAATAATAACCTCCGTAACGACATTATTAGCATTATTATCTATTTTTATATTTGGTGGTGAAATTTTAAAAGGGTTCTCGCTTGCTATGATTTTAGGTGTTATTTTTGGAACCTATTCATCTATTTATATTGCAAATCCTACATTAGTTTATTTAAATGTTTCTTACAGAACAGTAGTTAAAGAAGAGAATAATTAATATAAGTTTTGAGCTGCAACCATTGATAATAACATCGGAAGCGATAGTAATGTGTTTGTTCTAGAAAATAACATAGCCATTCTTGCTGACTTAGCTTTACTTTCAGGATCACTCTCAACAATGCCCAAAGCTCTTTTTTGATTTGGCCAAATTACAAACCATACATTAAAAGCCATTATAAGGCCTAGCCACATACCAATACCTATTGCTGTATTTCTCCCACCTCCAGATCCTATACCTAAAGTCATAGATTCATGTAAATAACCATTCAACCAGCCTAGTATAAGTCCAGAAACAATAGTGGCAAGTGCTGCCCAACGAAAATAGAATAAAGCAGCTGGGGCTATTACTTTACCTATGGCAGGTTTGTGCTCATCAGGGATTTTAGGCATATTAGGGATTTGTACAAAATTGAAATACCATAATAATCCTATCCACATAATCCCTACAACCACGTGAATATACCTAAATAACCAACTCCAAAATATTCTATCTATATCAAAGCCTTCGTTGTTAAAAAAAAGGCCTAAAAATAAAAGTATACTTATTGCTAATGAAGTATGAATTGTTTTTGGTAGAGATGATAAAATTTTACCCATCATTTATATTAGCATAATTCTTGAACCAAATTAAGCAATTTTTTTTGTTTTATTGATTAGTAAATTTTTTAAAAATTGACCAGTATAACTGTCCTTTACTTTAACGATGTCCTCGGGCTTACCTTGTGCAATGATATTTCCACCTTTTACACCACCATCTGGACCCATATCTACAATATGATCAGCTGTCTTTATTACATCAAGATTATGTTCAATTACAACTACTGTATTTCCAGTTGCAACAAATGTATGTAGTATTTCTAGTAATTTCTTTATATCGTGTTGATGTAATCCAGTCGTGGGTTCATCAAGTATATATATGGTTCTACCGGTAGATCTTCTTGATAATTCTTTTGCAAGTTTTATTCTCTGAGCTTCACCTCCTGATAATGTAGTAGCTTGTTGACCAATTTTTATATAACCCAGCCCAACTTTTTTTAATGTAAGTAATTTTGTTTTTATAGAGGGAATATTTTCAAAATAATCACATCCTTCGTCTACAGTCATATTAAGCACATCTGCAATACTTTTATCTTTAAATTTAATTTCAAGTGTTTCTCTGTTATATCTGCTACCCTTACATTCATCACATGTAATATAAACATCTGGTAAAAAATGCATTTCGTAAGTTATTACTCCATCACCTTCACAAGCTTCACATCTTCCACCTTTAACATTAAATGAAAAACGACCCGGTTTATACCCCCGACTTTTTGCTTCTGGAAGATTTGTAAACCAATCTCTTATTGGTCCGAATGCACCTGTATATGTTGCCGGATTCGATCTTGGTGTTCTACCGATAGGTGACTGGTCGATATTAATAATTTTATCAACTAATTCAATTCCTTTAAAACGTTTAAATGGCATAGGAATTTTTCTAGTTTTGTTATTATTTAAACTAAGATTTAATGCATTATACAATGTTTGAAGTATTAAAGTGGACTTTCCGCTTCCTGATACTCCCGTTACACAAGTAAAGCAACCAAAAGGTATTTTTAAATCAATATTTTTTAAATTATTTCCAGTTGCTCCTCCAATTTCAAGGAATCTTCCGTTTTTTGCTAATTTTCTTCCTTTTGGTATTGGTATATATTTTTTATTAGATAAATATTTACCAGTTATACTATTTTCATTTGATAATATTTCTTTATATTCACCTTCAGCAACAACTATTCCTCCTTTGCTCCCAGCCTCTGGTCCTAGATCAATAATATGATCAGCATTTTCCATTGTTTCGGTATCGTGCTCAACTACTATAACCGTGTTACCTAAATCCCTTAATCTTTTTAACGCATTAATTAATTTTACGTTATCTTTTTGGTGTAAACCGATTGATGGTTCATCTAAAACATATAGAACTCCAGTTAATCCTGATCCAATTTGAGAAGCTAATCTTATTCTTTGAGCCTCTCCACCTGAAAGAGTTCCTGACTCTCTAGACAAGGTTAAATAGTCTAATCCAACGTTTAATAAGAAACTTAATCTTTCATTAATCTCTTTAAGGATGTGCTGAGCAATTTTCAGTTCTCTTGAATTTAGATTTAGTTCAAGACTTTTAAACCATTTTTGAGCTTCTATTATTGATTTTTCTGTTATCTCACTTATGTGATGATCATTTATTTTTATACACAAAGCTTCCTCTTTTAATCTAAAACCTTTACAAACTTCACATTTTGAATCGGATTGATATTGAGAAATCTCTTCTCTTTTCCAATCACTATCAGTTTCTAAATACCTTCTTTCAAGATTATTAACTACGCCTTCAAAGGTTTTTTTATGAGAATATTTCTCATAACCATCATCATAAGAAAATTTAATTTCCTCATCGTCAGACCCAAAAAGTATTATATCTTTAATTTTTTTGGGTAATTTTTGCCATTTGTCATTAAGTGAAAATTTATAGTGTTTAGCTAACGATGATAGTGTTTGAGCATAATACAAAGATGAAGATTTTGACCAAGGTTCTATCGCACCGTCTGCAATTGATTTCTTTTCATCAGGAACAACCAAATTTGGATCAACATTTAGTTTTACTCCAATACCCTCACATTCAGCACATGCACCGTAGGGACTATTAAAAGAAAATAATCTTGGTTCAATTTCCTCTATTGTAAAACCACTTTCTGGACAAGCAAATTTGGATGAGAAAATTAATTTTTCTGTTTTTCTTAAATTTTTTGGCAATGTTTCATTTTCGTATTCTACAAAAAGTAAACCATTTGACAAATTAAGAGCAACCTCAATACTTTCTGCCAATCTATTTCCTAGAGACGAATTAAGAACTATTCTGTCAACTAAAATATTAATATCGTGTTTTAGTTTTTTATTTAATTCCGGGACTTTATCAATCTCATATATAGTTCCATCAATTTTAATTTTCCTGAAACCCCTTTTTTTATATCCTTGAATTTCTTTCTTGTATTCACCTTTTCTTCCTCTTACAACTGGTGAAAATAAATAAATTGTACTTTTCTTTGGTAATTCTTTTATTTTGTCGACCATTTGAGAAATTGTTTGAGACTGGATTCTTTTGCCTGTAAAGGGAGAGTAGGGTATACCAACTCTAGCAAACAAAACTCTCATGTAATCATAAATTTCTGTCACTGTGGCTACTGTAGATCTTGGATTTTTAGATGTGTTTTTTTGTTCTATAGATATGGCTGGGCTTAATCCCTCTATAAGATCCACATTTGGCTTTTTCATTTTATCTAAAAACTGTCTTGCATATGCTGATAAACTTTCAACGTATCTTCTTTGACCTTCAGCATAAATTGTGTCGAAGGCTAATGATGATTTTCCTGACCCAGAAAGGCCAGTAATAACAACAAATTTATTTTTCGGAACCTCTAAAGATATATTTTTTAAATTGTGTTCTTTTGCGCCTTTAATAACTATGTTTTTGAGCATATTTTTTGTTGCTTTAAATAAATAAAATTAATATTCACTCTTATTTGTGATATAAATATATAAGTATTATTTATATCTTCATTAAAATATTATGGCAGGAAGCTTAAATAAAGTATTATTAATTGGCCGTTTGGGCGCAGACCCAGAAATTAAGCAAATGGTCAATGGTAAAAGTGTTGCAAGATTGAGCCTTGCAACAAGTCAGTCCTGGAAAGATAAGAATACAGGCGAAAAAAAAGAAAAAACAGAGTGGCACCGTATAGTTGTATTTAATGAAGGTCTAGTTAATGTAGTTCAACAGTATTTAAAGAAGGGTGCACAAATTTATGTTGAGGGTCAACTAACTACTAGAAAATGGAAAGACGAGCAATCTGGCCAAGATAAATATTCAACAGAAATTCTTATTCAAGGATACAATTCATCTCTTACAATGTTGGGTGGTAATAATTCTAATACCGGTACACCTATTCAAAATAAGAACAAATCTGATGATGAAATCTCTCAAGATATGTCAGCTGATCTTGATGACGATATTCCGTTTTAATTTTTATGGAAAAAATTCAGGATAGCGAAAAATCAAATATTAAGCCAATAGCAATGTATGATGAGATAAGTTCATCATATTTATCATATGCTATGAGCGTTATAGTTAGCAGAGCTCTTCCTGATGTTAGAGATGGTTTAAAACCTGTGCATAGAAGAATTTTATATGCAATGTATAAAGGTGGTTTTGATTGGTCAAAACAATTTCGTAAATCTGCACGTGTTGTTGGTGATGTAATTGGTAAGTACCATCCACACGGGGATCAAGCAGTATATGATGCACTTGTTAGGATGGTGCAAGATTTTTCTATGAGTTTACCATTGATTGATGGACAAGGTAATTTTGGGTCAATCGATGGAGATCCACCCGCAGCAATGAGATATACTGAAACTAAATTATCAAAAATCTCACAGTATTTAATAGATGATATAGAAAAAAATACAGTTAGTTTTAAAAGTAATTATGATGAAACTGAGGTCGAACCCGTTGTTTTACCCGCGCAATATCCTAATCTGTTAGTAAATGGTGCGGGAGGAATTGCAGTTGGAATGGCAACAAGTATACCGCCACATAACCTCGGTGAAGTAATTGACGGAACACTCGCATTGATAGGTAACCGAGATATCAAACTAAATGAGTTAATGAAACATATACCAGGACCAGACTTTCCAACAGGAGGAACAATTATAGGGAAAAATATAATTAAAGAAGGTTACAAAAGTGGAAGAGGATCTTTTAAAATTAGAGGAGATATCAAAATAGAGCAAATAAAAAATGATAAAGAAAGAATTGTAATAACTTCTGTGCCTTATCAAGTAAATAAAGCTACATTGAATGAGAGAATAGTAGAGCTTGTAAGAGATAAAAAGATTGAAGGTATAAGCGATATTAGAGATGAGTCAAACAGAGAGGGAATTCGTGTATCTATAGATTTAAGACGAGGTGTTGAACCAGAAACTGTCAAAAGACAGCTATACAAATTTACAGCAATAGAAAGTTCATTTGGATTTAACACTTTAGCAATTGTAAATCAAAAACCGCAAAATTGTTCATTAAAAGATTTTCTGGAAAATTTTTTAGAATTTAGAGAAGATGTTGTAATTAAAAGAACTAAATTTGATTTACAAAAGGCTGAAGAAAGAGCACATATATTAATTGGTTTAACTGTTGCAGTTGAAAATTTAGATAAAATTATAAAAATTATTCGTTCATCTAAATCCCCAGATGAAGCTAAAAACCAATTGTTAAAAACTAAGTGGAAAATTTCAAAGACTACGAAATTTATTAAATTAATAGAAAATAAAAATATTTCTGGAAGCTACTCATTAAGTCAATCTCAAGTTATATCAATTCTAGAATTGAGATTACAAAAGTTAACTGCACTTGGAATTCAGGAAATTGAAATAGAAATAAAAAAATTATCTGAGTTAATTGTGAATTTTAAAAAAATAATTAATTCAAAAAAAGAACTTATGAAAGTTATCAGTGACGAGCTTAAAACTATTAAAGATAAATATTCTGAGCCTCGTAGAACCAAGATTATTGATGCTGTATTAAATTATGATATTGAAGAGACTATACAAAAAGAGGCAGTATTAATTACAGTTACAATTCAAGGTTATATTAAAAGAAGTTCTTTAAGTAATGTAAAAAAACAGAAAAGAGGTGGCAAAGGTAAATCAGGTATCAAAACAAGAAATGAAGATTCTGTTGTACAGACATTATCAGTTAACACTCATACCCCAGTATTATTCTTCTCTACTGAAGGATTGGTATATAAAATAAAAGCTTGGAAAATACCTGAAGGTTCTGCTTCATCTAAAGGAAAGTCTCTTTTTAATATTTTACCTTTAAAAAATCATCAATCTATTAGCTCTATTATGCCTTTTCCAGACAAAGATAATCAATCAAAAAATATGCATATAATATTTGCAACTTCCAAAGGCAAAATAAGAAAAAATAGCATTGAGGATTTTTCTTCAATTAACACTGCTGGAAAAATTGCCATGAAACTTGATTCTGATGACAAAATTATAGGTGTAAAAATTTGCGATGATGATAAAGACATAGTTCTTAGTACTAGACTAGGTAAATGTATCAGATTTGAAGCAAAAAAATTAAGAATTTTTAAAGGCAGGTCATCAAAAGGCATTAGAGGCATTAATCTTGCACGAAACGACAGTATTGTTTCATTGTCTATTATTGATCATGACTCTAAAGCTAAAAAAAATGGTAAAAATGGATCTGATAATAAAGCAGAAGTAGCTGCTAAACAAAAATTTTTGTTATCTATTACAGAAAACGGGTATGGAAAAAGAAGCTCTCATTACGATTTTAGAGTAACTAACAGAGGAGGAAAAGGTATAATTGGTATTGTAAATTCAACTAGAAATGGGGATGTTTCATCTTCCTTTCCTGTTGTTGAAGGAGATGACATTTTAATTTCCACCAATACAGGTCGTGTAATAAGAGTTGGAGTTAAAGAAATAAGAGTGGCAGGAAGAAACACTCAAGGTGTTAGAATTATTAAATTAAGTGGTGATGAAAAAGTAGTTTCAGCAATTAAAATTGATGATAATTTAATATAATGAAAAGAAACGTACTATATCCAGGAACTTTTGATCCTATTACTTATGGACATATTGACTTAATTAAAAAAGCTTTAAAAATTGTTGATACTGTTATTGTAGCAATATCCGAAAACAGTAATAAAAATTATCTTTTTAATGCTAATGAAAGATTGGAAATTGTTGAAAATGCTCTATACAAAGATTTAAAATTTAATTCAAAAAAAGTAAAGGTAATTACATTTAATTCTTTGACTACACAATTGTGTAAAAAAATGAAATCAAAAATAATTTTAAGAGGGTTAAGAGCTGTTTCTGATTTTGAATACGAATATCAATTAGCAGGGATGAACAAAAATTTAGATAATAATATTGAAACAATGTTTTTAATGTCTGATATCGAAAATCAAATAATATCATCAAATTTTGTTAAAGAAATTATAGAGCTTGGAGGTAATATAAAAAAATTTACTACACCAAGTACTATCAAAGCCCTCAAAAATAAATATGTATAAAAATTTTTTAATTATAATCTTATTTTTTTTAATACCAAATAATATAATAGCAAAGGAGAATACAATGATACTAAAACTAAAAGATGGTGATGTGGAAATTGAATTATTTGAAGATAAAGCACCAAAGCATGTAGAAAGAATTAAGAAATTAGCTAATGAAGGAAAATATGACAATGTAGTATTTCACAGAGTTATAGACGGTTTTATGGCTCAAACTGGTGACGTTCGATTTGGAAATTCATCTTCTGATCAGTTTAATTTGGATAGAGCTGGTATGGGTGGATCGGATCTTCCTGATCTTCCAGCAGAATTTAGTGATATTCCACATTTGAGAGGCACATTATCTATGGCTAGATCATCAGATCCTAACAGTGCTAATAGTCAATTTTTTATATGTTTCGATGATGCTCCTCATTTAGATAGAAACTATACAGTATTTGGAAAAGTAACAAAGGGTATGGAATATGTTGATAAAATTAAAAGAGGTGCGGGTCCAAACGGTTCTGTATCTGACCCTGATAAGATCATTAGTTTTAAATCAAAATAATATGATTGATGTCTTTAAGAAAATTTTCTTTTAAAGTAACATCTAAGGAAAATTATGCTAGGACTGGTTTAATTAAGACACATCGGGGAAAAATACATACACCTGTTTTTATGCCTGTGGGTACACAGGCTACAGTAAAAGCAACTTTTATCGACGATATAATTGAAACTGGAAGTGAGATAATTTTAGCAAACACTTACCATTTAATGCTAAGACCTGGATTAGATAGAATTAAAAAAAGTAAAGGTTTGCATAAATATATGAATTGTAAGCTTCCAATTTTAACTGACTCAGGTGGTTTCCAAGTGATGTCTTTATCAAAATTAAATAAAATAGATAGAGAAAAAGGGGCAATTTTCAACTCACATATAGATGGTAGAAAATTTATACTTAGTCCTGAGGAAAGCATTAAAATACAAAAAGGACTTAATTCAGATATTGTAATGGTCATGGATGAATGTCCAAAAAATACTCAAGATAAAAGAAAAATAAAAGAATCTTTAGATTTATCAATGTATTGGGCCAAAAGGTCAAAAATCGCGTTTGGTACAAATAAACTTAAAGCATTATTTGGCATTGTTCAGGGTGGTTTATTCAATGATTTACGACTGGAGTCTATTGAAAAACTTTTAGATATTAATTTTGATGGTTACGCACTTGGCGGATTGGCAGTTGGCGAAACTCAAAATGAAATGTTTACTGTTTTAGATGCTGTAAAAGATTATATGCCTGAAAATAAACCAAGATATTTAATGGGTGTTGGTACACCATCTGACATTTTAGGAGCTGTAAGAAGGGGCGTAGACATGTTTGATTGTGTCCTACCAACAAGATCAGGAAGAACTGGTCTCGCTTTTACATGGAAAGGTAGAGTTAATATTAGAAACGCAAAATATAAATATGATAATTCACCACTAGACAAAGATTGCAAAAAATTTGGTTTAAATAAATATTCAAAGAATTATTTGAACCATTTGTTTAATACCAATGAAATATTAGGTTCTATGTTGCTAACACTTCATAATTTAAATTTCTATCAAGAATTGATGCAAGCTATAAGATATAATATTAAAAAGGGAAAATTTGAAAGGTTTCATAGGAAATACTTTAATAAATTATGATACCTTTTAAACATTGATTATATCTAAAAAAAGTCTATATAAGGAACTCTTTGGGCCGTTAGCTCAGTTGGTAGAGCAATTCCCTTTTAAGGAATGGGTCGTTGGTTCGAGTCCAACACGGCTCACCATTTATGGTGAAATCAACTTATTTGTATTGGTGGATACTTTAAGATAATCTCATTCATCCATTCATTTATCTGATTTATTCTATTGGTCGAGGATGGATGTGTACTCATAAATTCTGGAGGTTCTTGACCTTTGTTAGCTTCTCTCATTCTCTCCCAAATTTTTGTAGTTTCTCTAATATCGAAACCTGATAAAGAAGAGAAAATTAATCCTAAATAATCTGCCTCCGTTTCTTGTTTACGATTAAATGGATTCATCAAGCCTAATTGTGCCAACAAACCAACAGTATCCATTCCTGTAGTTCGGTTTACTTGACTTATTTTACCACCAGTTAATATATCTGTTATTTGAATTGTTGTTTTCATAAGAACTCCTCTGCTAGCTCTTTCTACAGAATGTTTAGCAACAGCATGAGCAACTTCATGACCCATAACAGCAGCAAGACCATTTTTATTTTTAGTAATATCCAGTAATCCTGTGTAAACTGCTATTTTACCACCTGGCATACACCATGCATTTTTAATTTTCTTGTTATCAATTAGAATATACTCCCATTGAAAATTAGTTGTTGGGTCTTTAAGATTCTGTTTATAGAAATATTCGCTTATGGAGTCCTCCATTTTACTACCTATCTCTTTAATTTCTTTAAGTGTGCTTCCATCAGTAATTAGTTTTTCTTTCTCCTTAACTTTTTCATAAATTTGAGCAGCTTGTGCATTTAATTTTGACTCGGGTATCAATTTAAGCTGTTTTCGCTCGGTTATAGGTGCCGAACCACAAGAATTTAATAAAAATCCACCACAACCGCATCCAATATACTTTATAAAATTACGTCTGTTCATTTTGAATTAGATTTTAAAATAATATTATTATATTATCAATATCAGCATTAACAAAGAAAATGAAAAAAAAAATTTCAATTCTTAACAAACTACGAAACTACTTTATCGCAGGTATAGTTGCAATTATACCCATAGGTATCACTTTATACTTGACTATGTTTATAATTGACATCTCCTCAAAACTTATACCTAAAGAAATTAATCCTAATAACTATCTACCTTTTTCAATACCTGGTCTAGAAATTATTATATCTATTATTGTAATTACCTTTATTGGAGGTATCTCGGTATCATTTATTGGAAAAAAAATTTTACAATTAATTAATGATCTCTTTAAAAGAATACCATTCTTAAGAACGATATATTCTGCAATAAATCAAATGACAGAAAGTTTTACTACAAAAGATAAAAGTAAAAAAAGTGTTGTTTTAGTTGAATATCCAAGAAAGGGAAGTTGGGCAGTTGGTTTTGCAACCAAAGATAATCAGGGTGAAATTTCCAAAAAGACAAGCACAGAATTAATTAATGTATTTGTACCAACCACACCAAACCCAACCAGTGGTTTTTTATTAATGTTCCCCAAAAAAGAAATTATATATTTAGATATGACATTTGAGGAAGCTTCTAAATTTATAGTGTCAGCTGGAACATCCAATACAAAATAATTTAAATTATATCGTTTAAAATATCTGCACGATCATAAAGTTTTAACAAAGATAAATATTTATCTAAATTTTCGTCTCTTTTTTCTATTTTTTTAACCTCTTTTTCAGCGAGAATAAATAAATCTTCATTTAAAATAGGATCAGCTAATCTAAAGTTTTTAATCCCACTTTGTTTAAAACCTAATAAATCGCCATACCCTCTTAATTTCATATCCTCTTCAGATATTTTAAATCCGTCGTTACTTGACTTTAGAATATTAATTCTTTTTTTTGCATTCTCGCTTAAATTTGTTTTAAACATTAAAATACAAAAAGATTCTTTTGAACCACGACCAACTCTACCTCTTAATTGATGAAGTTGTGAAAGACCAAACTTATTAGCATTTTCAATTATAATTACATTGGCGTTTGGAAAATCAATACCAACTTCAATTACAGTTGTGGACACTATTATGTCTATTTTTTTATTTAAAAAATTTGATAAAATTTTATCTTTTTCAACTTTATTAAGTTCGCCATGTAAAAGTCCAACTTTTTTTTTAAAAATTTTTTCTAATATTTCATATCTTTTTATTGATGATTGATGATCAACTTTTTTTGACTCATCAATTAATGGACATACCCAAAAAACTTGATTGCCGTTGTGAATTTGTTTTTTTACAAAATTAATTATATCTTTAATATTTTTTTCGTTCTTGCTGTACGTTTTTATTTGTTTTCTATTTTGGGGTTTAGATTTTATTATAGAGGTGTCCATATCTCCATAAATAGTCATAATCATGGTTCTAGGTATTGGTGTTGCTGACATTACTAATACATCACAATTTTTTCCTGCCTTATCTGATAATTTTTTTCTTTGTTTTACCCCAAATTTATGTTGTTCATCTATTATAATTAAGCCAAGTTTATTATATTTAATTTTTTCTTGAAAAAGCGCGTGGGTACCAATTAATAAATCAATTTTTGCACTTGATAAATCCTCTAAGATTTTTTTTCTATCTTTGTAATCGGTTTTTCCTGTTAACAATTTTACTATTATATTTTTAGGTAAAACATCCTTTGCTAGTTTATAGTGTTGCTGAGCTAATATTTCCGTAGGAGACATAAATGCTACTTGAAACTTACTTTGTATGACATTTAATGATGCAATTAATGAAACGATTGTTTTTCCACTACCAACATCTCCTTGTAGTAGTCTAAACATTTTTTTATCTGATCTTAAATCTTTATTAATCTCGTTAATAGTTTTTATTTGATCACTCGTTAAATTGTAGTTAACATTTTTAAGAATTGATTTTATTGGTTTATTATCAAAATTTTTTTTTACCTTCTTAATTTTTTTTATTTTCCTTCTTATTCTAGAACTTACTAGAAAGTTTGAAAAAATTTCATCGAAAATAAGTCTATTCAAAAAATCCCCTTTTTTATTAAAATATTTAGGATCATGCAGTTGCATCATAGAATTTTTCCATGAAATATTATTAAATTTATTTTGGATATCCTTACTTAACCATTCATCAAGATCGGGTAAATCTTTAAGAACACTGCTCATAATTTTTTGATATTTTTTTTCCGTTATCCCTTCAGTTAAACTATATTTAGAATGAATTTTTTTTATAGAATTTATATTTGTAGATACATGTGTAGGATTTACTATCTGATATCTATTATTATAATAATTAACCTTACCGCTTATGGTTATCTCATGATCTATAGGAAGTATTTTTCTTATGTACCCTTCATAACTATTAAAAAAAATACAATCCAACTTACCGGTTTCATCTTCACATATAACTTTATTTGGGAGATTTCTTATTCTTGGAAAGTTATATTTTTTTACCAAGACCTTTAATGTTTGTACTTTTCCAACCTCAAGTTCATTAACTTTAAAAATTTTGCTTCTATCTACATAATCTCTTGGCAAGTTCCATAGAAGATCGAAAATAGTATTTATGTTCTTTTTTTTTAATAAATTAGCTGTTTTTGTACCTACGCCATTAATACTATTTATATTTGAAAGTAAGTATTCTATACCATTCATTATTTATATATATAGGCATGTCGAGAAATAAAGAAGAGATTAAAAATAAAATAATTTATAGAAGTTCATACAGAGGAACTAAAGAAATGGATATATTAATGACTAATTTCGTAAAAAATATAATCGACAATCTTAGTCATGATCAATTAATACATCTTGATGAATTTGTAAATTATGACGATGAGGTTTTAAAATCGCTAAAGAATAATGAATCAGATCTGAATATAAATCCAAAGCTAAATTATATTTTAGAAAAGTTTCAAAAGTTTTAATTTATGGCGGAGAGACTGGGATTCGAACCCAGGAAAGAGTTGCCCCTTTGCCGGTTTTCAAGACCGGTGCTTTCAACCGCTCAGCCATCTCTCCGTTTGCTAGGTTTTATTAGTATAATTTATAATTTCAACAAAAAAACAGCGATAATTATTTTAAAAATTTTACCTTTCGTTCTAGTTTCGCTCTAGTTATCCTATAAAATCCTATAACCAAGCTTCATTGAGTCTAGTATTGGAATTTGGTAATCTTCGATTGTGAAAAAAATTTTATTTATTCTAATATTTTTTATTATTGGTTTTAATAGCATATCATATGCCTTTATTTCAAAAGATATCATTTTAAATTGCGAACCTAAAGATGAGTACTTTAAAGACACTTATAAAAAGATTAAATATTTTAAATTCGATAGTTCAGGTGAAGATGATAATATTGAATTTGAGTGGGATGCAGTTGAGAAAAAATTTATGAGAGAAAAAAATACAAGTTTGAAGGTTAAGGAAGAAACATTTCATATAATTGATTGGGATTATTATCCAGAGACAAAAGATTACAGATATAGAGAAATATACATTATAGACAGAGTAAACGGTACTCTGACTGCAGATATGGATCAATTAATTAAAAAAAATTATAAATTTAATAAGCATCGTAAAACAACATATTTTCAATGTAAAAAAATAAGAAAAAACAAACTTCCAAAAAAAATAATAAAGAAAAAATTTTAAATAAATGACTATAAATAAAAAATTTGTTCTCAGAATATATATTGTTTTAGCTGTATGTTGGTCTTCTTGGTGGTTAATTCGAATTGGAAATAGATACGATGGTATAATGGACAGCACTATAATGATAAATGCAATTGTACCAATACCATTATATTTTGCTTTAAGATGGGTTTTGAACGCATTAAAATAATTATTATCTATACTAATTTTAATATCATTTTTTTAACAAAGTTAAGTCTAATTAACACCAATTAATTATATTATGTAGGGATATGAGATTTTTCATATTATTCCTTTTAATCCCAACATTTATTCACGCTGATCAAGGTGTAAATATATCTTGTGTAAATATGAAGAACTTGTTGGATAAAGATTACATAATTTACAAATATAAGTTTGATGTAACTACATTTCAATATTTTGATCATAATAAAAATCTTTATGTAGAAGTGCCAAATAAAGATTTAATTATAAAAAAAGATTTCTTTGCAGCTAGGTTTCCTGAATATGAATTGGGTTTTCAAATTAATGAATTTGAGGGAAAAAAAGATCCAATTATGTCTATGTCAAAGTATGATTATATAAATGATAAATTTTTGGATCACTATTTATGTGATGTAAAAGTTGCTGAGATTAATTAGTTAATTTCTCGTACTAGTTTCGCTCTAGTTTTGTAGCTTAGGCAAGTCAAGAATGATGCGTTTTTCGTAAAAGCTAAATTTAAAAAAATAAGCAATGGCTTAATTTGTAAGTGTATTGTCGTAAAGGGGTAGGGGTTACTTGGAATTTCAAGACCGGTGCTTTCAACCGCTCAGCCATCTCTCCATTAACAAGGTTTTATAAGTAAAATAATTAAATTCAACAAAAAAACAGACATTTTTTTTTGAAAATTTTACCTGGCGTACAAGTTTTGTTCAAGTTATCGTATAGTTATATACTTGCTATGAAAAAAGATAAATCAGAATTTATAAAATATTTTGAACAAATAAATAAATCTGCAAATGAGACACAAAAAAAAGAACGCTTCATCTCATTCCTTGAAAGAATTTTTTCTGAAAATCCCAAAATCAAATCCATAATAGACAAAATTACAGGAGGTGCTGAAAATCATTTGAAAATAATTAAAGATAATAAAGATTATGGTTTTGCTGATACACAGTATGAAAATGTAATAATCGAATTTGAGAATAATTTAAAAAAAACAGAAGAACATGCAAAAAGTCAATTACTAGAATATTTGTCTGCTATTTACAAATCTAAAAAAAAAATTAATTATAGATTAATTTCTACAGATGGTATTAAATGGATTATTTACTATTTTGACAGCACTCTTGTAAAAAAAAATGTTAATTGGAACAATCTAGATTTACTAAAAGAAAAAGAAATTTTTATTGTAAATAAGCTTAATTTCGAGGACTTCTATTTCTTCATATCTAAATATCTTTTTCAAAATATTGAAAAAAATCCAACGCTAAAAAATTTTATAGATGATTTTGGTGTAAAATCTAATTTATTTGCAAATTGTTTCTTTGAGTTAAACGATGTTTATACGAAAATCAAAAATAACCCATCAGTAATTATTTGTTTTGAGGAATGGAAAAAATATTTAAGCATAGCATATAATTTTAGAATAAATTCCGAAGAAACGTTTATTACACATACTTATATAAGTATATTTACAAAAATACTCACATATAAAATTCTTTCCAAAGATGATTTTATTGACTCAAAAGAACTACAAAAGATTTTAGATGGAACAATTTTTTATAGTCTTAATGTACAAAATTTTACAGAAAAAGATTTTTTTAGTTGGGCTTCTACTAGCGAAAATATAAATAAAATTTTTAAACTTTCTCAATCAATAGTTAATGAAATTAATAACTATAATTTCAGTTCAATTAATGAAGATATTTTAAAGGGTATATATCAAGAATTTATGGATACAGATAGCAAGAAAGCTCTAGGCGAATATTACACCCCAGACTGGCTATGTGAATTAATTGTTGCAAATATTAGTATTAAAGAAAATAGTAAAATAATTGATCCATCCTGTGGAAGTGGTTCTTTTCTCAGAGCTTCGATTAATATGCTTATTAAAAAAAATCTTACAATTGAGGAAATATCAAGCAGGGTTTATGGTTTAGACATACACCCTTTATCAGTTTTAATTTCAAAAACTACAATTCTATTAACATTAAAAAATAAACTAAAAGAATTAAAAAAACCTCTTTTGTTAAATGTTTTTATGACTAATACATTATTACCACCTTTTGAAGAAACCTTAGAGGGTTCAACTTTTAATTTAAGAATTAATACAGTTAAATATAATTTAAATTCAGTTATTTTTGAAAATCTTGATATTTTTAACGATTGTTTAAATTTTTGTAATGATCTAGCCAAACTTCACCAAAATAAAAATACATTTAATTATGAGCAATTTGAAAAAACTTTTAAAGGATCATTAAAAGGTAAGAATTATAATGAATTAATTACTGAATCATTTCATAAAATTTATAAAGGTCTTAAAAATGCAAAAGATCAGGATAGAAATACGATTTGGAAATTTATTTTATCAAATTTGTATAGACCCTATTTTTTTAAAAACCAATTCGACATAGTTATAGGTAATCCTCCATGGTTCACTTACAAATCTATTAATAGCAATGACTATAAAGAAGATTTGAAAAAAATTGGCAAAACTTATGATTATTTACCTGAAGGCCAACAAAATCTAACGCATTACGAAGTTGCTGCACTTTTCGTTGCTCATTGTTTTAAAAATTATTTTAAAAAAAAATCAAAACTAGCTTTTGTTCTTCCAAGAAGTTTTTTTAATGGAATGCAACATGAAAAAACTAGAAATGAACATTTAGAAAAAATGAAAATTACTGAAATTTGGGACCTTGAAGAAGTTAAACCGTTATTTAAAACAGTATCCTGTGTTTTATTTTTTGATAATTTTTCACCTAAAAATGGAACAAAAGCTTGGGATGGCAAAATTTTTACAGGTAAATTGCCTTATTCGGATTTGAATTTAATATCTGCACAAAAATACTTAGATACTAAAAAAAGCAAATTTTACTTATCAAATCTTGGTGATCAGACTGCCATAACAAAATTAAAAACTAGCACACATAAAATAAATTATTATAAAGATAAATTTTATCAAGGCGCAACAATAACCCCGCGAAATTTATATTTTTTTGATTTCAATCAAAAAAATCCAGGTCAATTAAAAGATAAAAAAATTAATATTAAAACAAGTGAGGAAATAAATAAAACAGCAAAAAAACCTTACAAAGATAAAAAAATTGAAGGACTAATATCAAGTAAATATATCAATATAACTTGTCTATCTAACAGCTTAATACCTTTTGGTTTTACTAGATTTTATAAAATTGTTTTACCATTAATTAAAAAACCAAACAATTTAGAAATATTTTCATCACAAGATATGGAAATGGATGGAGACTTAGACAGTTCTCGATGGTTTAATAAAGCAGAAGTAATATGGAAAAAAAACAATAAATCTATGACCTTATATGAAAGACTTAATTATCAAAATTTACTTACTAGACAAAGATTAGAACATAAATTTGTTGTTCTTTATACATCTTCAGCTAAAGATGTTAGTGCAGCGGTTTTCAAGAGGAATGAAAAAGAATTAGATTTTATTGTTGAAAGTAAAGCTTACTGTTATTTTACAAATAATTTAAAAGAAGCTTATTTTTTAGTAGGTTTCTTAAATTCGAATTATGCAAATAAAATGATTAAGGATTTTCAAACTACAGGTGAATTTGGACATCGTGATATTCATAAACGTATACTTCAAGTACCTTTAACGCAATTTAAAGATAATATTAAAAATCATATCGATATTGCTGTCATATCAAAGGAATGTGAATCAATTATAAGAAAGTTTATTAATAGAAAAAAATTGGATGATTTAGGTCCCATAAAACTTGGAAAGTTAAGATTAGAAGCTCGAAAAAAAATATCCAATAATTTAAAAAAAATTGATACTCTTCTTGCAAAACTCTAAGTTCCGTACAAGTGGTGTACAAGTTTATTAGCTTTTACGATTATTAATATATATTTCAAGAACAAAATAGTTTAATTCATTCAATATAGTGGCAAAAAATAATAATTTTAATAAAGGAATTTTTCTTACCGCAGCTGGATCATTTTGGTGGGGACTAATAGGAGTCATTTATTTCAAATATATATCTTTTGCTGGTCATGTAGAAGTTGTAATTCATAGAAGTTTATGGACTACAGTGATGTTAATAATAACATCTGTTCTTCTTTCTAAAATTGATAAAATAAAAATAGTAATAAAAAATAAACAAATAATTTTCACTCTTTTTTTTTCAGGTATACTAATTTTTACTAATTGGGCAGTTTGGATTTATGCTGTTTCAACTGATCGTGTAATTGATGCAAGTTTTGGATATTTTATTATGCCGATAATAAGTATTTTTTTAGGTTTTTTTTTTTTTAAAGAAACTTTAAGTTCAAAGGGGAAATTATCTGTAATTATTGTAATATTTTCAATTTTATTATTATTTTTTTTAGACTTAAAATCAATACCATGGGTAGGATTAATTGTTGCTTTCAGTTGGAGTTTTTACAACCTATTAAGAAAAAAAGTAAGCGTTGAAACAGACATTGGCCTTCTAATAGAAAGCTTGTTTATACTGCCAGTAATCCTAATTTCATTTTATTTTATTATTAAAAATAATGTAAATGATTTCGATATATCAAATCCAAAATTAATGTTTGTATTTATGTTAGCTGGACCAATGACAGTAATTCCTTTATATTTGTATGTAAGAGGTGTTGAACTTTGTGGTCTCGGTCCAACGGGCATGATATTTTACATAACCCCAACTTTGCAATTTTTATTAGGATATTTTCTTTATAATGAGCCACTTAATATTGAAAAGTTAATAAGTTTTATTTTTATTTGGATTGCTGTATTTATTTATTTAAAGGATCTTTATGAAAATAAGTAATATTTTTTTATATATCGTTCTATATTTTTCTTTAACTATAAATGTCTCTTATAGTTCAACCTTTGATGAGTGGAAAAAAAATTTTAAAATATTAGCTTTATCAAAAGGCATATCTGAAAGTACGTTTGATAGCGTTATGAATAATGCAAAATTTCTCCCAAAAGTTATTGAGTATGACAGATATCAACCAGAATTTTATGAGGATACAAAAACCTATATTTCGAAAAGAACATCCAAGAAAAAAGTATTATCAGGTTTAAAATATTACAAAAATAATAAAGAAATAATTAATAATGTTGATCTAAATTTTGATATAGAAAAAGAATTATTGTTAGCACTAATGGGTATCGAAACAAATTTTGGAAACTACCTAGGAAAAATGGATATTATTTCATCCTTATCCACTTTAAGCTTTGATAAAAGAAGAAGTGAATTTTTTACAAATGAACTGCTAACTATTTTAGAATTAATTGATAAGCAAATAGTGGATCCTTCAATTTTGTATGGATCTTGGGCTGGTGCTTTTGGTAACTTTCAATTTATGCCTTCTACAATTGAAAAATATGCAATTGATTATAATGATAATAATTTAATTGAACTGAAAAATAATTCAGACTCATTTGCATCTGCCGCTAATTATTTAAGTAAGATGGGATGGAAAAAAAATCAGCCTTGCTTCAAAAAAGTTACATTAAAAGCGAACGTACCTGAAAAAATACTAAATACTTCTGCGAGAAATATAAAGAACAAAAAAAAATTAAAATACTACAGAAAATATATTTCTGATGATTTAAATTTTGATGAAAACATTAAAATAGCTATTATAACACCAGATGCTGATATCGTTGATAATGCCACAAAAAATGAACCTGCGTATATAGTATTTCAAAATTATGAATTAATTCTTAAATGGAACAGATCTTTGAGATTTGGACTTGCAGTATGTACTTTAAAAAATAAATTTAAAAATGAATTATAAATTATTAATAATTTTACTTATAATATTATCTTCTTGTGCAAATGTAAATTCTGTAAAAAATTATAATGTAATAGATAAATCAAATAAATTTTCTAATTATGGATTTACTCTTATATATTCTGATAATTTACACGCTGAAAAAATTGTTAATAAAAAAATAAATGAAAGAGATCTTATAGTTTTCCAAAAAAATCTAAAAAAAGGTGTCTCTGTTAAAATAACTAATCCTAATAATGGAAAAAGTCTTATTGCTACAGTTGGAAAGAATTCATCATACCCTTTATTTAATAATTCTGTAATTTCGAAGCGTATAGCCGATGAATTAGAACTTAACGCTAATGAGCCTTATATCAAAATAGAGGAAATTTTACAAAATAGCTCCTTTGTTGCAAAGAAAGCCAAAACATATGAAGTTGAAAAAACAGTTGCAAACAAAGCTCCTGTTGATGAAATAACTATCAATAATCTAAATAAAAAAAATAAAACAATTAAAGAAAAAAATATTAGCACTAAATTTAATTATTCTATCAAAATTGCCGATTTCTTTTTTATGAATAGCGCTAAATTATTAAAGGATAGAATTTTAAATGAATCACCTGTTAAAAATATTAATATACTTGAAATTTCAAAAAATAAATTTAGAGTAATTTTAGGCCCTTATTTAGATTTAAAGTCGTTACAAAAAGATTATAGTAATATTTATAATTTAAATTTTGAAAACCTTGAAATTATTAAAAATGATTAAAAAAACAATTATTTTCCTATTCACACTTTTTCTTTTTAATCAAAGTTCATATTCAATTGAAATAAAAGCTCCATCTGTAATTCTACAAGATTACTTATCTAAAGAAATTCTTTATGAAAAAGACGCTGATAGAGAAATTTACCCTGCCTCAATGACTAAAATAATGACAAGTATTATAGCATTCGAGATGCTAAAGAATGGTGATTTAAATTTAGATGATAAATTTTTAGTTTCTGAAAAAGCATGGAAATTATCTACAGCAGGATATTCATCAATGTTTATAATGGTAGGAGATGAAGTTTCAGTGGAAGATCTACTTAGAGGTATTATTGTTGCTTCGGGTAACGATGCCTGTATTGCTTTAGCCGAAGGTATAGCTGGTTCTGAGGAGGAATTTGCTATATTGATGACTTCTAAAGCTAAAGAATTGGGTATGAATAGTACAAATTTTTCAAATTCATCTGGCATTAATGATCCTGACAATTATTCCACTCTTAAAGACATTCTTATTATGTCTAACTATTTAATTGAAAATTTTCCTAATTATTACACATATTTCAGCGAAACAGAATTCACGTGGGATAGAACAGGAGGTGATCCAATAACACAAGGTAACAGAAATCCACTTTTGTATAAAAATATTGGAGCAGATGGTATTAAAACAGGATATCTAGCTGTTGAAAAATATTCTTTAGCTTCATCTGTTGAAAGGGGTGGTAGAAGATTAATTGCTGTAGCGAGTGGTTTTAAAACTAAAAACGATAGATCAAAAGAGTCTATGAAGCTTCATATGTGGGGTTTCACAAATTTTGATACACTGCAAATATCTAAGCAAGGTGAAGATTTCACTGAGTTTGATGTTTGGTTAGGAAAAAAAAATACAGTAAAAGGTTATGTTAAAAATGATATTTATAAAACATTTAAAAAAGCTAGAAAGAAAGATATTAAAGCTATTGCTTCATATAATGGTCCTATACCAGCACCAATTAAAAAAGGCCAAGAAATTGGATTACTCAAAATTTTTTTTAAAAATGAATTAATTGACGAACATAAAATTTTTGCAAGTGAGGATATCAAGAAAGTAAATTTATTTTCTAGATTAATTAAATCAATAAATTATCTTATATGGGGCGATGTATAATAAACCCATTATAGTCTTTGAAGGAATTGAGGGTTCTGGAAAGTCACATCACATCAAAAAAATAGCAAATTTTTTAAAAAAAAAAAAAGCTAAATTTGTAAAAATTAGGGAGCCTGGTGGTAGCTCCAATTCCGAAAAAATTAGGCGATTAATTCTTAACAACAAATCTGACTTAGATAAATTTTCAGACTTACTTCTCTATTTTGCAGCAAGGAATGAAAATATTGAAAAAATAATTAAAAAAAATTATAAAAAAAAAATTATTTTAATCGATAGATTTACAGATTCAACAATAGCCTATCAATATTATGGTATGGGATTAAACAGGAAAATTATTGATTTAATTAATAATTATTTTTTAAATCAAATACACGTGAGTTTTACTTTCTTAAATATAGTAAGCATGAAAAACCTAAAAAAAAGACTTAATAAAAGAAAAAATTTAAATAAATATGATAAATTTAATATTAACTTTTATAATAGGGTACAAAAAGGATTTGTAAAAGTTTCAAAAAATAATAAAAAATATTTAATTATAAATTCAAATGATACCATTAAAGAAAATGAAAAAATCATATTAAATAAAATTAAATTTTTAACGAAAATTAAATAATGGAACCAAGTGTACAAACTAAATTATATGAATATAATGATTTATTTAGTTTACTTATTAGATTACATAATGATTCAAGGCTTCCAAATAAATTCATTATATCAGGAAAAAAAGGGATAGGTAAGTCAACTTTTGCTTATCATTTTATAAATTATCTTTTTTCTAAAGATGAAGAGAATAAATATGATTTAAGTAATTTCGAAATCAATAAAGATAATAGATCTTACAATTTAGTAAAAAAAAAAACTCACCCTAACTTCTTTTTAATCGATATAGGTGAAAATAAGAAAATAATTGACATTTCTCAGATAAGAAACATGTTGGAATTTTCCAATAAATCTTCATTTAATAATAAAAATAAAATAATTTTAATTGATAATATTGAATATTTAAATATCAGTTCAGCAAATGCATTACTTAAAGTTTTAGAAGAACCTAATGAAAAAATTATTTTTATACTTATTCATAATTCAGAAAAAAAAATTTTAAATACCATTAAATCTAGATGTATAGTTTTTAATAAAAATATTAAGAGTGATGATAATATAAAAATTTTTGAAAAAGTAAGTAATAAAAGATTTAATCATGACATTAATAAAGAATTTATAAATCCCTATATGTCAGTAGGAGATTTATATAGAATTACCAAATTTTCTGAGGAAAATAATTTAAATTTACGTGACATTAATCCAAAAGACTTTTTAGACATTATTCTTGATGTAGGTAATAAAAAACCTGTAAAAGATTTAAATTTAATTATAAGGTTTATGCAAATTTATTTTTATAACACGTTATTGAAAAACTTTTCATATAAATTATTTGATCAACAAAGTTATTTTTACCAAAAATTGAATAATGCTAGTAAATATAATTTAGATTTAGATAATGTTTTTTTAGAATTTAAAAATAGAGTTCTTAATGGATAAAAATTTTTATATTACCACACCAATATATTATCCATCCGCAAAACCACATATGGGTCATGCTTATTCCAGTATTGTATCTGATTTTTTTGCAAGGTTAAAAAAAATACAAGGTTATGATGTTTTTTTCCTAACCGGTACAGATGAGCATGGTCAAAAAATTCAAAGAGCAGCCGAAAGTAAAGGAAAAGATCCTATTAAATTTTGCGACGAAATTAGTAAAACATTTAAAGATCTCTGCGAAACATTAAATCTTTCAAACAATGATTTTATTAGAACAACTGAAGACAGACATAAGAAATCTGTAGAAAATCTTTGGAATATATTAGTAAATAAAAAAGAAATTTATTTATCTAAATATTCTGGATGGTATTCAGTATCAGATGAAGCTTTTTATGCTGATGATGAAATAGAGGAGGTTAATGGTTTAAAAATATGTAAAGTATCTGGATCAAAAGTTGAATGGGTTGAAGAAGAATCTTACTTTTTTAAACTATCCAAATGGCAAAGTTCATTACTAAAATTTTATGAAGATAATCCTGAATTCATCCTACCAGAGACAAGAAAAAATGAGGTAATAAGTTTTGTTAAAAGAGGTCTTAAAGATTTATCTATAAGTAGAAAATCCTTTTCTTGGGGTATTAAAGTCCCAAATAATGATGATCATGTTATTTATGTATGGCTTGATGCATTAACAAATTATTTAAGTGCTCTTAATTATCCTAATGTTAATGATAATTTATATAAAAAATTTTGGCCAGCAACAGTTCACATTATAGGAAAAGATATATTAAGATTTCATGCAATATACTGGCCTGCTTTTCTTTTAGCTGCTGACATAGAGCCACCTAAAAGAGTTTATGGTCACGGATGGATACTTTCAGGAGATGAAAAAATGTCAAAGTCAAAAGGTAATATTCTTGATCCAATTGAAATAATCGAAAAATATGGTCTTGATCCATTGAGATATTATTTACTAAAAGAAGTTTCATTTGGAAATGATGGCAATATATCAAATGAAAAATTAGAAAATTGTATTAATAGTGATTTAGCAAATAATTACGGAAATTTATGTCAAAGAGTAATTTCTTTTTGTGAAAAAAACATTGGTTTAAAAGTCCCAGACATAGATAAATTTAATAAAGATGATATGGAAATTTTAAATAACTTTAAAGTTAATTTCGAAAATTTAAAAAAACAAATAGATAAACAAAATATAAATTTTTATTTAAATTTTATAGTTGATCAGTTATTTAAAGCTAACAAATATTTTAACGATCAAGAGCCCTGGAAAAAAAAGACTGATAAAAAAAGATTAAATACGATCGTATATGTTGCACTTGAAATTATAAGAAAAATTTCAATTCTACTTTACCCAATAATTCCTGAGTCTTCATTAAAGGCTCTTCATATTTTTGATATATCTGAAAAAGATATAGACTTTGAGACAATTTTAGATAATAATTTTCTTAATAAAGGAGATAAGATTAATAAAATAGAAATTTTATTTAATAAAATTACATAATGATAGACTCACATTGTCATTTAGATTATGAGCCTATTTCTTCAAATTTAGACGATATAATTAAAAGATCTAAAAATGAAGGAATAGAAAAGCTACTTACAATCTGTACAACAAAAGAAAGCTATAAGAATATATTGAAAATTATCAATTCAGATAAAATTATTTTTGGTACTTTTGGTATCCACCCTCACGAAGCTGATAAAAATGAAATAAATAAATTTGAAATAATTTCATCCGTAAAACAAAATAAAAAGATTATTGGTATTGGTGAAACCGGTTTAGATTTTTTCTATAATAATAGCAAAAAAGAAGCTCAAATTAAAAGCTTTGAAACGCACATAGAAGCTGCTATCGAATTAAAATTACCCTTAATTGTACATTCAAGAAGCGCAGAAAAAGAAACCTATGAAATTTTAAAAAAAAATTATCATCAAGATCTTAAAATTTTGATGCACTGCTTCACAGGGAGCACTTCATTTGCAAAAAAATTACTAGAACTTAATGCATTTTTCTCTGCAAGTGGAATTATTACATTTAAAAATTCTAATAAACTTCAGGATACGTTTAAAACTATTCCAATTGATAAATTAATGATAGAAACTGATAGTCCTTTTTTAGCACCTGAACCTATGAGGGGTAAAAAAAATGAACCTTCATTTATTAAATATACAGCTGATAAATTAGCATTTATAAAAAACGTACCAAGTAAAACCTTAATTGATTTTACCACCAATAACTTTAACAATCTATTTTTTAAGTCTTAAAATGAAATTTACAATCCTAGGGTGCGGTAGTTCGATGGGTGTACCAAGAGCAGATGGTTTTTTTGGAAAATGTAATCCAAAAAACAAAAAAAATTACAGAACAAGATGTTCTGCATTTCTACAAAGTAAAAATACTAACATATTAATTGATACTTCTCCTGACCTACGTATGCAATTATTAAGTAATAAAATCACTAGTATAGATAAAGTTTTGTATTCACATATGCATGCTGATCAAACACACGGTATAAATGATCTTAGAGTTTTTTTTATAAAAAATAGAAAAACTCTTGATATTTATGCTGATTTAAATACTAGGAAATATCTTTATAAAAATTTTTCCTATTGTTTTGATACAAACTCATATGAATATCCTGCAACACTAAAAATGCATCCTATTAAAAAAAATTTATATTTTAAAAAAAAAAATGAAAAAATTAGAGTAAAATGCATAAGTGTCGAACACGGTAATGTTAAAAGCATATGTTATATATTTAATGATAAGTTAGCTTACATTAGCGATGTAAGTAAAATACAGAAAAAAGATTATAAGCATTTTAAAAATTTAAAATTTTTGATAATTGACTGCTTGTGGTATAGAAATCATCCCTCACATTTAAATTTAAACAAATCTTTAGAATTAATAGAACTTTTTTCTCCTAAAAAAGCAGTTTTGACAAATTTACACTCAGATTTAGACTACCATGAATTAAATAACAAACTTAAAAAAAATATAATTCCAGCTCATGATGGATTAAGCTTAGTTTTCTAGCAAAGTTTCAATTTTAGATATTATTTTTTTGGACGTAGGATTTGTGAATGAGGAGTATGTTTCTGCTACCTTACCATCTTTATTTATTAGAATTTTATGAAAATTCCATTTCGGAATTGCTGATTTGCCATGATTTTCTCTTGCCCATTTATAAATTTCATGTGCATCGTCTCCTTTAACACTAGTGATTGAAGTCAGTGGAAAATTAATATTAAAATTTACTTCACAAAACTTTTTAACTTCTGAGTCATCGTTTTTTTCTTGATTAAAGGAGTTTGAGGGCACACCAAGCACTAATAATCCCTTATCTTTATATTTATCCCAAAGTTTTTGCATGTCTGCATATTGATTTGTAAAACCACAATAACTAGCTGTATTTACTATTAGTACAACATTATTTTTATAATCTTTAAGATTTAATATATCTCCATTATTGCTTTTAATACTAAGGTCAAAAAATAATTTTTTATATTTTGCATTTGCTGTAGAATTGAAATTAAACATTATAATTACTAATATAATAAATATTTTTTTTTTCATATTTTTAAATTACCTATTTGGAGTAAGTAATATTAAAAAATATCCTGCTAGAGTGGATAATAATGACCCAGTTAGAACTCCAATTTTTACACCATCCATATATTGCATATTTTCTACAAACGCTAGATTTCCTACAAATAAGCTCATTGTAAAACCAATACCTGTAAGTATTCCAACTCCATAAAAATTATACCAACTTGTATTACTTGGCATTTGAGCAATTTTTAATTTTATTGATATGTATGAAAAAACAAAAACACCTAACTGCTTACCTACAAATAATCCAAGTACTATTCCTAGTGGAACTTTATCAAGTAGTGACCCCAGAGATAATCCTTCTAATGAAACACCAGCATTTGCAAATGCAAACAAAGGCATTATTCCAAATGCAACATATGGACTTATCGCATGTTCAACTTTGATTAATAAAGAGAAATCTTTTTCTTTTTCTCTATGAGGTATAGTCATTGCAAGAAGTACACCAGCAATTGTTGCATGTATTCCTGAATTGTGGGTAAAATCCCACAAGAATAATCCTATAATTAAATATGGTAGAAATTTCTTAATGTTAAATTTGTTTATAATTAACAAAATAATAAATGCTAAAAACATTAGCGAAAGATATTTTAAATTAAGATCACCAGAATAAAATATCGCTATAATTAAAATAGCACCTAAATCATCAATTATTGCTAAAGCTGTTAAGAATACTTTAAGTGATAGTGGTACTCTTTTTCCAAGTAATGACAAAACACCAAGGGAAAATGCAATGTCTGTGGCAGATGGGATTGCCCAACCATTTAGTGTTTCTGGGTCACCTAAATTAATTAAAACATATACAAATGCTGGCACTACCATCCCTCCAACAGCTGCTATTATTGGGAGTAATGCTTGTTTAATATTAGATAGTTCACCTTGTAAAAATTCTCTTTTAATTTCTAATGTTACAAAAAAGAAAAAAATAGCCATAAGTGCATCATTAATCCAATGAAGCACACTAAGTTTTAATCCAATTTCGTTAAAACCAATAAATATGTATTTTTCAAGATATCCAAAATAATAAGATGAATATGATGAATTGCTAATAATTAATGCTAATATAGCACTTATAAGCAATATAAGACCACTAGCAGCTTCTAACTTGAAAAACCATTTAAAAGGTTTTGAAATATAATTTATCATTTTATCTAATTAAATCTTTAAAGAATAAATATATATCCTTTAGACTTTCATAAAAATTTATCATTAAGAAATCAAAGCCAGGAAGTATATTGTTAATTTGAAATCTAAAGGTATCTAATACTATTATAAAAGCTATCAAGCTTATAATAAATAAAAAGAAAAGATTTAATAAATTATAATTAGAAGCATTTTTATAAATTGCAACATTATCTTTGGATTTTATATTTTCTGCATCTTTGATTATTTTATCGACTTCATTAGGAATATTTTCTAGTGGATTAATTTTCTTAATTTTAACTACCTTTTTTTTATCCATGTCATCTTTATTAAAATTTTCTAATTTGTAATGCCATTTACGCCCACATGAACCACACTTTAACAGTCTTCCTTCTGGAGGAATTAATGAAGCATCAACATTAAATTTTTTTTTGTCACAAGGGCATGTAATTATCATTTTATCTTTTATACCAGATTCTTATCAAATTTCTTTTATTTTTGATCTATTTATACTTTGAAATTAACCTTATCTACTGTATTAGTATCACAATCGGGGCGTAGCGCAGCCTGGTAGCGCATCTGGTTTGGGACCAGAGGGTCGCAGGTTCAAATCCTGCCGCCCCGACCATTTTTATGAAAAAAGCTTTAATCTATAAACCAACAAAAACATCCATGCAATCGGGAAGAGCTAAAACCAAAAAATGGATATTGAAATTTAAAGACAAAAAAACTGGTATAAATCCTTTAATGGGATGGGAAAGTTCCACTAATACTGATAGTGAAGTAAATCTTGAATTTTCAACTGTAGAAAATGCAATTAAATATGCAAAAAAAAATAAAATTAATTATGAAGTGGTTGAGCCAAAAATTAGAAAAATAATTAAAAAATCTTACGCTGATAATTTTACAAAATAATGTTTAAATTTTTTACTGATAAACGATGGCATATGTGGAGTATTGGTGGAACTGTACTTATTCTCGTAGCAACTTGGTATCAAGTTCAACTTGATGTTAGAATTAATGAGTGGTTTGGTGAGTTTTATGATACTTTGCAAAAAGCTCTTGCTGAACCTGGTGCTGTCTCTGAAAAAGAATTTATTGCATATCTATTTACATTCGCAAAGATTGCAGCTGTATACATATTAGTTGTAATCTTTAGTGACTATTTCACTAGTCACTGGACATTTAGATGGAGAACCGCAATGGCTGATTTTTACCATGATAAATGGGATTTTGCGTCTTCAATAGAGGGAGCTTCACAAAGAGTTCAGGAAGACACTCTTAAATTTGCGAGAATAATGGAAGGACTTGGGGCTGAGCTTTTGAGAAGTGTAATGACGCTAATTGCATTTACACCAATACTTTGGGGGCTTTCAAAAAGTATTACTGTACTTCCTTGGATTGGTGAGGTGAATCACGCATTGGTTTGGGTTGCTATTATTTCAGCACTAGGAGGCACATTTATACTTGCGGCGGTTGGTATAAAACTTCCTGGTATTGAATATGATATTCAAAAAGAAGAGGCAGCATATAGAAAAGAATTAGTTTTAGGTGAAGATTTTAAAGAAAGTGCCAGACCTGAAAAAATAGATAACCTTTATGGAGGTGTAAGAAAAATACATTATAAAATGTATTTTCATTATTTATATTTTAATGCAGTAAAATGGAGTTATCTTCAAGGTATGGTAATAGTTCCTTACTTAGCATTAGCGCCAACAATTGTAACTGGCGCAATTACACTTGGATTTGTTCAGCAAATAATAAGAGCATTTGGAAGAGTAGAGACATCACTTCAGTATTTAGTCAGAAGTTGGCCAATTATTGTTGAATTAATTTCTGTTTGGAAAAGGTTAAATGAATTTGAAAATAAACTTAAAGTAAATTTAGAAAAAACTTCGAAAGAAAATATTTAGTGTCTTTAGATAAAAAACTTGTTGCCGATATGGTCAAAATTACTTCAAGTGCAGCCATTTCATGTTTAAAATTTTTAGGTAAAAATGATAAAGAGTTAGTTGATAAAGCAGCAACTGATTCTATGAGAAACGAAATTAATAAACTTAAAATTAATGGTGTTGTTGTAATAGGTGAGGGTGAACTGGATGAAGCCCCAATGCTTCATATAGGAGAAAAATTAGGAGCTGGTGGAAATTTGGAATTAGATATCGCTGTTGATCCGCTTGAAGGTACAAATTTTGCTGCTAAAAATTTACCTGGTGCTTTATCTGTAATATCAATTGCTGAAAAAGGAAATTTATTTAATGCGCCAGAAACATATATGGATAAACTTGCCGTATCAGGTAAAGTTCCTTTTGAAGCAACAGATTTGGATTTTTCTCTTGAAAAAAATATACAAAATATTGCAGATTCAATGAACAAAGATATTAAAGACGTAACTGTATGTTTATTAGATAGACCAAGGCATAAAGAAATTATAACTAAACTGAATGATATGAAAACTAAAATAAAGTTAATAACAGATGGTGATGTGTCAGGGGCCTTATTAGTTACTGATGATAAATATAGCGTAGATATTTTTTTAGGGATCGGTGGTGGTCCAGAAGGAGTACTTGCTGCGTCTGCAATTGATGCACTAGGATGTAAATTTCAAGGTAGATTTCTTTTTAAAAATGAAAAAGATATTTCTAGGGCTAAAAAGATGGGAATTAATGATTTAAACAAAAAGTATGATTTAAAAGAAATTGTAAAGGGCGACAGTATTTTCTGTGCAACTGGTATCACGAATGGTGATTTAGTAAATGGAGTTAATATTAAAGATAACAAATATATAACAGAAACTTTTGTTACACATAAAAGCACGAATATGAGCAAAACTGTTGTAAGTGAAGACACTATAAAAACTTGATAAATTTTATTTTTTGCAATAAAAGATGCAAATTTGGTCCCTTCGTCTATCGGTTAGGACACATGGTTTTCATCCATGAAAGAGGGGTTCGATTCCCCTAGGGACCGCCATGATGTTTTATCACGTATATTTAATCATTTGTAAAAACAAAAATAAGACAATTTCTTATGTAGGATATACAAATAACATTAATAATAGAATCAAATTACATAATAATGGAAAGGGAGCCAAATTCACCAAAGGTAGAAAATGGAAGTTAATTTATTCTAAAAAGTTTTTATCAAAAAAGATAGCAATGAGAGAAGAATATAAGCTTAAAAAAAATTATAAACTTAGGAAAGAAATTAAATCTAATGCTAAAGTTTAAAAAAATAAAAGGTAATTTAATCCATCCAACTGCTGTAATTAATTGGAAATCTTTAATCATTGGTACAGGTAATACTATAGGACCATATGTGGTAATTGGTAATCAAGCACAATGGAAAAATAAAAAAAATAGTGGAAAAATAGTAATTGGTAATGGTAATGTTTTTAATGAATATACAAATATACACTTACCTACATCTATTAAAAAAAAAACCCATATAGGAAATAACAATTATATAATGAACTCAACAACAATCGATCATGATTGCTTTTTAGAGGATGATGTTATTTTAAGTAGCAATGTTATTCTTGGTGGTAACATCCATATAATGAAAAATGCTAATCTAGGCATAAAGACGATTGTACATCAAAATCAAGTTATAGGATCATTTTCAATGATAGGAATGGGATCAATAATAACAAAAAATAAAAGAATTTTACCAGGTTATATGTATTATGGCAAACCTGTAAAAAAAATTAGAAAAAATATTTTAAGTTTAAAAAAGAATAAAATTAATGATAAAAATTTAAAAAGTGAACATGTAAGATTTAAAAAAATTTTAAAAAATATATGAAAGATATTGCAATATTATTACCATATAAGGAAAACTTTACAGAAAAAAGTGCTGGGGCCGCATCAATTTGGGTAAAAGATTATTTAAATAAAAGTCAATTAAAAAAAAGATCATTAGTTTTTGGTAATCTTGAAGATAATTCCAAACCATTATTAAAAAACTTTAAAAATCTGAAAATTGGAAATTCTTTCGTTAAAAAAAATATATCTTATACAAATAAATTATATAAAGAATATCTTAAATATAATTTTAAAATTATTGAAATTCATAATAGACCTGAATCGTTACTTTATTTAATTAAAAAAAAAGTAAAAGCTAAACTTATTTTTGTTTTTCATAATAACCCCCAAGATTTAAGAGCATCATCATCAATTAAAGAAAGAATATTTATTGCTGAAAATACAGATCAAATTTATTTTGTTAGTAAATGGGTAAAAAATAAATTTTTTGAAGATTTACCATATGATCACCGAAACAATACAGACATTCTTTACCCTGCTATTAATCCAATTAAAATTTTTCCCCCCAAAAAAAAATTGATAATTTTCACTGGAAAACTTAATTCATCAAAAGGCTTTGATATTTATTGTAAAGCTGTAATTAAAATATTAGATAAATTTAAAGATTGGAGAGCTTTAGCTATAGGTAATGAGCCTAGAGAAAAATTTAATTTTAAACATGATCGTTTTAAAGTTTTAGATTGGGTTACTCATGATAAGATATTAAATTATTATAAAAAGTCATCTATTTCTGTCGTTCCGTCTAGATGGCAAGAACCATTCGGTAGAACCGCAATGGAATCTGCTGCTTATGGTTGTGCAACGATTACTTCTTTAAAAGGTGGTTTGCCTGAAACATTTGAAAATTCCTTATTTATTAAAAAAATAAATGAACAAGAACTGTATAAAATAATTCAAAAACTTATTAAAAATAATAATTATAGAAAATATATTCAAAATCTTAATTTTAAAAATGTTAAACACAAGCTTGATGATCATGTTGATAAAATTGATAGTGTAAAAAATTTTTTTTTAAATTCTAATTTTAATTTTAATAAAGGTTCGAAGCTTAAAATATTACACATATCTACATTTGATGAAAGAAGTGATCATCGTTTATTTAATATATCTATTGCAAATAAACTTTCAAAAGGTTTTATTAGAAATGAACATGATGTAATAAATTTTAGTTATAGAAATTACTTATCCAAAAATTTAGTAACGAAAAATAATTCACATATTAATGAAAAAATTATAAATATAGCAGATAATTATCGACCAAATTTAATTATTTTAGGCCACAATAACATATTAGAGTATGAAACAATATACGAAATTAAATCCAAGTATAATTCAAAAATAATTTTATGGTATGAAGACGCTTTAGGATTTAGAGGGGAGGGCCCTAACTGGAAAAATAATCTAAATTTAATTGAAAATAATAATGAATTGATAGATCAATATTATTTGACTACGCATCCTGACGAAATAGATACTAAAATAAATAAAAAAAAACTTAATTATTTACCAATTCCTGTAGACCCAAATATAGAAAATTTGAAGATTTATGAATATAAAAATAGGTATAAAGATTTATTCTTTGCGCTAAGCCATGGGGTAAATTTTGGAAAACTCAAGAAAGGTAAAAGTGATGAACGTGAAATATTTATTAATCAACTAATGAAAATATTTCCTAATGTTAAATATAATATCTTGGGTGTATCAAATGAACCACCTAAATGGAATTACAATTTTTATAAAGAATTAATTAAATGTAAAATGTCATTAAATTTAAGTAGGGGTAAACCTTTAAAATTTACATCGAGTAACAGAATCGCTGCCCTAATTGGGAATGGAATTTTTACTTTTATAGATGAAAAGACAAAATTTAAGCATTTTTTTAATGAAAATGAAGTTGGATTTTATAAAAATTTAAATGATTTAGGACATAAGATTGAATACATGTTAAGTAATCCTAAAAAAATAAATGAGTATGGTAAAAACGGTAAGTCAAAATATTTCAAACTATTCAACAACAAAATAATTACGAAAAATATTATTGAAAATACATTTTAATAAAGTTTATCTAAAATTTTTAAAATTTTTCTAGCAAAGTCAATATTTGTGAATGGTTTTTTATTATTTTTAATACATCTAAAAAAATATTTTAACTCATCTAAAAGAGGATTATTAGATTTTACTTTTGGCGAATAGTTTTTGCCAAAATATATTTTTGCTTTTTGTCTAAAAAACTTATCATTAAATTCCGAGATTTTTGGATACTCTGCGTATTTATTATATATCACAATTTTATTATCTTTTTTCATTTCATCGAACAACAACATTTTTTTTTTAGTTACAACTGTTATACGTCGAACTTTATCAGGGTTTAGCCAGCTATTGTGTATGTCTATATATATATTTTTAAACTTAGCACTAAGATTAGATATATCGGGAAGCTTTTTTTTTAAAATAGGATAACTATTTTCACAAAGTTTTTTTGGCAAATCTCCGAGAAAATAATATAATATACTTAAATCATGAGAAGATAAATCATAAGATACACTTACATCATTTCTAATAGGTCCTAAATTTTGTCTTTGGAACTTTAAATATAATATTCTCCCATTTTTTTTATCAGTAACAAATTTTTTTACAAAATTTATATAGTTATTGAACATATAAATATAGCCAAACATAAGAATTTTATTATTTTTTAATTTTTTAAAATAATCAATCTCTTTTAAATTTTTAAGGCCAGGTTTTTCAATAAATATATTTTTTTTATTTTTTATAAATATTTTTAGCAATTTATAGTTTTTACTTGGAGGGGTGGCTAAAATTATATTTTTAATTTTTTTGTTAACAAGAATGTTTGATAGATTTTTTTCAATATTTATTAAATTTGGAAATCTTTTTTTTAAAATTTTGCAATTATCTTGATTCTCATCAAAAACATAAATAGACTTTTTAATTGCAATTAGTGATTTTGCTATATTAGTACCCCAATAACCACAACCAATTAAAGCTGTATCGATTTTTTTAGTATTTTTAGACATAAAATTGTAATATTTATTGTATTAAGATTGTTTTCATGGAATTTTCAATCATTATACCAAGCCATAATAATTACAAATACTGCAAATTAACTATAGATTCTATCAAAAAAAATTCATCATTTAATCATGAAATAATTGTTCATATAAACGGTGAGGATAATGAAACAGAAAATTATCTCAAAAATGAAAGTATTCTTTATTCTAAATCACATGACAATATTGGTCTATGTAGTGGTGTTAACAGAGCTTACAAATTAAGCTCTAAAAGTTACATTTTATACTCGCACGATGATATGTACTTTTTACCAAATTGGGACAATGCCTTAATTAAAGAGATGAAAAATATTAATGATAATAATTTTTATCTTTCTATGACCCAAATATCGCCTACTGGTCCAGTTAAAGGTAGTCTTCAGCACATACAATTTAATTGTGGTGAAAATATTGATGTTTTTGATGAAGAAAAACTCTTACAAAATTATATGAGTTTTAAATTTAATGATTTACAGGGAAGTCATTGGGCGCCACATCTGATACCAAGAGATTTATGGAAAAGAGTAGGGGGATTTAGCGAAGAATATAATCCAGGCTTTGCCTCTGATCCTGATCTTAATATGAAACTGTGGATAGAGGGTAATAGAATTTTTAAAAGTGTTTCTAACTCAAGAATTTATCATTTTGGGTCAGTTACCACAAGAAAAAATAAGAATATTATAAGAAATAAAGGGAAAAAAACATTTTTATTAAAGTGGAAGTTTACAGTTGAATTTTTTACGAAACATTATTTGAGACGAGGTAAAATATTTGATGGACCTTTAGAGAAACCAAAAATAAATCTAACTTATCTTATTGATTATATAATCAGTAAAATTAAATATATTACTTATAAATTTTTTAAATGAAAAAAAAACTAACCGTTGAAATAGCTGAAGGTCTTGGAAATCAAATTTTTATGTATGCTTTTGCTTTTTCAATATCCAAAAAGTATAATTATGACCTCTTTATTGATAACCGTAGTGGGTATTCAAGAAAAAAGAATTTATTAAGACCTCATCAAATATACATGCTTGATAATTTTAATATTGTTCAAAATATTGCAGATAATCAAATGATTTTTGACACACCTTTTAAAAGACTTAAAAAAAAAATTCAAATATTTTTAGATAATTTTTCCTACAAAAAAAAATTCTTAATTGAAAAAAAAATTGTTGCAGGTAATAAAAAAAATATCGAAAAGATAATTAATGTAGATTCAGATAGAATATCTGATAATCTTTATATTCAAGGAAATTTTGAAAATTCTATCTATTTTAGCAATTTTAAATCTGAGTTAAGTAAAATTTTAACGCCAAAAAAAAAATTGATTGATATAGATAATCCTTTAATTAACAAAATCAAAAATTCAAACTCTATTTCTTTACATATAAGAAAAAATAGATTTTCAGATCAAATTGATCTTAAAAGTAGTAAAAATATTCACAAGTCAAATTTTTTTACAGAAAACATTATTAATTATACAAATAAATCAATTGATTATATTAATTCAAAAGTTTCAAATCCTGAGTATTTTATTTGGTCAAATGATCATAATAATATTAATGATTATTTAAGTAAAATAAAAATTAAAAATTATACTTTAGTGAATAATAATGTAATTAATGATTTTAATTTATTTAGTTATTGTAAACACTTTATTGTTGGACCTTCGTCATTCCATTGGTGGGGCGCATGGTTAAATCCAAACCCTAATAAAATTTGTATTAGACCTAAAAATATCAATCCTTCAAATAATAAAAATTTTTGGCCTGAAAATTGGATATCAATTTAAATTTTCACTTTATTTAATGCATTATTTTTAAATATATTCGCTTCTCTAATGTATCTTCTTACCATCTGAGTTGTTTTATGGCCAGTCATTGCCATAATACTACGTTCATCTGCTCCAGCCTCAGCAGCAACCGTTGCAAAACCTGATCTTAAGCTATGTCCTGCAAAGTTTTTATTTTCAATTCCTGCTAAATTTAAATACTCTTTCATTAATAAAACTACTGATTGGTCGGTTAATCTTTTTTCTGTTAGAGCTAAGCCTTTGGAAAATCTTCTAAATATAGGTCCAGACTTAATTTTAGAAATTTCTAACCATTTTTTAAGATTCACTACAGGGCAATAAGCTTGATTGGAAAAATAGGGTAGTCCTTTGACCATTCCTTCACCGAATTGATCAGTTTTTGATCTTCTAATAGTGATTTTAAGACCCTCAGGTACAAATTCTAAATCTTCATGATCAATTGAAATAAGCTCTGTTCGTCTAAAGCCACCTCCAAAGCCTACTAGGATAATTGACTTGTCTCTAAATTTCTTTAGATTTTGGATTTTTTGCTCATCTATTACATTAATTATTGATTTTAAATGATTGATTAATATAGGTTTTTTTCCTTTTTGAATGCTTCCTTTTACCCTTTTTATTCCCATTAAATTTTCAACAATAATTGGATGTTTTGTATCTAAATAATGTCCTTTGAGCTTATGCACCATGCTAATCGACACTAATCTTCTTCTTATAGTGCTGATTTTTGAATTTTTTGAAAGATGGGTTAAGTATAAAGAAACAATTTTTGGCTCAGATGGCAATGAATTCAAACCATGTTTTACACAAAAAGATCCAAAGTCTTTAAAGTCTGATTTATATGCTCTTAAAGTGTTATTTGCTCTAGAGCTTTTAAGGTTATTTAAAGTTGCCTCATGAAGCAATTTTAGGTCTGTTGTTAGTTCATTCATATAATTACTATTGATAACAATTAATTATCATTAGTAATATTATAACTCATTTAACAAGTCAAGCAATTAATGTAAAAGTTTTTTTAATGCCAAGATATGTAATTATAGGACTAGCTGTTATTGTTGGAACATTTCTAATTATGAATTACTGGCCAAAATTAAAAAACCAGACAAAAACCCGAATATTAATGGGCATATTTGGAATATTTTTTATAAGCATATTTGTCCTCTTATTTTTGTTAATGTATTAAGAAACTTTGATCGATATTTTTATTATAATTATAGCTGGTATTTTTTCATGCATAATTTTGGATATTTTGGGGTTTTTAATGAAGTTTTTTGGAATTCCCGAACCTTCATGGGCTATCGTTGGTCGATGGACCTATTATATGCTAAAAAAAGCCAAATTTTATAACCCTAATATTGCAGAAATGGCTTCATTTAAATATGAGGTTATTCTAGGTTGGGTTTTTCACTATTACTTATCAATTTGTTGGGCTGTTATATATTACATTTGTTTTATATTTATTGGTCTTAAAATGTCCTATTTTTCGGGATTCATATTTGGAGCTCTAACTACTTTAGCTCCATTATTGATATTCCTGCCATTTACTGGACAAGGTATATTTGCTATGAATACCAATATACCTGTAAAAACCTCATTAATTTTTTTGATTAGACATTCAATTTATGGAATTGCTATGTATGAGGGTTTTAGATGGTTCAATTAATCAATGAAATAAAGTTATCCCCACTATTCACTAATTGTAAAAAAAATAAAAAACAATTAAAAAGTGATTAATACAACTTACTATTATTGATATTATTAATTCAATTAAGAGGCAACTCTTAACTGGCCAACTGGGGAAAGGCCGAGAGGACCAAGCCCAGGGGGCAGAAAGCTTTGCGGAGTAGCGCTAAAATCGTGAAGCGGGAGGCATGGCGGTAGCGCCTACAACGACGTGCCAAAACTTACTGTTCTTTGCACCGTAAAAAGTGCAAGGAAACAGGGGTTTTTCTTATGAAAGGAACTCCATTTCAAGTTAAAGTTTGGAAATATCTTAGAACCATTCCTAGAGGTAAAGTAATAACTTATAAACAGTTGGCAAAAGCCATAAAAATGCCTAAAGCGGTACGAGCAGTAGCTAATGCGTGTGCAAAGAATCCTTATGCCCCTAAAATCCCTTGCCATAGAGTGATTAGATCGGATGGAGGCCTTGGTGGTTACTCTGGGCCTGGAGGAATTAGGCAAAAGATCAGATTATTAAGATCTGAGAAAGTTAAAATATAAAACAATTTTCGAGTATTTTTCAGCCAAAAAGGTAATAAAATCAACATTTTTTAAACATTTGTAATCAAAACTACTTCGATAGAGAAATTCCCCCTTTAGTTGTACCAAAAACAATGATTTGTTAAAAATAGACCCTTCCCTGCTCGTTTAAATGGCATATTCTAATTATGCATTGCTCACAAAATTACCCTTCAAAGTCTTTAAAAGATCTTAATTTGCAGTTCCTTTAATGGATATTTGTGTTTAAAAAATCATGTATTAATGCGATATATTTTATATCAGTCATTTTTTAGGATAAAAATTCATAAATATTTAATTTTTTCATTTATAATTTTATAATTTACTCGATAATTATACAATATTTTTGTCATTATTATAATATTTAAAATAATCAATAATTACAGTAATATACAATTGTATATTAAAGTAACACATTAATATATAGTAAATAATTTTGTACTTTATTAAATATTATTTTTATTAAAGCTGCCCCTTCTAAAAATATAAATACCTGCCGATACAATGATAAATAGACCGAGAAAAGTCCAATTATCAGGAAAATCACCAAAGAAATAGTACCCAATTATTATATTAGTAATTATTTCAAAGTAACTAAAAGGAGCTAGTTTAGAAGCATCAGCGTATTTAAGAGATAAAATTAAAAAGAAATGTCCTATGCAAGCAAATATTCCAACAGCAGCCATTAATGACCATTGGGTTAATGATGGTTGCACCCAAACAATTGGAATGATTAAAGAAATAATTATAGCCCCTACTACACCGGTTAATAATAAAGTTAATAGTGGATTATCAGATGAACTTAATTTTCGTGTTATAATTAAATAAAATCCATACAAAATTCCTGTTATTAATGCTGCTATACTCGCTAAGTTTATATCTACAAATCCTGGTCTAATTACCACCAAAGTACCAACAAAACCTATTATTACAGCTAACCACCTTCTATAACCAACTTTTTCACCTAAAAAAAAAGGTGAAAATGCTGTGACTATTAGTGGAGCTATAAATGCTAAGGTTAAAGCTTTAGCAAGAGATATTATTGATATTGAATAAAAAAAACAAATATTAGCAAGCAAAAGTATCAATCCTCTTAAGAATTGTAATTTAGGATTTGTAGTCCAAACAAGGTATTTTTTAAATAAGAAAAACATTATCGGTAAAGTAAAAAAAACTGTAAAAAAATATCTCGCCCACGTAATTTGCAAAACAGGAAGATCAGAACTTAAATATTTCGCAATACCATCCATTATTGGGAGCATTACCCAAGCTAGTAAATTAAATGTTACAGCTTTCATTAAGGAAAGTAATTTAATGAAATAAATACAATAATTGGAATAGTAATAAATGAAATTACTGTAGATACAAAAATCATACTTGCTACATTATCAACATTTTCCTTCGGTGAATACATAGAGCCAACTAAGAAATTTAAAATTGCACTTGGCATCGAACATTGTATTAACAATACTCCAGCTGCAAATCCAGATAGATTAAAATAATAAATGATTGCAAAACCAACAACAGGACCAAGAATAACACGAGCAAATGAAGAGATTAAAGATCTTTTAAATGAAAAAACTTTAAGACGTGTTAATGCTATACCTAAAGACATTAAAATTAAAAAAATTGTAGCATACATTAATAAAAATGTAGTATTTTCAACAAACACTGGGAGTTCAATATCGTAATAAAGTAATAGCACGGATATAACGATAGTATAAAAAGCGGGACTTTTTAATATAACATCAAAACTAAACCTTCTATCAGCTAAAAATACACCTACTGTAAAATGAAAAAGAATTATCAGAGCAGTAATTGCAGCAGCAACACCTAAACCTTCAAATCCATATGCAAATAAACAAATAGGAAAACCCATATTTCCCGTATTAGGCATCATGAATGGAGGGAGTTCTCTTATAATATCATTTGATTTAACAAAAAATAAGAAAATAACTCCTATAATAGCAAAACCAAAAATTGCTAATAAATAATACCAAAAATAGTCAACAAATGTATGAAAAGAGATGTTTTTGACGTTCAGCGCATAAATTATCATGGCAGGTGAACCCACATTAGCAGCAAAGTTAGTGATAAAATTTGTATCGAATTTTTTATCCTTTTTGCCAATATAATATCCAATACCAATGATAAAAAAGACAGGAAATATTACTTCGAAAAGTTTTATATATATTTCCATTAAAATAATCTTATAAGTATGGGTTTTTTAATTATATTTTTTATAGAATTAATAGATTTTAAACATTTTTTTGAATTATTTTCTTTAACATTGTGGGTAATAATTATAATTGAAGCCTTTTTCCTAGTGTTGTCAGGTATCTGTATTAATCTTTGAATTGAAATTTTATATTTTGCTAAATGTTTTGTAATTTGTGATAAAACACCTGGTTTATCATTTACCTCAAATCTTAAATATAATGAATTTTCATAATTTTTATCATCATATGTATTAGCATTTTCCCTAGCATTATTTGGTAGTCCAAATGGAAATTTTATATTCCCTCTTAAAATAGATAAAAAATCTGACATTAAAGCAGATGAAGTTGGACCGGGACCAGCTCCCTCACCTTGTAAAACTGTTTCTCCCACTGGCATACCCTCAAGAATTACAGCGTTCATGACACCACTGACATTAGCTATATACGTATTTTTCCTAACTAAACATGGGTGGACCCTTTCGAAAAGCTTATTATTTAAAATTTCTGTAATTCCTAAAAGTTTTATCCTTAAATTCAATTGCTCTGCCATGTCAAAATCTTTACTTTCAATACTCTCTATACCCTCCATTAAACAATTTGATTTCGAAATTTTTTTATTAAAGGCTAGTGCAGAAAGAATTTTTACTTTTGCTAAGGTATCATAACCATTTAAATCTAATTTAGGATTACCTGGTTCAGCGTATCCAAGATTTTGTGCTTTTTTAAGCACATTTTTGAAATCATCCCCTGTTTTTTCCATTTCAGTCAAAATATAATTACAAGTACCATTAAGTATTCCATAAATTTTATGAATTTTATTTGTAGCAAGTCCTTCTTTGATTGTTCTTAAAATTGGGATACCACCACCTACAGAAGCTTCAAATTCTAAATTGACTTTATTTTTGACTGCTAATTTTGACAGATACTCGCCGTGTTTAGCAATTAATGCTTTATTTGGAGTAATAACATGTATTTTTTTATTAATTGCTTTCTCAACAACTTTTTTTGAAATTCCATCTGACAAACCTATGCATTCAAATATTATATCTATTTTTTTTTCCGTAATTATTTTTAAAGGATTTGTATAAAAGATTTTTTTATTAATTTTAAAATTTCTTTTTTTATTTTTATTTTTTGCACTTATTGCAACAATATTAATAATTTTACCAGTTTTCTTTTGTATTTCTTTTTTTTTAATTAAGACTTCTTTATAAAGGTAGGAACCAATTTGACCTAAACCTATTATTGCTACATTGTATACTTTTTTCATTTATCAATATCAGGGTAATTTTTTGATTTATTATAATTCTCGAGTTTTTCCTTATATTCAATAATACTTAAATTGTAAAAATTATCAAAATCTACATTCTTAGATAAATTTTTATTATTATTTAGACTACAAGAGCTTAACAAAATCAAGAGGAACAAAAATAATCTTATCATTGAATACCTTCATTTTCTTTTAACCCGAATCTTAAATTCATATTTTGTACTGCCTGACCAGAACCACCTTTAATTAAATTATCTATTGCAGACAATATAATTATTTTATCTTTATACTTAGATTTACAAACTGATATTATACATTTATTTGTACCTATCACATCATTAGTACTTAAGAAGGTATCTTTGTTTGCAATTTTAATAAATTTTTTCCCTTTATAATATTGTTTAAGAATATTTAGTACTTTATTTTGATTAATATTTTTATTCATATCAATATATATAGTACTTAGTATCCCGCGAAACATCGGAGTAAGATGTGGCGTAAAAGTAAATTTGATATTACGTTTTGAATAAAAATTTAATTCTTGCATAATTTCCGAATTATGACGATGTAAAGTTATTCCATAAGCACTTAAAGACTCGTACAAATTTTTATCTTTAAATTTTTTATGTACTCCTCGGCCAGCGCCAGAATATCCAGATTTTGAGTCAATAATAATATTTTGAGTTTTAATTATTTTTTTTATTATTAATGGAACTAATGGTATTAATATAGATGTAGGATAACATCCTGGACAAGATATAATTTGGTAATTTTTTAACTTTAAATTTGATAATTCTGGTAAATTATAGACACTCTTTTTAATATTACTTACTGCACTATGTTTTTTTTTGTACCATTTTAAGTATTCTTTTGAACTTTTTAAACGAAAATCTCCAGAAAGGTCAATTAAAACATTATGTTCTTTTAAATTTTTTGAAATACTTTGAGCTTCTCCATTAGGTAGTGCTGAAAATATTATATCACATTCGTTTATTCTAGATTTAGTAATTTTTGTAATTAATGGTAGATTGTATTTAATTGATTTGTCAAAATCTGTAATTTTTTTTCCAACGGAACTGTTTCCACATAGATACTTAATTTTAACTTTTTTATGTTTTGATAAAATTTTTATTAATTCTATACCTAGATACCCTGTTGCACCGGCTATTAAAACATTCATTTTAGACATTGATTAGTTATAACAGTTTATATTGAAAAAAAAATTATCTTTTAGAAAACTGGAAGCTTCTTCTAGCTTTTCTATGGCCGTATTTTTTTCTCTCCACGGCTCTAGAGTCTCTCGTGGTTAATTTTTCTTTTTTAAGAGTTGATTTAGACTCAGGGTCAATCATTACTAATGCTTTTGAAATACCATTAACCATGGCACCAACTTGTCCTGTTAAACCACCGCCTTTTACCTTGCAATTTACATCATAGGTAGTTTGTTGATTTAATATTTCAAAGGGTCTCAGCAATTGCATCTTATGATTAGCTCTTTTAAAATAATTTTCATAATTTTTTCCATTTACAATTATTTTTCCAGTACCTTTTTTAAGCCATATTCTTGCAATTGACGTTTTTCTTTTACCAGTCGCATATTTAGCATCTTTGAAATTTAAGTCAGATTTACTAATTTCGTTAGATGAGTTTGTATTTACTTCCATATTAATTTCTAATTAAATTTTTGTTGTTCATTTTAGATACATTTAAAATTTTTGGATTTTGCGCTGAATGAGGATGATTTTCACCTGGATAAATTTTTAATTTTCTAAGCTGATTTTTTGATAAAACACCACCAGGTAACATTCTCTTTACTGCCAATTTAAGTATTTCTTCTGGTCTATTTTTCTCACTCAGTTTTTGTGGAGTAATTTCTTTGATACCGCCAGGATAACCAGTATGTTTATAATATTTTTTATTTTGGAACTTATGTCCTGTAAATTTAATTTTTTCGACATTTTTAACAATTACAAAATCACCATGATCAACATGTGGTGAATAAGTATTTTTGTTTTTTCCTCTGAGAATTTTAGTAATTATAGTTGCTAGTCTTCCGACAACAGCATTTGTTGCATCAATTTCTATCCAATCGGAGCTTATTTCAGATTTTTTGATAAACTTAGTCATTTGTGTGGGATTAATACTTTTAATTAATTAGTATGTCAATTGATAGGTTGTATTTTAATCCCAAAAAAAGCTTATACAATAAGGGTTTTTTTAAAAATTGGACATTCAGTCTAGCTGTAATAAAATAAAATTATAAAAAGGGAGGAAATTAATGTCAAAACAAACAAAAAATCCGGAAACTATTGCATTACATGGTGGTGATTACAGAAGTGATCCAGCTACTACTGCGGTAGCTGTTCCAATTTATAGAACAACGTCATATCAATTTAACAATACAGGGCATGCTGCAAATTTATTTGCATTAAAAGAATTTGGAAATATTTACACAAGAATTATGAATCCAACAAATGATGTACTTGAAAAAAGAGTTGCGGCACTAGAAAATGGTTTAGCCTGTGTAACAGTTGGCTCTGGCCAAGCTGCATCAACATTTGCAATAGTTAATGTATGTCAAGCTGGAGATAATTTTGTTAGCTCAACCGATCTTTACGGTGGTACTGTTAACTTATTTACTCATACATTAAAAAAATTAGGAATAGAGGTAAGATATGCTGATCCATCTGATCCTAAAAATTTTGAAAAAGCTATTGATGAAAAAACTAGATGTTTTTATGCAGAGACTTTACCAAATCCAGCTCTTCGTGTTTTTCCTATCAAGGAGGTTTCAGATATAGGAAGAAAACATAATATACCGTTGATAATGGATAATACTGCTGCACCAATTATATGCAAACCACTTGATCATGGTGCTGCTGTAGTAGTTCATTCATTAACTAAATTTATTGGTGGTCATGGCACTGTAATTGGTGGGTGCTTAGTTGATGGTGGTAATTTTGATTGGACAGCAGATCCTAAAAGACAACCATTGTTTAATGAACCTGATATGAGTTATGGTGGAGCAAAATGGGGTGAAGTAGTTCCTCAATTAACTGGTGCAAATGTTTCATTTGCTGTTAGAGCAAGAGTATGTCTACTTAGAGACTTAGGTGCACCGTTAGCACCTGATAATGCATGGGGAATTATTCAAGGTCTTGAAACAGCTCCTTTAAGAATGCAACAACATTGCTCTAATGCAACAAAAGTTGTCGACTTTCTACAAAAACATAAAAATGTAGAGCGTGTTATATACCCTACCCTTCATAAAGGTGCGATCGGTGATAGGACTAAAAAATACTTTTCTGGAGGTAATGGAGCATTAGTCGGTATTGAAGTTAAGGGCGGTGTAGAAGCTGGTAAAAAGTTTATAGAAGCTTTAAAAATGTTTTATCATGTTGCAAATATTGGTGATGCAAGAAGCTTAGCAATACACCCGGCAACAACAACACACAGCCAATTGACTCCTGAGGAGCTTTTAGCTGCTGGTGTAACGCCTGGTTATGTTAGACTTTCAATTGGTATAGAACATCCAGATGATATTATAGCTGATTTAAAACAAGCATTGGATGCTTCAGGAAAACCAAGTCTAAAGGCTGTTAGTTAGTAACTTGTTTGTTTAAATATAAAAAATAAATACAAGAACTGACTAAAAAAATAGAACTTATCTGGTGCATAGATGCTAAGTAAATCTGTGCACCATTTATTAAAGTAAAAATTCCCAAGATCACTTGAATAATTAAAAATAATCCAATTAAATTTATTGGACCATACAATCTTTTAAGCTTGTTTAGATAAATTTTAAAAAGGATATAGATATAAAAGAAAATTATTAAATAAGCTAAATTTCTATGAATAAATTGAACTAAGGATGGATCATTAAATGCAGATAAAGCAAAAAGGTTAGAAATTTTATTATCGTCAGGAAAATAACTAGGACCCATCAAAGGCCATGTATTATATATAGTACCAGCATCCATACCAGAAACAAAAGCACCGATTGAGATTTGAGCATAAATTATGAAAAGTAGAAATAAAGATAGATAAAAACTAATACTTCTTTCAGGAAAATTTAAAGCTTTTAAATCAAGGTAATTCCACAAAATTAAAGAAAGTATAATAAAGGCAATCATCAAATGAACGGCTAATCTATAGTGACTAACATCGATTCTATCTACTAAACCGCTTGAAACCATGTACCAGCCAATAAAACCTTGAAAACAAATTAGGAAAAAAATTATATAATAATTTAACATTTGTTTGAAACTTGTACGATAAGTAAAATAAATTAAAGGAATTAAAAAAGAAATTCCAATTAATCTTCCTAAGAAACGATGAATCCACTCCCACCAAAAAATGACTTTGAATTCAGCCATAGTCATATCGTAATTTTGTAATTTGAACTCAGGAATTTCTTTATAGAGATCAAAATATTTATTCCACGAAATATCTGTTAATGGTGGAATAAAACCCGAAAATAATTCCCATTGAGTAATAGATAGACCAGAGTCAGTGAGTCTTGTAAGACCTCCGACTATTATCATGATTGATATAATCCAAAACATAAATAAAAGCCATGAAGTAATACTTTTCTTAATTGAAATATTATCTATATACATAATTGAATAAATATATTAATTTTTGTTAAAACCAATTGAATAAATGTCGCCAAAAAATAAAAAAAAACTAAATATTTTAAGAATAAAACTTGATAAATTAGACAATAAATTAATTGATATCATAAAAATAAGGACAAATTTAGTAAATGAGGTTGTCAAACTTAAAGAATATAAAAATGAAATTGTAGATAAAAAAAGAATATCTTTGATATTAAAAAAGATAAAAAAGAAATCGATTTCTAAAAAAATAGACCCAAAGATAACTAATAGAATATGGAAAAATATGATATGGTCTTATATTGATTACGAAAGAAGAGTTTTTAAAAAAAAATAGTTTATTTACTATGCGGTGGCAATTTCTTTTCTACAAAAATTTCATGTTTTCTTGTTGAAGGATTATATTTTCTAGCTTTGAGTTTTACTTTAGCTTTTTCTCCACCAGCAGGCTTTTTTACATAGTAAAAGAAAGGACTATCAGGTTTAGACTCTGGAACTAATCTAACTTTTACATGTGTTTTTTTTGCCATTTATTTTTTCTCTTTTAAATTTTTTAAAATACTTGAAATTTTTTTTAGTCTTAATTTTAAATCGTTTTTTGGTGTATTTATAGGGAGATTTATTTCATCGTCAAGAATAAATCGTTCATCTTTAATTATATTTTTAACACCTTTGATTGTCATACCTTGGTCTTTTAATAAAAATTTAATTCTTTTCAATAAATTTATTGTATTTTTATCATAATATCTTCTTTTATTATTCATTAGCTTAGGTTTAATTTGCTTAAATTCTTTTTCCCAAAATCTTAAGATGTAGGTATTTAATTTACCATTTTTCTCGTTTTTAAGATTTAATAGCTCGGCAACTTCTCCAATTGTCTTGTACGCGTTATTAAGTTTTTTGTTCATTATTATTTATAAAATTTTTAAATTCTTTTGATGGTTTGAACAAAACTACGCTTCTCTCAGGAATAGTCTTTTTTTGTTTGGTTTTAAAATTATAACCTGGCCTACTTTTTTTGGTTTTAACTATAAAGGTACCAAAATTTGTAATTTTTAGTTTTTTATATTTTATTAAATTCTCTACAATTTGATCTAAAATATCATCAAAAAGGTTTTCTGAAACTTTTTTAGAAAAACCAATTTGCATATATATAGAATTGATTATATCTTTTTTAGTAAGATTAATTCTCACGATAGATATTTTCTTTTATTTTATTTATTAAATTTCCTTTTACAATTTTTTCACATACAGACAAAGAATTTGAAAATCCTATATAATCTGTCGCTCCATGACTTTTAACAACTGGTGAATCTAGTCCAATAAATATAGCACCATTGTACAATCTTGGATCTAATCTTTTTTTAAATTTACTTAAATTAAAATAATTTATCAAACCTGAAAATTTACCTAAAAAATTGTTTTTAAATACATTTTTTAATTCATTGGTTATAAAATTTGCTGTTCCCTCCGCAGTCTTAAGTGCTACATTACCAGTAAATCCATCAGAAACTATAACATTAACATTGCCATTCATTAATTCATTTCCCTCTATAAAACCTTTAAATTCAAAATCAGAATTTTTTATATTTGACATTTTTTGATATGTATTTTTTAAAACCTCATTTCCTTTCATTTCCTCAGATCCAATATTCAATAAAGCAACTTTAGCTTTTTCATCAGGATACAATGATTTAAATATTGAAGCGCCCATAATTGAAAAATCTATTAAATTTTTTTCATTGCATTCAATATTTGCACCAAGATCTAATACTACGCTCATTCCAATTTTATTAGGCCAAAGTGCCGACAAAGCTGGCTTATCGATATTTTCAATCATTTTTAAATTAAGCTTTGAAATAACCAACAAAGCTCCAGTATTTCCTGCAGATATAACAATGTCTGCTTTGTTTTTTTTAACACTTTCTATAGAAAGCCACATACTAGTGTTCTTTCCTCTTTTAGCTGCTTCTAAAGGTGTATCTTTGCCTTCTACACGATCCTTGGTATCAATAATTTCATAACAATGATTATGTAAAGTTTTGGGTATATATTTTAAAATAATCTCTTTATCTCCAAATATTAAGTAATGAATATTTTTAGATTTTTTATTGTGATCAGAAATTCCATCGATAATTTTTTTTGGTGAACCATCACCACCCATCGCATCTACTGCAATTCTAATTTTCTTATCCATTAATTAATTATAGATTATTTATTCTTTTGGGTCTAAAACTTGTCTACCTTTATACATGCCGGTTTTAAGATCTAGATGGTGAGACAAACGGTATTCCCCGCTTTTTTTGTCTTCTATAATGTTTTTTGAAGAAACCCTTATATGAGATCTTCTTTTACCAGCTCTAGATTTTGATGTTTTTCGCTTAGGTACTGCCATAACTAAATTTCTAGATTAATTACACCGTTTAAGAATGAATTAAAAGAATTTTTTTTTAAAAAAATACTATATTTATCGAAGTATTTAACTAATTTAACTGTATCACCATCATAATTAAAAAAACTTTGAAATATATCACTTTTTTTACTCACATCTTGATTATCCCAATTATCAATTTTTTCTAAAATTGAGTAAAGGGAGTTTATATAAGTTTTCATTTTTTTATTTATTGATGCATCACCATAACCAATTTCACGTATACTTATTTCTAGTTCTCTAATAACATAATCAAATACCTCTTGTAGTAATTCTTTATCTTGGGTTTTTTTGTACTCTTTTAAAAAGAAACCAAAGTGAAAAAAAAAGATTAAAAGTCGATCTGAAAAGGTATCATTATCCGTAAATAAAGAAAAAATTGATTTATTCCTAGAGTATTTAACTAAATTGTTATAAATATTAATATAGTTTTTATTAGCCATGAAATTTATCTTTTATAGTTTTATATTTATTTTTATTTTAAGTTGTTCGTTTAATAAAGTAGTAAATCACCACGGTGTTCATTTTTTAGAAAAAAAGTATGAAAAATTAACAATTAATAAAACAAACAAAAATGATATTATTAAAATATTGGGCGAACCATCCACAAAAAGCTCATTTGATAATGATGTATGGATTTATATAGAGAGAAAATTTTCTACTGGAAAAATATATAAATTAGGAAGAAATAAAACTTTAGTAAATAATGTACTTGTATTAGAGATAGATGAAGTCGGTCTGTTAGCAAGTAAAAAATTGTATAAAAAAGAAGATATGAAAGATTTAAAATTTGCTGAAAATTCTACTGACCCTGTTTATAGAAAAAGATCTTTTGTTTATGATTTTCTATCTAGTATGAGACAAAAAATAAACGACCCCCTTGGAAAAAGGAAAAAAAAATAACCTCTTATCCAGCTATAACTGCTAATAAAAGTAAGGCTACAATGTTTGTTATCTTAATCATTGGATTAACAGCTGGGCCTGCTGTATCTTTATAAGGATCACCAACCGTATCACCTGTAACTGCAGCTTTATGAGCCTCAGAACCTTTGCCTCCAAAGTTTCCATCTTCAATATATTTTTTTGCATTGTCCCAAGCTCCACCACCAGCGGTCATAGAAATAGCTACAAATAATCCTGTAATTATTACTCCTAACAACATTGCACCAACTGAAGATAATGCAGCAACTTGTCCACCTATTGGTAAAATTATTAAATATAGAACTATTGGTGATAATACCGGCAACAATGATGGGACAATCATCTCTTTAATTGCAGCTTTAGTTAATAAATCAACTAATTTACCATAATCAGGTTTTGCTTTTCTTTTCATTATACCTGGAATTTTTTTGAATTGTCTTCTTACCTCGACTACAACAGCACCACCCGCTCTACCAACTGCCTGCATACCCATAGAGCCAAACAAATAAGGCAACATTCCACCAACTAATAATCCAACTACCACAAATGGATTTGATAAATCAAAAGTTACGACTATACCCTCTAATTGAGATCCAGCTACTTTTGAAAAATGTTTTATATCCTCTGTATAAGCTGCAAATAAAACTAAGGCACCTAAACCGGCTGAACCAATTGCATAACCTTTTGTAACTGCTTTAGTAGTGTTACCTACTGCATCTAATGCATCTGTGGTTTTTCTTACATTTTTTGGTAGATTAGACATTTCAGCAATACCACCTGCATTATCAGTAACAGGGCCATAAGCATCTAATGCTACAACCATACCAGCTAATGCAAGCATGGTAGTAACGGCTATTGCAATACCAAAAAGACCAGCAATATAGTTTGTTAATAATATCCCGCTTACAATAATTAAAGCTGGAACTGCCGTAGCTTCCATAGATACTGCCAATCCTTGGATTACGTTTGTACCATGACCAGTTGTAGACGAAGACGCAACACTTTTTACAGGTCTATAATTTGTGCCTGTATAATATTCTGTAACCCATATAATCAAACCAGTAATAGCAAGACCAATTATACCGCAAATGTATAAACTCATACCAGTGAATGATTTGTCAGATATATTATATGAGTTTTCTAAACCTAAAACATAGTCTGTTATTGGATACAATATAGCAACTGAAGTTACCGCAGTAACTATAAATCCTTTATATAAAGCTGCCATTATATTCTTTGAGTTTCCTAGTTTAACAAAAAAAGTTCCAATAATTGATGTGATTATACAAGCTCCACCAATAGATAATGGATAAACCATCATATTTAAATCACCTTGAAAAAATATTGATGATAAAACCATTGTAGCTACAATAGTAACCGCATAAGTTTCAAATAAATCAGCAGCCATACCAGCGCAGTCACCTACATTATCTCCAACATTGTCCGCAATTACTGCCGGATTTCTTGGATCGTCTTCTGGAATACCAGCTTCTACTTTTCCTACTAAATCAGCACCTACGTCCGCACCTTTTGTAAAAATTCCGCCACCAAGTCTTGCAAAAATTGAAATTAAAGATGCACCAAATCCCAGTGCGACAAGAGCATTTACTATTTCTCTTTCATCAACACCAAAAGATAACAATAAATAATAATAAACAGCGATAGATAAAAGGGCTAAACCAGCAACTAACATTCCAGTAACAGCACCAGATTTAAATGCAATTGAGAGTCCTTGGGGTAAACCTTTCCTTGATGCTTCTGCGGTTCGTACGTTTGCTTGTACAGATACAAGCATACCAACATAACCTGCCAAACCAGATAAAGCAGCTCCAATTAGATATCCCAAACCAACTAAAATGCTAAAAGCATAACTTATAATAACTAAAACTACTACTCCTACAATCGCTATAGTCTTATACTGTCTATTTAGATATGCTCTCGCTCCAACTTGAATAGCTGATGCAATCTCTTGCATTTTTTGATTTCCAGAACTCGAATTTAATATATTTTTTCCTGTAAAAAAGCCGTAAACAATTGATAGTAAACCCGATAAAATGATCAATTGGAGTATATTTAGTGCTGAGTCTTCCATAAATTCCTTTAATTATAGTTATTTAGTAATGTTAAAAACCCGGACATTACAAAAATAAATACAAAAGGCAATATTTAACTTTCTAAAACTTATGCAAATATCCTTTGTATTTGCTTAATTTTAATGACTTATTATTCAACAAAAGCGTATTTTTTTTATAATTATTATTTATCTCCCCAATAATCGTAACCTTTTGACTCATTTTATTAGCAATTGATTTAATTAGCTTGCGGTTTTTTTTTGAAGATGTGAATAATATTTGGTAATCATCACCATAAAATACAAATTTTTCCTTCATTAAATTATTTTTGTTTAAATAACTTTTTAAATTTGAAGAGATAGGAATATTGTTAACATTAAGCTCAAAAGATAGTCTTTGATTGTTAATTAATCTCTCCATGTCAGAAATTAAACCATCTGATACATCAATGGATGTATTTGCAAATATAGGTAATTTTTTAGAAAAATTATAAGGAATATCTGGACAGTAATATTTATTAATAAAATATTTTTCTAATTTTTTCGAAAAAGATTTTTGTTTTTTAATAAATTTTAACCCTAAATAACTATCACCAATATTACCAGTTACATAAATATCATCACTCAATTTTGCAGAATTTCTCTCAACAATTTTTTTTGAAAAACCAATTACAGTAACTGAGAAGGACGGAATTTTTGAGTAAACTGTATCACCACCACCAATAACAATTGAATATTTTTTTTGTTCATCCTTTAAAGATTTTGAAATTAAAGAAAGATTTTTTTTTGTAAAAATTTTTTTATTACCACCACCTGATAAAAAGTAGTATTTTGGAACAACTCCTTTGCAAATTAGATCTGATAGTGACGACCTAATAATTTTTTTGATAATATAGTGAGGGTGATCAAAACTTTTAAAGTGAATATCTGAGTTATAAGTGTCAACAGATACTACTAGCCCGGTATTCTTGTCATGAAAAACATCATCGTTCAGATTTTTTGCAGCTGGGTTGTTTTTTGATAATACCTTAAAATAATCATTTATTATTTTAAACTCATTCATAATTATTTCTAATATTTTTTCCAAGTTGATCCATAATAGAATGTAGATATTTGGTTTGTGATGAATTTAAAAAGAAATTTGATGCATTTAAGTATTCCTTAATAATTATTTTGATTGGGGTTTTAGACCTATATAAAAATTCAAAAATTGCAGCTTTTAGAATAATAACTATAATTTTGTCTAATTTTTTTAAATTATAATTTTGTGAAATTATTGATAATTCATCATTTATAACTTCATCTCTCTCGATAGTTCCATATACAACATCTTTTATAAATTTTTTAAATCTATGTTTGGGGAAAGAAATAATTTCATCATCATTAAATAACTTTCCATATAATTTTTGAATAATTATTACTCTTGAATTTATAATTGTTTTATTAGTATTTGACATAATTTATTGACTTAGAACAGAAATTACTGCATTGGCAGCCTCAGCACCTTTTCTTTTTCTTGCTTTTGCTTGTTTCATGCTTAAACATGTCAAAATTCCATTTCCGATAGGTTTCTTAAAATTGATTGATAAATCCATGATTGCGTTAGTCGCTGCTGAAGAGATAAACTCAAAATGTGGTGTTTGTCCTTTAATTACACATCCTAAAGCTATAAAAGCATCATATTTTTTAATATTTTTTGAAATTGTAACTGGTATTTCAAAAACTCCTGACACTCTTATAATTTTTATTGTATATGAGTTTTTCAACTTTGTTTTTGCTGAATTTAATAAACCAGTTGAAATATCTTTATAATAATCGGCTACAATTATAAATATTTTTTTTTTCATTTTATGATTTCCTGTTTTATTATTTTAATTCCAAAACCCTCTAAACTCACTACCTTTTTTGGTGATCTAGTTACTAGGATCATTTTTGTAATATTTAAGGATTTAATAATTTGTGCTCCTATACCATAATTTCTAATCATTTGATCTGATTTTTTATAATTTTTATTACTTTTGAAGACTGACAAAGTTTGTGTAACAGATTTTAAATTAGTATCTTTGATAAAAACTAAAACACAATTATTGAAATTTTTAAAATATTTAATTGTTTTGTTAAATAAATCTGGAAATTTTTTACCCATTAAATAATTTTGTACTAAGTTTGACGAAATTACTCTTACTCTAATTTTTTTTCCAGGTATTATTTTACCTTTAATTAGGGCAAAATTTTCTGATCCATCTAGCATATTTTCAAACACTTTAATTTTATATTTTTGGTTTTGTATTTTAATAGAGTCGGTTTTTTTTAATTTCACCAATTTTTCTACCTTTAATCGGTAAGCTATTAAATCGTCTATTCTACCAATTTTAAGTTTATGATTGTTAGCAAATTCTATGAGTTCTTTACCTTTAGCCATTTTACCATTGTCATTCATTATTTCACATATAACACCAGATGGATTTTTGTTAGCTAATTTTGAAATATCAACAGAACCCTCAGTGTGTCCTGCTCTAACTAAAACTCCACCATCTTTAGCGATTATTGGAAAGATATGTCCCGGAGAAACTATTTCTTTTTTTTTAACGTTTTGTTTGATAGCTGTTTTAATTGTTACATATCTATCTTTTGCTGAAATTCCAGTTGTAACTCCCTTTCTTGCCTCTATTGAAACTGTAAATGCTGTTTGATTTCTAGATTTATTTATTGGTGACATTAGTGATAAATTTAATTTTTTTGCTTGTTTGCCTGTGAGAGACAAACATATTAGTCCTCTACCATATTTAGCCATAAAATTTATTTTTTTTGCTGTTATATTAGATGCTGGTACAACTAAATCACCCTCGTTTTCTCTGTTTTCGTCATCCACTAAAATATACATCTCGCCTTTTTTTGCTGCACTTATAATTTTTTCAATTTTTGTAAAATTATTTTTTTTCATTAAAAAATTTTTTTATATATTTTGATAAAATGTCTATTTCTATATTTACAATATCATTTTTTTTTAGATCTTTAAGATTTGTTAATTTTAACGTATGTGGTATAGCCCATATTTGAAAACCATTTTTAGTAACCTTTGAAATAGTCAGTGATACACCATTTATTAAAATTGAAGCTTTTTCTATAAGATATTTTTTATAATTTACATCTATTGAAAAATCATAAATTGATGATTTATCAACGTTAGAAATTTTACTTACTCTCGCTACTGTATCAACATGTCCTTGACAAATATGTCCTGATATTTTTTGCCCATATTTTAATGGTAATTCAAGATTTAAAATATCATTAATTTTTAATTTGCTAAATTTTGATCGTTTGATTGTTTCTTTTGACAGATAAAACTCAATTATTTTATTTTTAATTGAAATTAAAGTTAGACATACACCATCACAACATATGGAAACACCTAAATCCTTTTTATATAATTTTAAATTTGACTTTAAAAATAGGTTAATCCCCTTTTTTCTGTTTACAATCTTCTTTACTTTGCCTTGATTAAATATAATTCCATTAAACATAATTAATAGTACCTTAAGACTTGGTCATTTTCTGTAAAAGAATTTAATTTTTCAGAGTTATTAAATTTATTTTTTAAGATTTTATCAAGATTACGTAATTTAATAGTACCATTTTTCTTTAGTTTTTTATTAGACTTAAAATGAAAAAACTCATTAAACGCATTATGTTTCATAAAATTAGATGTAAGATTTAGTCCACCTTCAACTATCAAGTAAAAAATATTACTTCTGTATAATTTTTTATATATATCAGCAGGTTGGAAATAATTATTTTTTAAATTGAGTTTAAATATTTTAATACCTTTTTTCTTTAAAAAATTTATCTTTTCTGCATTTTCTTTACTATAAAATATATATGTAGGTATTTGTTTTGCGGTTTTAATTAAATAACTATTTTTTTTAAATTCGAGGTTTTTATCTAATATTATTCTAGCTGGAGAATACTTTTCTAAACCATTCAATCGACAATTTAATTTTGGATTATCAGAGTTTAAAGTTTTATGTGAAATTAAAATACCATGACACCGGTATCTTAATAAATGAGAAATATTTTGTGATTCAGAATTAGTAATAAATCTATATTTTTTAGATTTGATAAAACCATCTTTGGAGGATGCAATTTTACCAATAACATATGGTAATTTTTTTTCTTTTATATAAAAATAACTTTTATAAAACTTATTAATTTTTTTTGATAGTATACCATTTATCACTTGTATATTATTTTTTTTAAAAAATTTTTTTGCCTTTTTATCCGTTCTTTTATCTACATCATGAACACCATAAACAACTTTTTTGATTTTTTTATTCTTAATATAATTTGTACATGGTGGAGTTTTTCCAAAATGATTACAAGGTTCAAGTGTAACATATAAAGTTGAACCATTTACTTTTTCTTTAGAATTTTTGATTGCATTTACCTCGGCGTGTGGTCTGCCATTTAAACCTGTAACACCAGCAGATATAATTTGATTTCTCTTAATTAATACACATCCAACAGATGGGTTTTCACCAGTTAGGCCTAAATTTTTTGAAGCCAAGCTTAAAGCTTGTTCCATAAAGAAATTATCATCTTTACTTGATTTATTTCTTTTTGAAGACATCTATCTTGTCAACAAATTGTATAAAATCTTTTTCTTCTCTAAAGTTTCTATAAACAGATGCAAATCTTACATATGCAACAGGATCAAGATCTTTAAGACCTTCCATAACCATAGTACCGATTGTTGATGATGAAATTTCACTCTGTCCAAGTTCCTCTAATGATCTTGAAATTTTTGTTATAAACTTTTCGACAGTGTCGGTGTCTATTGGTCTTTTTTTTAATGCTATGTAAATAGATTTAGAAAGTTTCTCTCTGTCGAAAGCTGATTTTCTTCCATTTTTTTTTACTACCATTAATTCTCTAAACTGTATCCTTTCAAATGTAGTAAATCTCTCCCCGCATGAGCATAATCTCCTTCTTCTAATTGCAGTTCCATCCTCAGTAGGACGTGAGTCAACAACAGAAGTTTCACCTTTTTTTTCGCACGGACAGATCATAAATTTTGTTTTTAAGTACTATCTTAAATGCTTATATATAGGGAAGTTTGAACAAAGATCTACAACTTCTTTCCTAACCTCAGCTTCTACTTTACTATTATCTTGCGGATTTTCTGACAATCCTTTTATGACTTTTGTGATCAAATTACCAACTTTTTCAAATTCCTTTAAACCAAAACCTCTAGTGGTTGCAGCTTGTGATCCTAACCTAATTCCCGATGTAACCATTGGGCTTTCTGTATCAAAAGGTATTCCATTTTTATTACATGTAATATTTGCTCTTGATAAACTATCTGCAGCTATATTTCCCTTTACTTTAAAAGGTCTTAGATCAACTAACATTAAGTGTGTGTCTGTACCACCAGAATAAATTTTAAAACCATTATTCTTTAAAGTTTCTGCTAACATTTTTGCATTTGATAAAACTGAACTGATGTATTCTCTAAATTCTGGTTTTAATGCTTCAAGAAATCCAACAGCTTTGGCAGCAATTATGTGCATTAAAGGTCCACCTTGATATCCAGGAAAAACAGCTGTATTAAATTTTTTAGCGAGATCCTCGTGATTAGTTAAAATAATTCCTCCTCTTGCGCTTCTAAATACTTTGTGTGTGGTAGATGTAACTACATGTGCATGATCAACGGGATTAGGATAACCTTTACCAGCTACCAAGCCAGAAAAATGAGCCATGTCAACCATTAGGTATGCTCCAATTTTATCACAAATTTCTCTAAATCTTTTAAAATCAATAACTCTTGAATATGCACTTGCTCCAGCAATAATTAATTTAGGTTTATGTTCTAGTGCCATTTTTTCTATTAAATCATAATCAAGTAGTTCAGTTTTTTTATCAACATCATAAGAAATAGCGTTAAACCATTTTCCAGACATAGATATTTTTAGACCATGTGTTATATGCCCTCCTGAGTCTAAACTCATACCCATGAATGTATCACCAGGTTTTAATAAAGCTAAGAAAACTGCTCCATTTGCTTGTGCACCAGAATGTGGTTGAGAATTTGCAAATTTACAATCAAATAATTTTTTTAACCTTTCATTAGCTAATGACTCAGCTACATCAACATGTTCACAACCATTATAGTATCTTTTTCCAGGGTAACCCTCAGCGTATTTGTTTGTTAAAACTGAACCCTGTGCTTCAAGAACTGCTTGGGAAACAATATTTTCAGAAGCAATAAGTTCTATATGATTTTGTTGTCTTATAAGTTCATCTGTTACGGCTTTATAAACTTCTGGATCTGTTTCAGATAATTTTTTTTCAAAAAAATTTTTATAATCTACATTTAAATATTTACCTTCACTTGACATATTTGCTCCTATATCTTTTTAACTCTTCTTAAATGCCTTCCACCCTCAAATTTTGTATTCAAAAAAGCGCTAATAAATTTCATAGCCTCATTTTTTGAAATTAACCTAGAACCTAATGTAATAACATTTGCATCATTATGCAATCTAGATAATTTAGTTGATTTGAGGCTAAAGCATTGAGCAGCTCTAATATTTCTGTGTTTATTCGCCGCTATACTCATCCCTGTACCTGAACCACAGATTAAAATACCTACATAATTTTTATTTTTTTTGACATTTTCTGCCAATTTATGTGCATAATATGGGTAATCAACGCTTTTAGTGGAAAATGGACCCAAATCTTTAAAATTAAATTTTTTTTTGACTAAAAAATTTACTATTTTTTTTTTTAATAAATAACCCGCGTGATCTGAAGAAATGAAAATTTTTCTCAAGCTAATATTATATATAAATCTAATTAAATTTATAGTCTAAAACACAAGCTACAAGATGAACCCTATTTTCCTCACCACCATTGAAAGCATTGTGATATTTTAGATTATTTGTAACCCATACAGATCCATCAGCAGGCATATGTTCAGCTCTTTTATCTATAACCATAATGGCTCCTGGATTTGTATAAATTGGTATATGTAATCTAGGTTCGGGGTCTCTGTGCCAACTAAGTGTTGATCTTGGTTCTTTTAATAACAATCTAACTCTACCAAGTTTATATTTTTTTGATAATTCGTCATAAACTTCTTTAAAATAAGTGTGCTCAAATTCTTTTACAAATTCAGTATACTTACTTTCATCTATTTTTACATCTCGTGAAACTTCTACACCTGTTGCATCAGGTTTTGTCCAATATACACCTCTAACTTTATTTCCTTTAATGGAGTCTGGGTCACCTGGTATTTGATTAAGAGATATACCAGCGAAGTGTGGTATTCCTAAGCTAGTATCAAAACCTTTAATTTTTAAAACTTCATTACACGCATTTCTTAATTTATCGATATCAAATTTGATATTTTGTTTTTGAAAATCGCCTACAAGATTGTTAGCAGAATTTTTATTTAAGGGGGTAACGTTGTTCATGTAAAAATTAATACTTTATTTCCTCTTATAATACATATAACTATTGTCGCATATAAAAAAATTATTGAGAATGATTATCACTGGAAAATACCCACAACTACGATTGAGAAGAAATCGTTATCACCAATGGTCTCGAAAATTGATAACTGAGAATAATTTATCTGTAAATGACCTTATTATGCCAATTTTTATTATAGATGGTAAAAAGAAAAAAATACCTGTCAAAACAATGCCTGGTGTTTTTAGATATTCTCTTGATAAATTAAATTCAGTTGTTCAATCAGCAATACATTTAGGTATACCAATGGTGGCTCTATTTCCCTATACAAAGGGAAGTCTTAAAAACCCATTAGGAACAGAATCTTTAAATCCAAATAATTTGGTATGTAGAGCATGTAAACAAATTAAAAAAAAATTTAAAAACAAGATAGGTATTATGTGTGATGTTGCACTAGATCCTTATACATCACATGGTCATGATGGGGTTTTTTTAAAAGGGGATGTTGATAATGATGAAACTGTAAAAATCTTATCAGAACAAGCATTAATTCAGGCTTCAGCAGGATGTGATGTATTAGCACCATCAGATATGATGGATGGAAGAATTGGTGTAATACGTAAAACATTGGATAAGAACGGTTTCAAGCATGTACAAATTATTTCTTACGCAGTTAAATTTGCCTCGAATTACTACGGCCCTTTCAGAGATGCTGTGGGATCAAAGAATTTACTCAAAGGAGACAAACAAACATATCAGATGGATTTTAAAAATTCTGACGAAGCTTTAAGAGAAGTTACCCTTGATATAAAAGAAGGTGCAGATATGATTATAGTTAAACCCGGTTTACCCTACCTAGATATTATACAAAAAATAAAAAACAAATATAAAATTCCTGTCATAGCCTATCAAGTATCGGGTGAATATAGTATGATATGTAACTCAATTGAAAAAAAAATACTTAACCAAGAGGCAATTATAGAGACCCTTATAAGCTTTAAAAGAGCTGGGGCAAATGCAATAATTACTTATTTCGCTGATAAAATAGCTAAAAATTTAAAGTGAATTATTTACCAGATTAAGAAAGTCTATTCTTGAATTCGGGATCTTAATATTATTTGGAGATAAAATTTTTTTTTCAAGATAGTTACCTAACAATAAAAAACCTTTCAAAAGATCTTTTTTATCTACGTTTTCAATTTTAGTATCAACTAAAAATGTAGGAACTTCTTTTTTTTGTGACGATGATTGAACAAAATATGTAGTTTTATTATCTGTAGTTTCCTTTTTTACAATATTTTTAAGATCAAGATCATAGCCAATTTCTTTAAGTAAATTTAATTCCCAGATAATATAATTTTTAATCCAATTATCTTTTTTTAAAAATGTAAAAAAATCATTTATTAAATAAAAGATTTTCTTATTTGTTTGGTTTTCAACAGTTAAAAATTTAATCATACTCATCGCAGATGAAATACAATAAAGTTTTTTCTGATTTTCAAAGAAAGTAGGTGTTACAGCATTTATAATTTCAACTTTTAAGGTTGGGATTCTTACATCGTTTTTAATATTACAATTTAAGTGGAATACATTTCCTATTTGCAGATAGCCTTTAATTTTTTTTGATGTTGCGCCATAAATAATACCAGAGAATTTACCATGATCTGAAGTGAAAAAGTTAGCTATTATTGAATTTTCACTATATTTAAGCTTACTTAGCAAATATCCTTTATCCTCCCAATACATTATAATCCAATTTTATCCAATAATTTACTTGCTGCATTTTGTTCAGCTTCTTTTTTTGATAAGCCGCTTCCTTCAACATATTTATTATTTTTAATTTTAACACTTACATTAAATAATGGTTTATGCTTTGGACCCCTTGTGCTTAAAATTTTGTAAATAGGTAAAATTTTAAATTTTTTTAATGAGTACTCCTGCAATTTAGTTTTTGCGTCAACCTGAGTTTCAACTGAGTTTGATATATTATTAGACCATAAATCTAATATAAATTTCTCAACAATTTTAATGCCTTGATCATAAAATATTGCTCCAATTAAAGCCTCACATGCATCAGAAACGATCTTATCCTCAATAATATATGATTTTGTCTGTTTATTACCTGTCATTATAAATTTATTTAAATTAAATTTCTTACTAATTTCTAAACATTTATTTTTATTCACTAAGGATGCTAATTTTTTATCTAATATACCTTCTGAGTCAGATGGAAATATTTCTAAAAGTTTTTTTGCAATTACAAAGCCCAAAATTCTATCACCTATAAATTCTAGCTTTTCATTATTAACATTTTTGTCATAACTTTTATGAGTGATAGCTTGTTTTAAGAGCGTTTTATTTTTAAAATTAATATTAATTTTTTTTTCAAGCTGATGAAGATTATTCATTTAATTTTTTTAAAAAACCTATCAATTCTAATTAATTCATGCCATCTCCAGATTTCAAATATACTTCCTTTTCTTGTATCAGATGAGAAAAATATAAATTGCGCTTTTCCAACTAAATTATTTTCATGTACATAACCGACACTACTTAAAAATCTACTATCTTTAGAACAATCTCTATTATCACCTAAAAAGAAATAATGTTTGTCAGGAACAATAAATTTTTGTGAGTTCTGAAAAGTATAATATTTACCATATACAGTTTTAAATGTTTTATCAGATAATTTTTCTTCAAAAGTGTTTACATCAATGGTTTTATCACCACAAAAAATTATATCTTTATCTGATTTTATATCTTTAAAAATCTCTAAATCATTAATATATAGTAAACCATCAATAAATTGTATTGTGTCACCAGGCATACCAATAAGTCTTTTTATATAGTCAGTTCTGTTGTCAGCTGGTGTCTTAAAAACAACAACATCACCGATTTCAGGTCTTTTACTTAAAATTCTGTCTTTGAATATAGGTGGGCTGAATGGGAATGAGTGTTTGCTATAACCGTAACTATATTTTGTAACAAAAAGTCTATCTCCAACTAATAAGTTTGGTTCCATTGAAGATGAAGGAATATAAAAAGGTTGTATAAATATTGACCGTATAAATACAGCAATCACTAATGCATAAGCTAAAGTCTTTAAATTTTCAGAAATAACTTTTTTCATAATTTGTTTATTATAACATAAGCAATAGAATAACATTTTTCATCAGATAAAGATAAAAAGACATTAAATTTTTTCGACTTAAATTTTTTTACCATTATATTCTTAACTTTATTATTAAATAATAATTTTGGTTTTCCTAATCTATTATTTTTGACATAAATATCATTAAAGTTAATATTTTTTCTAAAACCTGTTCCTATAGATTTTACAAATGCCTCCTTTGCAGCAAATCTTTTAGCAAAAAAGTTAGTTTTATTTTTTATTTTTTTAGAAGCTTTTATTTCGTTCTTTGAAAAAACTCTCAATAAAAACTTAGGATTTTTTAATAATTTTTTAATTCTTGAATTTTGTATTATATCAACACCGTTTCCAATTATTTCCATTTATTTGCAAATTTTTTTAAATTTTTTAATTACATTTTTTAATCCAAAAAAAATTGACTCTCCAATTATAAAATGGCCTATATTAAATTCAGATATTTCATAAATTTTGGATAATATATTCGTACTTTTGTAATCAAGTCCGTGACCAGCATGAACCTCTATGCCTAATGTTTTTGCATATGAAGCACATTTCTTTATTTTCTTTAATTCATTATTAAAATTTTTGTTAGATCTAACTAATCTTGATAATTTTCCTGTATGAATTTCTACACATTTTGTATTTATTTTTTTAGAAAGTTTTATATCTTCAATGCTAGGGTTTATAAATAAGCTAGTTCTAATTTTATTTTTATTAAATAATTGTATTATTTTAGAAATTTTTTTATAGTTTTTTTTTAAGTTAAGTCCACCTTCGGTAGTAACTTCATTTCTTTTTTCAGGTACCAAACAAATAAACTTTGGTTTACATTTTATGGCTAATCTAATAATTTTTTTATTAGTAGATAGTTCAAGATTTATTGGAATTGTTTTAAACTTCGATAACGTAATTAGATCTTTGTCATTGATATGTCTTCTATCTTCTCTTAAATGGATAGTAATTGAATCTGCACCAAGTTTCATTACATATCTAGCTGCATTTAATATACTGGGATGACCCTCACCTCTTGCATTACGTATAGTAGCTACATGATCAATATTTATACCTAGTCTTTTCATTAAATTCTTCTACTACCTGGGCTGCTTATTGGAATTTCTTTTAAATACTTAGGAAGTTTATTTTTTTTGAAAGTCTTAGCATCTATTTTTAATTGGGAAATTAATGGTTTATTTTTAATTTTTAATTTTGTTTTGTTAGAACGATCAATAATACAGGCAAAACCAACTAATTTAGCTTTAGCTTTTTTTATTAGATTTACACATTCTAAACTAGACTTGCCTGTTGTAATTACATCTTCAACAATTAAAACATTAGTATTTTTTTTTATTTTAAATCCCCTTCTTAAAGTAAATTTTTTTTTAACTCTTTCACAAAAAATAGTTTCCTTTTTTAAAATTTTTCCTATCTCGTAACCAATAACTATTCCTCCGATCGCTGGAGAAAGAATTAAATCAATTTTTTTGAATTTTCTTTTTATTTTTAGACTTAAAGAATAACAGATTTTTTGAGACAAGTATGGAAAGCTCAATAGTTTTGCACATTGTATATATCTGTCAGAATGTAAACCAGATGATAAAACAAAATGTCCTTCTAGAAGTGCGTTAGTTTTTCTTAAAACCTTTAAAGATTCTTTGGAAGAAAGCATATTTTTTATCTTTTTGTCTAATAATTTTAAAATTATATTCTTTTTGTTTTAACTCACTTATTAGTTTTGTAAAGTTTTTGAGATCTCCAATGATAAGATTAAATTGAAAATTTATGCTTTCTTTAGTTTTTTCTACCATTTCGACACTTGATATATTTAAATTATTTTCTCCAATAAGAGACGTTACTTCACCTAATCTTCCTGGTTGATCAGGCAGAGATATCCAAAGTTTAGTATTGTATATTTTCTTTTTTGTTAAATTTTCAGCATCACGGTATTGCCAGTATCTTCTTATAGCTGCTCTAGCTTTTCCTGTTTTAGTAGAAGTCAACCAATGAAGTGATGGAGAAACTTTTTTAGAAGTAATAATCTTTATTACATCACCATTTGTTAATATGGATTGCAAAGGACTTTCTTTACCATTTATTTCACAACCAATTGCAGTATCTCCAACTTGGGTATGGACAGCATAAGCAAAATCAATCGGTGTTGCATTTTTTGGTAATTTTATAACTGATCCTTTGGGGGTAAAACAAAAAACATTTTCTTGAAACATTTGTAATTTTGTGAACTCATAAAAATCTTCTGGATTTTCATTTCTATCTATTATTTCAACTAGGTCTGCTAACCAATCATACTCTTTCCAAGTTAGTGAGTTAAATTTTTCTGAAGATTTATATTTCCAGTGTGAAGCTATTCCTCTTTGTGCAAATTCATGCATTTGCATTGTACGTAGTTGTATTTCAATTGGTCTTTTATTTGGTCCTATTATTGCAGTATGTAAAGACTCATATTTGTTTATTTTTGGAGAAGATATATAATCTTTAAATCGACCTGGTATGCAATTCCATTTACTGTGAAAAATACCTAGTGCTTTATAGCAAGATGAAACATCATCTAAAATTATTCTAAAACCAATAATATCTGTTATTTGCTCAAGAGAAATTCTTTTTTGTTGTATCTTTCGCCAAATAGAAAAAGGTGTTTTTTCTCGTCCATATATTTTAGCAGTTAACTCATTTTCTTTTAACAGATTTGAAAAATCCTCTGATATTGTATTAAAATTATTTAAATTATTCTCTTTTATCTGATCTAGTCTATCTTTAATTAACTTTCTTGCATTGGGATTCAAAACTTGAAAAGATAGATCTTCTAATTCATCTCTTATTCTATTCATTCCCATTCTATCAGCTAACGGCGCATATATTTCCATTGTTTCTTTAGCTTTTCTTATCTGTTTTTCTTTTTTTGTTACGAACTGTATAGTTCTCATGTTATGCAGTCTGTCAGCTAATTTTACTAAAAGGACTCTAATATCTTTTGATGTAGCTAATATTAATTTTCTAAAATTTTCCGCTTTTGAATCACTTGCAGCTTGATTCTCATAAGCTGATATTTTTGTAACTCCATCAACTAGATCAGCAACTTCTCTACCAAATTCTTTCTCTATGGTTTTATAAGTTGCTTGGGTATCTTCAATGGTATCATGCAACAATCCAGTTGCTATAGTAGCACTATCAAGTTTTAAGTCAGTTAATATATTGGCTACAGCAACAGGATGAATTATATAAGGTGAGCCTTCATCTCTTTTTTGTTTTTCATGAGCTTTTAATGCAAAATCATAGGCTTTACTTAAAGTTTCAGGATTAAGAAATTTATTATAAGATTTTACTTTGTTTATTAAGTCATCAGATTTAAGCATTATTCTTTTATATCATGAAATTATAAAATATTAATACTTCTTAAACTTGTAGAAGGTAAATTATTTAATAATTGGGTAATTTTCTTATTATTTTTTGGATGTTTCCAGTTTTTATCAATTTCAAACAATGGAAATAAAACAAAACTCCTATTATGCATCCTGGGGTGAGGTATTTTTAAATCAATATTAGTAAATAACATATTTTTTTGTGAATAATCTATTATATCTATATCGCAAGTTCTTGGAGCATTTTTATAAGATTTTGACCTACCTAGAGATTTTTCAATTTTTTTTATAAATACAAATAGTTCTTCTGGATTTAAGATTGTGGTGCATTTTAAAACGATATTTAAAAAATATGGATCATTTTTATTTGGCCATGACTCGGTTTTATAAAAGCTGGATGATGATATAATTTTAATTTTTTTATCAGTGTTTATTAAATACTTAGCTTTTAATATATTATGTTGTTTGTTACCGAGGTTCGATCCTATAGCTAATATTATATTTTTAGCTTGTTTTTCTAACATATCTAGCCTTAGTTCTATTCCAGTCTCTAGTTTTTTTAGATTGTCTTTTGTCGTATTGTTTTTTACCTTTAGCAACTGCAATTTCGATTTTTGCTTTACCTTTTTTAAGATATAGTTTTGTTGGAATTAAAGTAAAACCTTCTCTGTTAACTTTCCCTATAAGCCTATTTATCTCACGTCTATTCAATAGGAGCTTTCTATCTTGAGTTGGATTATGGTCTGAATAACTTGCCTGCTTATATGATGAAATATGTGAGTTAATTAAAATTATTTCTCCATCTCTTTCAATTGCGTATGCATCAGAAATATTAACCTTTCCAGATCTAATAGATTTAATTTCGGATCCCTTTAATACTAATCCTGCTTCATAAATATTTTCAAAGAAAAAATTAAAACTGGCTTTACGATTTAATGAAATTATTTTTAAACCAGGACTGGTTTTCTGTGTCATTAGGATAATAATTTAGCTGCTAAAAGTGCTTTTTTGACATGATTCTCAGTTTCCTTTTTAATTTTGACTAAAGGAAGTCTTATTTCATCACCACATAATCCTAAAAGTTTTGCAGCATATTTTACCGGTGCTGGATTACTTTCTATGAATAAAGATTTATGAATTGGTTGTAATATTTGATCAATTCTTTCTGCCTCCTTTATTTCGTTATCAGTTTCTGACTTAGAATAATTTTGAAAATCAGAACATAATTTTGGGGCAATATTTGCTGTGACAGAAATAATACCAACCCCTCCTCTTTTATTAAACTCTAATGCAAATCCATCTTCTCCAGTTAATTGAATAAAATCTGGTCCTAGTTTTTTAAGTGTCTCATCAATTCTATTTGGATCACCAGTTGCATCCTTCACACCAGCGATGTTTTTTAACTCAAATAATCTTGCCATTGTATCAACTGACATATCAATGACACATCTACTTGGAATATTGTAAATTATAATTGGTAAACTAGTATTATCATTAATGGCTTTATAATGTTGATACAAACCCTCTTGAGTAGGTTTGTTATAATATGGTGTTACAATTAATGCACCATTCGCTCCAACTTTTTCCGCATGCTTCGTTAAAGAAATCGCTTCTTCTGTAGAATTAGATCCTGTGCCTGCAATAACAGGGATCTTTCCATTGCTTTCTTTTATGCAAAGCTCTATGACTTGTTCGTGTTCATCATGATTTAGTGTCGGAGATTCTCCTGTGGTACCAGCCGGAACAAGTCCATGAGTTCCATTTTCCAGATGAAAATGAATAAGTTTTACATAAGCCTCTTTATCCAGCTTATTATCCTTAAATGGAGTGATTAATGCAACATTTGAACCTTTGAACATAAATACTTATAGCATATATATCGTATAAATAGATACGAAATTATGAAAAAATTTTATTTTTTACTTTTCACATCAATGTTATTTTTATTTATCACTAAACAAGTTTTTTCAGAGGAAAAAAATATATTTCCAAAGAAAAAACCTATTTTAGTTCCTCAAATAAAAGAAAAGAAAATATCAAAAAATATTTTATTACCACTTAAAAAACCTGTCAAAAAAGACAAGACGGAAAGTAAAGAAGATGAGATTGTAAAAGAGACAAAAACTACAACTAAATTGGGTATAATTGTACCTAAAAATAAGCCTAAAATTGTATCAAAAAAGATCAAAACAGCTGAAGTAAAATCAAAATATTTTTCTAAAAAAAAATTTAGACTTGCAAAAAAATCAATAGAAGCTTTTGAAAAAGGAAGATGGACAGACGCTTTATCATTGGCAAAAAAAACAAAAGATAAAAGTATTTATAATTTCGTTCAATGGAGACACTTGTTAACTAGAGGAAATAAGGCAAGTTACTATGATTACCAACAATTTATTTTAAATAATCCAGATTATCCACGAATTGGAAGAATAAAGTATTTATCTGAACATAAATTATCAATTGAAAAAATTTCACCTAAGAAAATAATCTCACTATTTGAAAATGAAGAACCTTTAAGTGGATATGGAGAAATGATTTATGGTGAAAGTTTAATTTCTGAAGGTAGATACGATGATGGTGTTGAATTAATTAAAAAAGGATGGATTACCGCAAAACTAAGCAAGAGTGATTTAAGATATTTTCGAAAAAAATATAAAAAATATCTTAATAAACAAGATTACATTAAGAGGGCCGATTATCTGGCATGGGAAAATAAATATTGGGATTTGCAGAGAATGTTACGTTATCTTCCTAAAGAAGAGCAACTATTATATACAGCAAGGCAATTATTAATGAGCAGATCCTATGGTGTAGATAATGCTATTTCTAAAGTGCCGCAAAAATATAAGAATGACCCTGGATTAAATTACGATAGACTTAAATGGAGAAGAAAAAGAGGAAGAGTAGACTCATCTTTAGAAATATTATTAAAAGTAAAAAATAATAAAGATTACTTAGTTAGGCCTGATAAATGGTGGGTTGAAAGAGAAATTATATCTAGATCATTAATTTATAAAAAAAAATATGAATTAGCATATAAAATTTCTAGCAATCACGCACTATCGGAGGGACCAGAATTTGCAGCTGCAGAATGGATGAGTGGTTGGATTGCACTAAGTTTTTTAAATGATCCAATATTAGCAATAGAGCACTTTGAAAATTTTTATAACTCTGTGGGTTATCCTATTAGTCTATCTAGAGGAGCATTTTGGCTTGGCAGATCATACGAACAAATTGGAAATGCTAAACTTATGGAAAAATGGTATCAAGAATCTGCAAAATTTCCAACAACTTATTATGGACAACTTTCATTTATGAAAGTCTATCCAGATAAAAAGTATGAACTTAATATGGATGAAAATTTTGATAAAGATTATAAAAAAAAATTTTTTGATAAAGATTTAGTAAAAATTGTATACCTTCTTGATGAATTAAATAAGTCAAAATATACTAAATTTATACTACGTGGTTTAGCAAATGATAATATAGATAAAGGAAGTGAAATATTTGCTGCTGAACTAGCAACAAATATTTCTCGTTATGATTTTGCAATTCAAATTGCTAAACTGGCCTCGTATGAAAAAAGATTTATAAATAATTATAATTATCCAATCATAAGCACACCAAAATTGATTAATGGGAGAAAAATTCCTGATAGTGCATTTATATTATCAATAATTCGGCAAGAGAGTGAATTTGATATATCAGCAAACAGTTCAGCTGGTGCAAGAGGTTTAATGCAATTAATGGCCTACACAGCAAAAGTAGTTGCGAAACAAGCTAAGCTTCCATACTCAAAATCAAGATTAACTACCGATCCGGAGTATAATATTAATTTGGGTTCTCACTACATAGCAGGGCTGATACTAGAATATGATGGTTCCTATCCGTTTGCTATAGCAGCATACAATGCTGGGCCAAAGAGAGTTAAGTATTGGAAAAGAATAAATAAAAATCCTCAGAAAAAACAAATTGATTATGTCGACTGGATAGAATTGATAAAATTTAAAGAAACAAGAAATTATGTCCAGAGAGTTTTGGAAAACTATAATGTGTATAATTATATAGTTCAGAAGAAACCAGTAGAAATTATTGATTTTTTTAAGAATAAACCACTTTATTAATGGCGGAAGGAGAGGGATTCGAACCCTCGGTACACCTTTTCAAGCGTACGGCGGTTTAGCAAACCGCTGGTTTAAACCAGCTCACCCATCCTTCCGTATTACCCTGTGTAACTTGAAATCATTGAATATTCAATATTAATCAAGTAATTTCATCAAAAATGAAAAACAAATATTCTATATTTTCGCTAATTAAAAATGCTTTTAGCAGCCACGAAAATTGGCAAAGAGCATGGCGTGATCCTGAACCAAAAAAAGAATATGATGCGATAATCGTAGGTGGTGGAGGACATGGATTAGCAACAGCATATTATTTAGCAAAAAAACATAAAATGACAAATATAGCAGTTGTTGAAAAAGGTTGGATTGGTGGAGGAAACACTGGAAGAAATACAACTATTATAAGATCAAATTATTTATGGGATGCAAGTGCAGGATTATACGACCATGCGCTTAAAATTTGGGAAGGTTTATCTCAAGAACTTAATTATAATGTGATGTTCAGTCAAAGAGGTGTTATGAATTTAGCACATAACCTTCAAGATGTTCGAGATCTTAAAAGAAGAACGCATGCAAACAGATTAAATGGTATAGATGCAGTTTGGTTAAATTCTGATGAAGTAAAAAAATTCTGTCCAATCATAAATACTTCACCAGACATTAGGTATCCAGTTTTAGGTGGCACATTACAAAAAAGAGCTGGTACAGCGCGTCATGATGCAGTTGCTTGGGGATACGCTAGAGGAGCGGATCAGCTTGGTGTAGATATTATTCAGAATTGTGAAGTTAAAGGAATTAAAAGAGATGGTGATCAAGTAATTGGTATTGAAACATCCAAAGGGTACATAAAATCAAAAAAAATTGGAGTAGTTGCTGCAGGTCATTCAAGTGTAATAGCAAATATGGCTGGTTTAAAATTACCACTTGAAAGTAAACCACTTCAAGCTTTGGTATCTGAGCCAGTTAAACCAATTATTGATACAGTTGTGATGTCAAATGCTGTTCATGCTTATGTTAGTCAGTCTGATAAAGGTGAACTGGTTATTGGTGCTGGAACAGACTCATATGTATCTTATACTCAGAAAGGAAGTCATAATATTGTGGAGGAGACTTTAAGAGCAATATTAGAACTGTATCCAATTTTTAGTAGAATGAAAATGCTAAGACAATGGGGAGGTATAGTTGACATATGTCCTGACGCAAGTCCAATAATCAGTAAAACACAAGTCAAAGGTCTTTATTTCAATTGTGGCTGGGGCACCGGTGGTTTTAAAGCAACACCAGGGTCTGGGGATCTTTTTGCTCACACCATCGCAAATGATGAACCACACAAATTAAATGCGGCATTTAATATAAATAGATTTGTAAGTGGTGACCTTGTAGATGAACATGGCGCAGCAGCGGTTGCACACTAAAGATGTTTATAATTAATTGCCCTTATTGTGGAGAAAGAGATCAAACTGAATTTTCATCGGGTGGTGAAGCGCACATAGTGAGACCTAAACAACCAACAGAACTAAGTGACGATGAATGGGCTGAGTTTTTATTCATGAGAAAAAATATAAAAGGAATTCAATTTGAAAGATGGAACCACAGTCATGGCTGTAGAAAATGGTTTAACGTTGTTAGAGACACTTCTAATGATAAAATTCATGCAGTTTATAAAATGGGTGAAAAACCCCCGGTAAATAAATAATGTCTCAAGAATTAAGAATAAACAATAATAAATTCATTGATCAGACAACTAGATTATCTTTTAAATTTAATGGTGAAAAATTATATGGTTACAAAGGAGATACTTTAGCCTCTGCATTATTAGCAAATAATATACATTTGGTAGGTAGGAGTTTCAAATATCATAGACCAAGAGGAATAATGACATGTGGATCTGAAGAGCCAAATGCAATTGTTCAAATTGGAAACGATCCGTCACTTACAGACCCAAACGTTAGAGCTACTGAAATAGAACTTTACGAAGGTTTAGAAGCATTCAGTCAAAATTGTTGGCCTAATGTAAAATTTGACATTGGTGGTATAAACAACTTTTTGTCCCCTCTTCTGCCAGCTGGATTTTATTATAAAACATTTATGTGGCCTGCCAGTTTTTGGGAAAAATATGAATTTTTTATACGTCATTCAGCGGGACTTGGTAAATCACCAAGCAAACCTGATCCAGATATATATGATCACAAATATTATCACTGTGATGTATTAGTTGTTGGTGGAGGTATTTCAGGCATAATGGCTGCAAAATTATCAGCTGAAAATAATAATGAGACATTGCTACTTGATGATAAAAATACTTTAGGAGGTGCAACAATTTATCAAAATAATGATTGTTTTCAAATTGACGGCACTCATACAAATTATTGGTTAGAAAAAGAAATTAAGAAAATTAAAAATATTAAAAATTTAACCATTAAAACAAGAACAAGTTTAGCGGCTTATCATGGATATAATTATTTACTGGCTAAGGAAAATCTAACTGATCATTTAAGCCCAGATGAAAGAAAAGGTAAAATAAGACAAAGACTTTGGAAAATAAGAGCTAAAAAAGTTATAATTGCATCAGGTTCTATAGAAAGGCCATTAATTTTTAATAATAACGACCGACCTGGTATTATGCTTTCATCTGCAATTAAGAAATTTATTGATTTTTATGGTGTAAAAACAGGAAAAGAAATCTCATTATTTACTAATAATGATAGCGCTTATGAGACAGTAATTTCGTTGAAGAAAAGTGGAGTAAATATTGTATCTATTATTGATATTAGAGATAAATCATCATCAAAAATTGTTAAAGAAGTAGAGAAACATAATATAAAAATTTATTGGAATCATACAATTGTAAATACTGAAGGTTATAGAAGAATTAGTTTTATAGAAATTATGAAACTATCAGATGATGGGTCTGGTGTAATAGGAAAAAAAATTAAATTAAAAACTGATTGCTTAGGAATTTCAGGTGGTTGGACACCAATGGTTCATTTATTCACACAATCTGGGGGGAAATTAAAATTTAGATCAGATGATAATGTTTTTTTACCAGACAAGAATAAAACCCCATCGGATCAAATAAGTATAGGGTCGTGTAATGGGGATTTTGATATTAAAGATATAATTTTAAACTCTAATAGAGATGTTAAAACATTTTTAGGTATAGAAAGTTCACCTTTTGATAACTTAAAAGTTGAATCATCAAAAGAGGAAAAGAAAAAAAATATTTGGTTGCTACCTTCAGATAAGCCGATCGGAAAAACAAAACCCTTTTTAGATTTTCAAAACGATTCTACAGCAAAAGATGTCAAACTTGCATTGCGTGAAGGATTCAAATCTATTGAACATGTAAAAAGATATACAACAACTGGAATGGGTACTGATCAAGGAAAATTATCTAATATGCATGCTCTAGGTATTATAGCTGAAACAACTGGAACAAATATGGGTGAGCTAGGTACAACAACTTTTAGACCTCCCTACACTCCTCTTACCTTCGGTGCAATTGTTGGAAGAAATATTGGAGAATTTTTTGATCATATAAGAAAAACTGCAATGCATAATTGGCATGTTCAAAATAAAGCTAAATTTGAAAATGTAGGTCAATGGAAAAGAGCTTGGTATTATCCAAAAAATGGTGAGACTATGTTTGAAGCAGTTCAAAGAGAAAGCAAAGCTGCTAGAGAAAGTGTTGGTATACTAGATGCTTCTACGCTTGGAAAGATTGATATTCAAGGCACTGATGCATCAGAATTTTTAAATCGTGTATATACAAATGCTTGGTCAAAGTTAGCTATAGGCAAATGTAGATATGGTTTAATGTTAAATGAGGATGGAATGGTTTATGATGACGGAGTTACTACAAGATTAGGTGAAAATCACTATATAATGACGACTACAACTGGTGGTGCAGCAAATGTGCTTTCTAAACTAGAAGATTATCTTCAAACAGAGTGGCCTGAGCTAGATGTTTATTTAACAACAGTTACTGATCATTTTTCAACAATAAGTATCTGTGGACCTAACTCAAAAAAAATATTGAGTAAAGTCATACCAGATCTAGATTTATCAGATCAAAGCTTTCCTCATATGTCTTTCAAAAATTCTAAAATAAATGGAATTAAATGTAGGGTGATGCGAATTAGTTTTACAGGTGAACATAGTTATGAAATTAATATCCAATCAAATTACGCTAAAAATGTTTGGGAATTGTGTATGGATGCTGGCAAAGATTATAATATAACTCCTTACGGTACTGAAACTATGCACCTATTGAGAGCAGAAAAAGGATTTATAATTACTGGTCAAGATACGGATGGAACAATGACACCATCAGATTTACAAATGGATTGGATTATTGGTAAGAAAAAATTTGATTTTATTGGTAAAAGATCGCTTTATAGAAGCGATACAATAAGAGATGATAGAAAACAATTAGTAGGTCTTTTAACTGATGACCCTAGGGAAATTTTAGAGGAAGGTGCACAAATTGTTGAAAAGTTAAATCAAAAGCCTATCGAGATGTTAGGGCATGTAACATCGAGTTATTTTAGCCCAAATTTAAATAAATCAATTGCTTTAGCAGTAATGAAGAGTGGAAAAAAACTAAAAGGTAAAAAATTTTTTGTACCAATGGAAAATAAAAACATTAACGTAACTGTTACTGATACAGTTTTTTTTGATAAGGAAAATAAAAGATTAAATGCTTAATTTTGAAACTACAGTGCAAGACAGTAAATCATATGGAGATTTAACTTTATCTGAGGTGGAACCTATTTTAAAAATTAACCTAAGAAGTAACAAAAGAGAATTTTCAACTAAAATAGGCAAACTTCTTTCAATCATACCACCTATAGAAGCAAATACCTCATCCGGTAATGAGGATTATTCTATTTTATGGTTGAGCCCTGACGAATGGTTAATTTATTCAAATAAAAAAACTCCATATGAACAACAAAATCTATTGGAAGAAAATTTGTTTAACAATATTTCTTATACAAACCAAGGCTCTGTCACTAATGTTACTGATCATTGGGTAATGATCAATCTTAAAGGTTCTAAAATTTATGATTTATTATCAAAATCTTCACCATATGATTTTAAAAACTTTAAAATGAAAAAAGGCTCAGTAGCTCAGACTTTATTAAATCATACTGATGTAATTTTGCATAACATAGACGATAATAATATAAATTTATTTGTAAGAAGGTCTTTTTCTGAAGATTTATGGCTGTGGATTAACGATAGCGCTCGTTTTCTCTAATCTTAGTTTTAAATATAATATTAAAATACTAAGATAAATTCCTGAAAAAATCCAATTTACTCCTGCCCAAAGCCAAAAAAAAGTTTCAAAACTTGCATTTATATATTTCGCAAAAATAAATACCATTATTGGATTAAAGCCATTTCTAAATAAATTTGAAATCATTGCATTTTCCGATTTCTTTATTGCCATAAATAAACCGTTTGAAAGAAAAAATATTGGGTATGCAGGTAAAATAAATGCACAAATTTTTAAGTATTTAGAACCAAACTCGATAACAACTGGATCACTAGAAAAAAAACTTATTATAAGATCTGACAATATGTACAAAAATATTCCAGATACAATCATAATAAGAAATGAATATTTTATAGATGTAAAATATGTTTCTTTAACTCTATCGAAATTTTTAGCACCAAAATTTTGAGAAATGATAGAAATAATTGCTGTATTAATACCTAATATCGGAAGTAATACTACTTGCTCAATTCTTGTACCTGCCCCGTAACCGGCTACTGCATATTCACCTGATTGACCAATATAAGCAAGAACAATTGCTGCTGTTATAGAGTATGCAAATATTGAAATAATAATAGGCATTGATGTAAAGAAAATATTGATAAAATAGAATAATTTTGGAATAAGAAATTTATTAGTAATTTCTTTAATTCTAGGATTTTTTAAAATTTTAAATAAAATTATAAAAAAAGCTACAGACTGAGAAAATATTGTTGATATTGCAATTCCTTTAACTCCTAAAGCTGGAAAGAACAAAAGACCAAATATTAAAATTGGATTCAATATTAAATTTATAAAGAATGATAAAATTAAAACATTTCTGTAGGTTTTTGTATCTCCTTCAGCGTGTAACAATGAATTTAAAGCTACAACTAAAATAAATAATATTGAACCCGAAAAAATTATATCTGTATATTGAAGACCTAGTTCAGTAACTTCTTTAGTAGTTACCATTAAAGAAAAAATTTTATCAGAAAAATTTAAACCTATTAATGTAATTACAACCGATATCAAGATGCCAAAATAAATGATATGTGTGAAATAATTTAATATATTTTCTTTATTCTTTTCACCAATACTATTTCCTATCAAGGAGGTTCCTGCTACAGTAACTCCTATGGAAGTTGCTACAATAATGAAATATATTGGAAATGATTTACTTAATGCCGCTAATGCCTCGGGTGATATTTTTCCAGCATAAAAAGTATCAACAATATTATACAAGGTTTGAAATAACATCCCTACCATAGCGGGTAGCGCTAATTTACGAACTAAATGAGGAATGTTGTCCTTTAGTAAATTCATTTCAAGCTTCTCTTTGGAAAAAGTATTTTTTTCCATGTTTTTTTGCTAATAATATTTGCTTTTGTCTCATTCTAAATCTCTGTTTTTGTGAATTTGTTAACTTATTATAACAATTTGGACAACTAACACCTTGCTCATAAAAATTTGATTTTCTCTCAGAAAGTTTTATTGGATTTCTGCAGCCTGGACATATTTTTAAATTTCCAGGCTTCAATCCATGTTTAATTGATACACGATTATCAAATACGAAGCAGTCCCCACTCCATAAACTATCCTTTTTCTTAACATTATCTAAATAATTTATTATTCCACCTTTTAATTGGTAAACATTTTTAAAACCTTTTTTTTTTAAATAAGCACTAGCCTTTTCACATCTTATACCACCCGTACAAAACATACCTATGTTTTGATTTTTTTTTAAAGTTTTAAAATATCTTGGAAAATCTTTAAAATTATTCAATTCTGGATTAATAGATCCTTTAAATGTTCCAACTTTAAATTCAAAACTTTTTCTAGTATCAATAAGAACAGTTTCTTTTTTTAATATAAACTTATTCCAATCTTTAGGTTCTACCTTGTTTTTTGTAACAATTTTATTTAATTTCATTCCTATTGGAACAACTTCTTTTTTAATTTTAATTTTGCCTTTTTTAAAAGCTTGATACTTATAATAGGATATATTTTCATTATCTAACTTTCTGATATTTAGTAAATTTAAAATCTTATTCTTGATTTTTTTATATTTAGTAGGCTTGAAGCTAATTGTACCGTTTATCCCTTCATTAGAAATTATAATGGTACCCCTAACCTGTTCCTCTTCAATGAAATTTTTGAGATTTTTTTTTAATAATTTTATATTTTTAATCTTCTTAAACTTATAAAAACCAAATATCTTATACATTATAATTTCCTACATATAGACAAACCGTCACCAATAGGAAGGATTAGAGACTCAACTTTATTATTTTTTTTTATATATGAATTGAATTCCCTTATCTTTACCGTAAGCCTGTCATTCTTATGTTCATTGGCGACATCCCCATACCACAATACATTATCTGTAATTATAATTCCCGACTTATTAGTAATTTTTAAAGATTTTTCAAAATAATCTATATAATTCTCTTTATCAGCATCAATAAATACCATATCAAAATATTTATTTGAATTTACTAAATCTTCTAAACTTTTCTTGGCATTATTTACTAATAAATTAATTTTTTTACTAAGATTAGCTTTGTCAAAAAATGATCTCGCTGTTTTAGAGGTTTCCTCGTTATTATCTATAGCCGTGATCAAAGTATCATCGTTTGATGCCAAGGCCATAGTTAAAGTACTTAACCCTGTAAATGTACCAATTTCCAAAATATTTTTTGGATTAGTGATTTTAATAATAAAGTGCAAGAAATGACATTGGCTAACTGATATTTGCATTTTTTTAATTTCACCAAGTTTTTCGTTATATTTTATGATCTCTTTTTGAACTGGGTGTAAATCAAATGAATTATTATTAATATAATTTTCTATTTGAACGTTTAACTGAAGATTTGAACCCATTTTAGTTCAATTTTTTTTTTAGTATTTCATTAACTAATTGTGGATTTGCTTTTCCACCAGAGCTTTTCATAACCTGGCCAACAAAAAAGCCAAATAATTTATCTTTTCCAGATTTGTACAACTCAACATTTTTTGGATTTTCAGATATTATTTTATCTATAATTTTTTCTAATTCTTTTGGATCACTTTGTTGTTTTAGACCCTTTTCTTCAACAATTTTTTCTGGATCCTTATCTCCATCAGACATTAATTCAAAAATTGTTTTTGCGATTTTTCCTGAAATTACACCCTTTTTGATGAGATTTATTAATTTTGATAAATTTTTAGATGAAATAGGACTTTCGGTAATTTCTAAATTTTTTTCATTTAATAATGCAAATAATTCACCTGTAATCCAATTTGTAGCGAGTTTTACATCAGAATTTTTTGATACTTCCTCAAAATATTTTGATGTATCAATATCAGATACCAGAATATTAGCCTCATAAGGTGATAGCTTAAACTTTTCTATAAATCTTTTCTTTTTTTCATCCGGTAATTCTGGAATATTTTTTTTAATATCGTTAATAAAATTTTCATCTAATTCCAAAGGAAGCAAATCTGGATCTGGAAAGTATCTGTAGTCGTGAGCATCTTCTTTAGATCTCATAGATCTAGTTTCGTTTTTTTTTGTATCAAATAATCTGGTTTCTTGATCAATAGATCCACCCTCTTCTATAACATCAACTTGTCTATTTGCTTCATAATCAATGGCCATTTGCATAAATTTGATTGAGTTCACATTTTTTATTTCACATCTTGTTCCAAGTTCCTTGCTACCCTTTTTTCTTACTGAAACATTCACATCAGCTCTTAATGATCCCTCTTGCATATTACCATCACATGTACCTAAATATCTCATTATTGATCTTAGTTTTTTTATATATGAATTTACTTCATCTAATGATCTTAAATCAGGTTTACTTACGATTTCCATCAATGCAACTCCTGATCTGTTTAGGTCAACTAATGTATTATTTGGATCTATATCATGAATGCTTTTACCGGCATCTTGCTCAAGATGTAATCTTTCAATTCCAATTTTTTTTTCACCATTTGGTAAATCTAATGTGACTGTTCCTTCGCCCACAATAGGGTTTTTGTATTGTGATATTTGATATCCCTGAGGTAAATCGGCGTAAAAATAATTCTTTCTATCAAAAATTGATTTTTTATTTATTTTGGCATTAAGTCCTATCCCTGTTTTAATTGCTTGTTTAATGCAAAACTCATTTATAACAGGTAACATTCCAGGAAAAGCAGCATCAACTAAGCTTACTTGTGTATTTGGTTCTGAACCAAATTTCGTTGGAGAAGTTGAGAATAACTTAGACTCAGACAATACTTGAGCATGTACCTCAAGACCAATAACTACTTCATATTCATTTGTATTTCTTTTAATTAAATATTCTTTATTTTCCTTGCTCAATTTATCCACCAATCATTAATATTATTTTTAAAATTAATATTTTTTTCAATTGAATAAGCTATATTAAGAATATTTTGTTCATCAAAAGCTTTGCCTATCACTTGAAGTCCTAAAGGGTAACCTGATTTATCGTGACCAGCCGGTATAGATATAGCTGGTAAACCTGCTAAATTAATGGGTACAGTAAATATGTCGTTTAAGTACATTGAAACAGGGTCATTTGTTTTTTCACCAATCTTAAAAGCTGAGCTCGGGGTTGATGGTGTTAATATAGCATCAACCTTTTTATAAGCATGATCAAAATCATTTTTAATCAATCTTCTTACTTTTTGTGCTTTTAAATAATATGCATCATAATAACCAGAAGAAAGAACATATGTTCCAATCATTATTCGTCTTTTTACTTCATCACCAAATCCTTCAGATCTCGTCTTTTCATACATGTCAATCAGATTTTTTCCCTTTGATCTAAACCCATACTTTACGCCATCGTATCTAGCTAAATTTGACGAAGCTTCTGCAGGAGCTACTATGTAATATGTTGGTAAGGCATAATTAGTGTTTGGTAAATTAATTTCAATTATTTCTCCTCCATTGTCCTCGATTATTTTCATACCTTTTTTCCAGAGTTCGTCTATTTCTTTTGGCATTCCGTCAACTCTATATTGCTTAGGTATTCCTATTTTTTTTCCTTTAATATTTTCATTAAGATCTTTTAAATATTGGCCTCTTTTAAAATCAACAGATGTTGAGTCTTTATTGTCATAAGAACTAATAACTTCCAGCATCAAAGCAGAATCCTTAACGTTTTGAGTCATTGGACCAGCCTGATCTAAAGAGGATGCAAAAGCTACTACGCCATACCTTGAGCAGCTTCCATATGTTGGTTTTAGTCCAACTGTACCAGTGAAAGAGGCTGGTTGTCTTATTGAACCGCCAGTGTCTGTACCTATTGTAGCAGGTGTTAACTTTGCAGCAAGAGCTGAAGATGAACCACCAGATGAACCTCCTGGAACTAAATTTTCAGATATAGGATTTTGTACATTTCCAAAAAAACTAGTTTCATTAGACGATCCCATTGCAAATTCATCGCAATTCAATTTTCCAATGATAATGCCCCCTTCATCTAAAATATTTTGCGTAACAGTCGATTCATATGTTGGAAAAAAATTTTCTAAAATTTTACTTCCAGCAGTAGTTCGAATATTTTTGGTACAAAAAAGATCTTTTACTGCTAAAGGAATGCCAGGTAATTTTTTATTAAAATCTGGTTTTTCATCAAATTGTTTTGCTTTTTGTAATGCATTTTCAAAATTTTCTGTAATATAAGAATTTAGTTTTTTTGATTTTTGTGACCTGTCAATAAATGCTTTAGTAACTTCATTAGATGAAATTTCTTTTTTTTTTATTTTTTCAACTAACTCAAATAGTTTTAAATCAATTATATTAGACATTATTCAACAACCTTTGGGACTACAAAAAAATCTTTATTATCTTCAGGTGAATTTTTAAGTATATCTTCTCTTATATTTTTTGATTTAATTTCGTCCTTTCTTAGTTTTAAATTTGTTTCAGCAATTGATGTGAGTGGTTCAATTTTTTCAGTATCTAGCTCCTCTAGTTTTTCAATAAATTTAAATATTGAATTTAAATCATCACTTAATTTTTTAGCTTTATTATCATCTATCGATATTCTGGACAATTTAGAGATATGCTTTACTGTTTTAAGATCTATAGTCATATGATAAGAATATTGAAAACTATCATTTAATCTGAAAATTACAATATGATCACAATCGATGCCTTAAAAGATAAATTAGATAATAGTTCAAGATTATTAGGTTTAGACCTAGGATCTAAAAGAATTGGTGTTTCTGTCTGTGATGATAGGAGGAAAATTGCCACTCCTTATAAGACTATTCAATTTACCAACATAGAAAATTTATCTTCTGAACTTATTGATATTATAAAAGAAAATAATATTTCAGGTATAATTGTTGGAAATCCGCTAAATATGGACGGATCATTTGGTAAAAGTTCACAATCAATCAGAGATAAAGCTAAAATTATTGAAGAAAAAACTGCTATTCCAGTTTGTTTGTGGGATGAAAGGCTATCAACATCAGGGGCTTATAGTTTATCGAGCGATCTAGACATAAAATTTTCTCAAAAAAAAAAGAAAATCGATGAAAAAGCGGCTACATTTATCCTTCAAGGAGCTATTGATTATTTAAATAATTAAACCCTTGCCTTAGTGGCATTAAAAGTTTATAGAGTTGGTTTTAATGGCAATTAATAAAAAAGCTATTAAAATTTCAAAAAAACACCTTCTCGGAATACAAGACCTTTCTATTTCTGATGTAAATTTAATTTTAGAAGAAGCTAAATCATTTATAACTTTAAATAAGAGCAAAAATAAAAAAATTGATATTTTAAGAGGTAAAACTCAAATCAATCTCTTTTTCGAGCCGTCAACAAGAACACAAAGTTCTTTTGAGTTAGCAGGTAAGAGATTGGGTGCAGACGTAATGTCAATGAATATAGTAAATTCAGCAATTAAAAAAGGTGAAACCTTAATTGATACTGCAATGACATTAAATGCGATGCATCCAGATATCATAGTTATCAGACATCAGGATTCAGGAGCATGTAATCTACTTTCACAAAAAGTAAATTGTGCTGTATTAAATGCTGGAGACGGAAGAAGAGAGCATCCAACTCAGGCTTTATTAGATGCATTAACAATTATTGATAGAAAGAAAAAAATAAGTGGATTAAAAATTGCAATTTGTGGTGATATTCTCCATTCAAGAGTTGCAAGATCAAATATTTATTTACTTAACATGTTAGGTGCTGAATTAAATATTGTTGCACCATCAAATTTAATGCCAAAAGATATTGAGAAATTAGGAATAAACAAATTTACTAACATGAAAGACGGTGTCAAAGATTGTGATATTGTCATGATGTTAAGATTACAAAATGAAAGAATGACAAGTTCATTTTTATCATCAAACAGAGAGTATTATGAATATTATGGCTTAACACCAGATAAACTTAAACTAGCAAAAGAGGATGCACTCATAATGCATCCTGGTCCTATGAATAGAGGTATCGAAATAGATACAAAACTTGCTGATGATATTAATAAAAGCGTAATTAAAGAACAGGTTGAACTGGGTGTAGCTGTACGAATGGCTTGTTTAAAAATTTTTGGACAACAATGAAGAAAAAAATTTATTTAAATGCAAATATAATAGATCCTTATAATGCAATTGATGAAATTGGAGGATTAATAATTAATGAGGAAGGCAAAATCGAAGCTGTTGGCAAAAAAGTGAATAAAAATAATATTCCTTCTAGAGAAAAATTCATTGATTTAAATGGTAAACATATATTCCCAGGATTAGTAGATATGAGAGTATTTGTGGGTGAGCCTGGTTTTGAATATAAAGAGAATTTTAAAACCCTAAGTAATGCTGCTCTATCTGGTGGCGTAACATCGGTTGTTACAATGCCAAATACATCACCAGTTATAGATAATGTATCTATTGTAGACTTTTTAAAACGTAGAGGTCGAGATAAATCCAAGATAAATATTTATCCCTCTGCATCATTAACTAAAAATTTAGAAAGTACAAACATGACTGAATTTGGACTTTTAAAAAAAAAAGGAATTATTGCATTTACAGATGGTATTAAAACAATTCAAAATACTCGATTAATGTCTAGAATTATGAGATCAGCTTACGATCTTGATTGCTTAATAATGCAACATGCTGAGGATTTTGAGTTATCTAAAAATGGAAGCGTGAATGACGGTATAGTTGCAACACGTTTAGGTTTGCAGGGTATACCTGACTTGGCGGAACGAATTATTATCGAAAGAGACCTAACTTTGTTAGAAGATTTTAATTGCAGGTACCATATTTCACAAATTTCATCATCAAAGTCGGTTGATGTAATTAAAAGAAAGAAAGATGCTGTAAAATTTACTACCGGAGTATCAATTAATAATTTGTCTTTAAATGAAAATGATATTGGTGATTTTAGAACTTTCTTAAAACTGTCTCCGCCTTTAAGAACTGAGGAGGACAGGATGTCACTTGTAGATGCAATAAATAAAGATCTTATTGATGTAATTGTTTCAGATCATAAACCAGAAGATGAAGAGTCTAAAAGATTAACTTTTTCACAAGCAGCAACTGGTGCATCAGGTATAGAAACACTTTTACCATTGGCATTAGAACAATATCACAACAATTCAATTAAACTTTTTAAAATTATTGAACTATTAACAAGTAATCCAGCTAAAATACTAAAAATAAATAAAGGAAACCTCAGTATAGGAAGTAATGCAGATTTTTGTATAGTAGACATAAATAAACCATGGATAATCAAAAAAGAAAATTTGGTTTCTAAGTCTAAGAATACATCTATAGAAGATAAAAAGATGCAAGGAAAAGTTTTATCAACATTTGTTAACGGTGAGGAGTTATTTAAAGCGAATTAAATATGTTGTTCTTAATTTTATTTATTAGCTATTTAATAGGTTCTATTCCATTTGGATTTTTATTAACAAAAATTTTTTTAGGAAAAGATATACGTGAAATTGGGTCAGGTAACATTGGTGCAACAAATGCATTAAGGACAGGTAATAAATTAATTGGCTATAGCACTTTAATATTGGATATAGGTAAAGCAGTAATTTTACTTTTAATAATAAAGTTTAATTTTTCTGAATACTTATTTACATCTTCTATTGCAGTTTTTTTAGGGCATGTTTTTCCTATATGGTTAAAGTTTAAAGGTGGAAAAGGAGTTGCTACATATGTTGGTATACTTTTTTGTGTAAATATTTACTTGGCAGTCATTTTTATAATTGTTTGGTTTGTTGTGTTTGTCATGTCAAAGTATTCTTCCCTTGCATCGATGGTAGCATCATTACTTGTTCCTATATCAAGTTATTTTTTTATAGATAATATCAACTATTATTTTTATATAATTTTATTTTTACTCATATTGATTACCCATAGAGAAAATATAAAACGCTTAAAAAATAATACTGAATCGAAGACAAAAATTTATTAATTTGACTAAAAGTATAATTTATGTGTAGTTTCAGTCATTATGAATCTTGTTATTGTTGAAAGTCCTGCAAAAGCAAAAACTATAAATAAATATTTGGGAGATAATTATACAGTTTTAGCAAGTTACGGTCATATAAGAGACCTGCCATCAAAAAATGGATCTGTCGATCCTGAAAATAAATTTAAGATGATATGGGAGGTTGATAGTTTTTCTAAAAAATATTTAAAAGAAATTACAGATGTTGCAAAAGAGTCTGATAAGATTATTCTTGCAACTGATCCTGATCGTGAAGGTGAAGCTATTGCTTGGCATGTTAAAGAATTTTTAGATGAAAAAAAACTTTTAAAAGATAAAAAAATTGAAAGAGTAGTTTTTAATGAGATAACTAAAAATGCAGTTACAAAAGGTATTGAAAATCCGAGAAAAATTGAGGATCAGTTAGTAGACGCTTATATGGCAAGACGAGCATTAGACTATCTAGTTGGTTTTAATATTTCACCAATACTATGGACAAAGCTTCCAGGTTCAAAATCGGCAGGTAGAGTTCAGTCAGTAGCTTTAAAATTACTTACGGAGAGAGAGCATGAGATAGAAATATTCAAACCAGATGAGTTTTGGACACTTAATGTAAATTTTAATACAAATGACAATTCAAAAATTAATTCTACAATTTTACAACTAGATGGTAATAAAATTGAAAAATTTAGTTTTAAAAATAAAGAGGATATTAATATAGCAATTGAAAAAATTAAAAATAAAAATTATAAAATTACTGATATTACGTCTAAAATATTTAATAGAAATCCTGTTGGACCATTTACAACCTCTACTTTACAACAAACAGCGTCAAGTAAATTAGGTTTTGGTGCCTCACGAACAATGCAAATAGCACAAAGATTGTATCAAGGTATTGATATCGGTGGTGATACGAAAGGTTTGATCACATATATGAGAACTGATGGAACAAACATTTCTCAAGAAGCTGTGAATGAATTTAGATCTTATATAGATAATAATTTTGGTAAGAATTATTTACCTGAACAACCGTTAAATTATTCTGGTAAGAAAGCTAAAAACGCTCAAGAGGCACATGAAGCAATAAGACCAACAAATATAGAAAATTCACCCGAGAAAATGAAAAAATATTTAAGCTCTGATCAAAATAAACTTTATAACTTAATTTGGTCGAGAGCTTTATCTTCACAAATGGAGTCTGCAAAGTTTGATAGAAAAACTATAACCATAGAATCCGATGACTCTAAGAATATTTTAAGATCAAGTGGATCTGTAATTAAATTTGATGGCTTTTTAAAACTTTATAAAATTGAGGACGATCACAGTGATGAAAAAATACTTCCAGAGGTAAATAAAGGTCCAATAAATATTGAGAGTTTTGTTGATGAACAGCATTTTACTCAACCACCTCCACGATATTCTGAAGCCAGTTTAGTTAAGAAACTTGAAGAATTAGGTATTGGACGGCCATCGACATATGCAAGCATTATCTCTGTAATTGCTAATAGAGGATATGCAGATATCGTTAATAAGAGATTTTTTCCCACAGATAGAGGTAAATTAATATCGGCATTTTTAGAAAAACTTTTCACTAAATATGTTGATTATGGATTTACAGCTAAACTTGAAGATCAACTGGATGAGATTACATCTGGTAAGGAGGACTGGATTAAAGTTCTTGAACAATTTTGGGCAGATTTCAATAAAAATGTAACTACTGTAAAAGAAAAGAGAACAAGAGAAGTACTTGATTTGCTCAACGATAGCTTAGGAAGTTTAGTTTTTGAGACAAACTCTGATGGAAAAGTTGATAGAAGTTGTAAATTATACAACAAATCATGCAAGTCGCCTGTTGAGGGTATGCTAAGTTTAAAAAACAGTTTTAGAGGTGGGGCATTTATTGGTTGTACTAATTATCCAGAATGTAAGTTTACAAGACCACTTTCAAAAGCTAAAGCAGCTGAACAATTAAACTTGGCTGAGCCGAAATTAATAGGAAAGCACGAAAATGGGAAAGATATATATTTAAAAAATGGAAGATTCGGTCCGTATCTACAATACGAAATTGATAAAGAGGAAATAGATGAAAAACCAAAAAAAAAGAAAAAACTTAAAAAACAAAAAGATGACAATTTAAAAAATGTATCTATACCTAAGGGTGTTGATATTGATTCAATAGATTTAGATAAAGCAAAATATTTATGCTCTCTACCAAAAACCCTTGGTTTAAATCCTGAAAATCAAAAAGAAATTTTTTTAAATTCTGGAAGATTTGGTCCATACTTAAAATGTGAGAATAAATCTGCAAGACTAGAAAATGTTGAGGATATTTTTACTATAGGATTAAATAGAGCTATAACGTTAATAGCTGAAGCAAAACCAGGAAGAATTTCTTCATCATTAATTAAGGATCTGGGTGAACATCCCGAAGATAAAAAACCAGTAAGGATTATGAAGGGTCAGTATGGACCGTATATTAAATATAAATCTTTAAATGCAACTATACCTGAAGAAAAAGATCCGACTGAACTAACCATGGAAGAAGCATTAATATTGATTGAGAAAAGAAGAGAATACGATAGAAATAAAAAAAAGAAAAAAAAATGAACTTTGAAGAAAATATTAAAAAAAATAATTTAACACTACCTAATGCTGCTGATCCAGTTGGTTCTTATGTTGCAACTAAAGTAGTGGGAAAGTTACTTTATATTTCAGGACAAATTTCAATAGACTCGGAAGGTAAACTTATTAAAGGCAAATTAGGAAAAGATTTAAATCTAGATGAGGGCTATCAAGCTGCAATAAGATGTGCATTGAGTATAGTTGCACAGTCAAAAAAAGCTACAAATGGAGATCTATCTAAAATAAAAACATGTATAAAATTAACTGGGTTTGTAAATTCAACAGATACATTTACTGATCAACCTAAAGTAATTAATGGTGCATCTGATACAATATCAAAAATATTTGGGGATGCCGGAATGCATACAAGAGCCGCAGTTAGCGTAAATAGCTTACCATTAGGTGTAGCCGTTGAAGTTGATGCTATATTTGAATTAAATTAATTAATTATCTTCCAATACCAAAATACTTAAAACCTTGTTGTTTCATTTTTGAAGGTGAGTAAATATTTCTCATATCGAATATTATTGGTTTTTTTCCTTTTATGTAAGTTTTGAAATTAATTGATTTAAAATCATTCCATTCTGTGTGAATAATTATTAGATCTGATTTTTTTATTGCATCTTTAATATTTTGTTTATAGGCGACATTCTTATATTTGTTTAATTCGCTTTTAGATCCAGTGGGATCATAATAATTAACTTTTGCACCTTTTTTACTTAATGCAGGTATCATTGATAAACTTGATGAATCTCTCATATCGTCAGTATTAGCTTTAAATGTAACACCTAAGAAACAAATATTTTTGTTCTTAATTCTATTTTTTAATAAATTCTTAACACGATTTAATAACAGATTCGATCTATTCTCATTTGATTTAATTACACTTTTAATAACTGAGAGATTTGTTTTAAATCTGTCTGAAGTATTGATTATTGCTTTTGTATCTTTTGGAAAACAAGACCCACCGTATGCTGGGCCTGCTCGCAAAAAACGACTACCAATACGTTTATCTAAACCCATACCTATTGATATATCCTCAATATTAATATTTGTTTTTTCACATAAGTTAGCCAACTCATTTATAAAAGTTACTTTAGTCGCTAAAAATGCATTTGAGGCATATTTAATTAGTTCAGCTGCTCTTCTTGAGGTATTAAGATATTGAGCTCCTTTAGAAATTAATGGTGAGTAAAGCGTTTTTAGAATCTTATTTGACCTAACTTCGTTTGTACCAACTACAACTCTATCAGGATAAATAAAATCTCTAATTGCCTCTCCTTCTCTCAGAAATTCAGGATTTGAAACTATTGAAAAATTTTTTTTTTTATTTTTTTTTCCTATAATTTTTTCAATTTCGTCACCAGTTGTAACAGGAACTGTTGATTTGGTAATAATAATTTTAAATTTATTAATTGATTTACTAATATTTTTTGCAACATTATAAACCTGGCTTAAGTCAGCACTACTTCCACCTTTTTTTGTAGGTGTACCGACACATATAAAAATTATATCAGATTTTTTTACTGAATCTTCCAGATCTGTTGAAAAATTAAGCCTCTTATTTTTATAATTTTTTAAAACTAATTCCTCTAAACCTGGTTCGTAGATAGGAATTTTACCTTTTTTAAGAGAATTAATTTTTTGTTGGTCTTTATCAACACATATTACATTATTTCCCAAATCAGCAAAACAAACTCCACTTACAAGACCCACATATCCAGTACCTATCATACAAAGTTTCATGACTTAGCAATCTCTAATGAAGATTTAATATATCCATGCATTGTTCCACAGTCTAAATATTTTCCTTCAAAGTTATGACCAATAAATTTATTATCCTGCTGAATTAAAGTTCTAATAGCGTCTGTAATATGAATTTCTCCACCTTTTCCTTTTTTTTGATTTTTTAGAATTTTAAATATTTTTTTTGGTAAAATATATCTACCAATTACAGCGTTATTTGATGGAGCATCATTTATATTGGGTTTTTCTATGACATCTTTAATATAAAAGTTTTTTTTATCTATATTTT
>CACJOS010000003.1 GCA_902595115.1 uncultured Pelagibacteraceae bacterium
TAAAAAAAATAAAAAACTCCCTGTAACAAGATATTTGATAATTTTTTTAATTTGATTTTTCAATATATACTAGACTTAATTTGAATATCCGTATTTTCTCAATCGAACATCACCAGTTCTTGCGTGCGCTTCCATACCTTCGTATCTTGATATTCTAGCAGCTGCAGCGCCAACTTCTTTAGTAGACTCTTTAGTCATCCTTTGGAAGCTCAATGTTTTAATAAATTTTCCCACAAATAAACCACCAGTATATTTTCCTGCACCTTTTGTTGGTAAAATATGATTTGTACCTGAACATTTATCTCCATAAGCAACAGTAGTTTCTTCACCAATAAATAATGATCCATAGTTTTTTAGACGATCATGAAACCATTTTAGATTTTTTGTTTGTACTTCTAAGTGTTCTGGAGCATATTCATCACTTATTTTTGCCATTTCTTCATCAGTGTCACAAAGAATTACTTCACCATAATCTTTCCATGCCGCTTCGGCACTTGTTCTTGGTAATTCTGGAAGTTCAGAAATTAATTCGGGAACTCTTTTCATAACTTGCTCAGCAAGTTTTTTACTTGTGGTGTAAAGCCATGCTGGTGAATTATATCCATGTTCGGCCTGTCCAACTAAATCCACAGCAACAATTTCTGGGTCAGCACTTTCGTCTGCTATAATTGCAATTTCTGTTGGTCCAGCAAACAAATCAATACCAACTTTTCCAAATAAAATTCTTTTAGCTTCAGCAACAAATTGATTACCAGGTCCAACTAATATATCTGCAGGTTCATTTCCAAACAGTCCATAAGTCATTGCAGCAATAGCTGGAACGCCACCAAGATTTAAAATTACATCTGCCCCACAAAGATTTGCAGTATATATAATAGCTGGATGCGCACCCATTTTTTCTTTTGGAGGACTACAAGCAATTATATTTTTTACACCTGCAACTTTTGCAGTTGTTACACTCATAACAGCTGATGCTATATGAGCATACCTTCCACCAGGTATGTAACATCCTGCAGTATTAACGGGAATTAATTTTTGACCAGCATAAAGCCCTTTTGAAAGCTCTACCTCAAAATCTTGTCCATAATTTTTCAGTTGTGCTTCTGCAAATTTTCTTACTCTTTCATACGAGAATTGAATATCATCCTTAGTTTTTTGATCTAGCGACTTATTTATTTCATTAATTTTTTCTTTAGAAACAACTATCTCTCCGTTAAATTTATCAAATTTTTTTGTAAGTTCTTTACAACCATCTTCTTTAGATTTTTCTAATTCAGATAACAATTTTTGAACAATATCTTTAGTTTTTGTATCATCTGTTGACGCGGTTTTGACGGCTTTTTTTAAATATTGAATTCCCATTTTGGCAGTATTTATATTTTGATTATTAATCTAATGCAACTACTGCAGCTGCTATAGATGCCATCCTAGCAGTTGCCTCATCAGATCTACTTGTTATTACTACTGGAACTTTTCCACCAACCACAACTCCAGCTGCACATGCACCCATGAAATATATCATCATTTTTACTAATGCATTACCAGCCTCAACATTAGGAACCAACAAAACATCGGCCTGACCAGCGACTGAATTTTTAATACCTTTAATTCCAGATGATTTTTTAGACACACTATTATCAAAAGCTAATGGACCAAATACATCTGCTTTAAGATTTTCTTTTTTAGCAAGCTCTGTTATTTCTTTTGCATCAATAGAACTTTGAACACTGTCTAAAACTTCTTCTGTTGCAGAAAGAACAGAAACTTTTGGTTTTTCAATACCAATTCTGTGACAAAAATTTATTACATTTTTTAAAATATGCATTTTTGTTTTTACATTTGGTGAAACATTTAAAGCGCCATCAGTTATTATTATTGGCTGATCATTCTTTTCTAATGTCATGTGCCAAATATGGCTTAGTCTAGTCTTTCCTAACAAATTATATTCTTTCTTAATTACCTCTTTCATTAAAACATCTGTATGAATATGGCCTTTAACTATAATTTTTATTTTTCCTTGAGAAGCTAGTTTTGCAGCTATTTTAGCTGTTGAGTTTTCTTTAGGTTCATGGATAATTTCATATTTTGAAATATCAAATTGTAATTCCTCTGCGCATTTTTGAATTTCATCTTTATCACCAATTAAAATAGGATTTATCAAATTTTCTTTGACCGCATCTATTACTGATAGCATGGGAAGCATTTTTCCAGCATTTACAATTCCTGCAGGAATATCTTTTTTTTTATGTGCAACATCTAGAAGGTTAATTGGACAAATTATTTCTTTATTTGAAAGCATAAGTTATTTTTACATATATTTACGATGTCTATATAATAAGTTAATATGGCATAAAATGGAAATTGTAACTAAAATTACACCAATTGCATTAGCTTTGATAATGTTAACTCTAGGATTAGGACTAACAATCAAAGATTTTACAAGAGTTATTAGTCAACCAAAGGATTTTCTTTTAGGTGTCATTTGTCAATTAATTATTCTTCCAATTGTTGCTTTAATATTAATCAAAATATTTAAAACACCTTTAGAAATAGCATTGGGAGTTATGATTATAGCAGCTGCTCCAGGTGGAGTAACCTCAAATGTGTTAACTAAATTTGCAAATGGTGATGTTGCATTATCTGTCTCATTAACAGCGATTATAAGTTTAATTAGTATAATTTCGGTTCCATTTATAGTTTTTAAATCGGCAGATATTTTACAGATAGATTATTTAAATAAAGAAATTTCAATGATTGGAATTTCAATAAAGATGTTTTTGGTTGTAACCTTACCTGTAATTATCGGGATGGTAATTAGAAAATTTGCTACAATATTTATTTCATCAAATGAGAAATTAATCCAAAGAATTTCACTTTTATTATTTGTTATAGTTTTTTTGGCGATTTGGATTGAGGAATGGGAAAATATTACAGATTATCTAAAACAAGCAGGCATTATTACATTGGTATTAAATGTAGTCATGATGATTATTGGATATTTTATCGCAAAGTTATTTGCATCAGGTATAGAACAAAGAAGATGTATTTCGCTTGAATGTGGATTACAAAACGGAACGTTGGCTGTATTTGTTGCGTCCCAAATTTTTAATGATGTAATTTACTTAGTTCCAACAGCTTCATACGCACTAATAATGTTTATGACATCAATATTTTTTGTTCTTTTTATAAGAAACACAAATTAAATTCAGGACATTTTGCATCTATTTGATTGAAAAAAAATTGGTATATACACAATTATGCAAATTGAGATTATTTTACCATCAGTCGTTTTGGGCATAATGTTATTTTTTTCCTTTGGTGTTGCGCCTGTTATTTTTAAAGTTCTTAAAGAAAATGATGCAAGAAAGTTTGTTAGAACAATTTTTCCATACTATTACTTAATAAATTTAATATTGGTTTCTTTAATTTGTATATATTTATTTTACAGAAATTTTATTAGTTTTGATTTTTATCTTTTAGTAATTATTGCAACATTGTTCGCTTTTTCATTATTTGTTCTGATGCCAATGATTAATAATGCTCGAGATAAAGGAAGGGAAAAAAAGTTTAAATACTTGCATGCAGCATCAGTAATTATTAATTTTCTGCAAATAATTATATTAATATATGTTTTATTTTAAGAATTTTTTTCTTTCATTTTTAATCTTATCATCTCTTTTTGCAAGTAAAGCATTCGCAAACAATGAAATAATAAACTATCTTAAAGAAGGTAGTAAAATAGTTTTTATAAGACATGCAATTGCACCTGGTAATGGTGATCCAGAAAATTTTCTATTAAATGATTGTTCTACACAAAGAAACTTGAGTAACAAAGGAATTGAACAATCGAAAAGGATAGGGAATTTTTTTAAAGATAATAAAATTCAAATAGATGCAGTTTTGAGTAGTGAGTGGTGTAGATGCAGAGATACTGCTTTGTATGCTTTTGAAAATTTTATTACTTTTGATGCGCTGAACTCATTTTATGATCCAAAATTTTCAAAAAATGAAGAAACACAAATTGCTAACCTTAAAAAATTAATTGGAAGTTGGAAAAGTGATAAAAATTTGATTCTTGTAACTCATTTTGTAGTAATTTCGTCTTTACTAGAAACCGGCTCATCTTCTGGAGAGATAATTGTTGTCAATAAAGATCTTGAAATCCAAGGAAGAATGGAGACTTTTTAAATTCAACTAGGACAATTGTTCCCATTATATGTTTCAATGAAATTTAATATTTTGATTTATGGTTCCTGTTATATTTTCTTTAACTGTTCTTACAGTAATTTTATTTATCGCATTTATGTTTAGAAAACCCTCAAAAAAAGAAATAAACAAATTTGTGAATAAAACACAGGAAAAAAGTAGCTGGTCTAAATTAGGATTTTAAACCTGTGAAGAAAAAAATAAAATTTTTTATCTATTTTGTAGTTTATATAGCTCTAATATTAATTTTAGCAGTAATATTTTATGTCAATGGGATAAGTTTAATTTAAACTATAATGAAAAAAAGAAAGTTTATTAAATTACTAGTTTCAACTTTTTCATCATTTTTTTTTATCCCCTTATCATCTTTATACGCGACCATAGAAAAAAAAATTATAAATAAATCACTAACTGAAGAACAAAAAAAAATAATGTTTAAGGAGGGAACCGAAAGGCCATTTACAAGCAGTTTAAATTACGAAACTAGAGAAGGTTTTTATCATTGCGCTAATTGTAATGCTAAACTATTTTCCTCTAATGCCAAGTTTGATAGTGGGACAGGGTGGCCGTCATTTTCTGAAGCTCTTCCAGGTGCTTTTAAAACAAAAGTAGATTATTCATTTGGAATGAAACGTATTGAATATCATTGTGCGAATTGTGGCGCACATCATGGGCACGTATTCGATGATGGACCTTCAGAAACTGGAAAAAGATTTTGCAATAACGGTCTTTGCTTAATTTTTATACCATCTAATTAATCTATAAATTTAAGTTTAATTAATTTTTCTCTTTTTATTTCTTTACACCAAAGTTCATAAGTTTCACACATTCTCCAAACCAGACCAAAAGCATTTTGTGAACTGGACAACGGAAAGGAACTTTTTGCAAAATAAGTTTCACTATTTTCTTGAAATTGTTTAATAACAGTATTCTTTTGTAAATTAAGTAAATCAATAGTTTCTTTAGGTATTTTAATTCCTGTTTCTTGATTAATGAAATTATTTTCTTTTATTTTAGAAAAAAGATTATCATGGAAATTACCCTTTTTAATTTCATCAAATTCTTTAGTTGCTAAAAATCTTTCTATAAGTTCAACGTTTGTTATATCTGGTTCTAATTCTTTTATTTTAATTAATTGTAAATAAATAGATTCAGGTAAATAGAGCATTAATGGTTTTGAAGTATCTTTTTTTTTCATTTTATTTTTTGTTAATGATAATCATTACCAACTAAATTTTTTTTATCAATTTTATGCATTTTTTTTATGATAATGATTATCATTAGTTTTGAGATTTATTATCAAAAAATTTTAAAATGTTGAAAAAATATTTTTTTTTCTTATTTTATTCACATGGAACTAGAAACACACAACTGCAGAAAATGTGGTTTAACAATATCAGCAACATGTTCAAAATGTCATAGAGTTGTTGATGTTAAAAAACTTGATGATGGCTGTATCGTAAAAGTTACTAAGTGTGGTGATTGTGCTAATACCCCAGTAATTAAAGATATCTGCTCTAATCAAGCTTAAGTTAAATCAATTAAGAACTAATTCTGATCCTTTTTCAGCAATCATCAGGACAGGTGCATTTAAATTTGCACTAGGTATCTCAGGAATTACTGATGCATCGATGACTCTTAAATTTTTTATCCCTTTTACTCTTAAATTTTCATCAACCACAGCCATATCGTCAATACCCATCTTACAAGTTCCGCATGGATGATAAGCTGTGTCAGCTTTAGATCTTATATATTCATTTAATTCATCATCTGTTTGAGCTTCTGAGCCAGGACCTATTTCTTTGCCAGCATGTTCTAAGAGAGCAGGTTGAGATAATATTTTTCTTGCAACATGAATACACTCTCTTGTTTGTTTTAAATCCTCATCCTCTTTCAAATAATTAAATAATATTTTTGGATACTCATATGGATCAGAAGAGCTTAAAGTAATTTGTCCTCTGCTCTTTGGGTGATTAGGACTTGCATGTAATTGATAACCATGAGTATCTGGATCTACTAGCCCATGGTTTATTACAAAAGAAGGAAAGAAATGAAATTGAATATTAGCAACTTTTCTATCTGGTGAGGATTTTGCAAATCCACCAGCTTCTAAAAATGATTTAGAGCATGGTCCTGATTTAAACAGAAACCATTGTATACCTGCTAATACTTTGGGTATTAATTTTGTATAAGTATATAAAGTATTAGGTGTTTTACACTCTTGCTGTATATAAGTTTCTAAATGATCATGTAAATTTTTTCCAACTCCCTTAACATCATTTACTACCTCAATACCTTTTTCTTTAAGATGATTTGCATCACCAATCCCTGACAGCATTAACAATTGTGGTGAATTAATTGAGCCACCGCTAAGTATAACTTCTTTATTTGCATAAACTTTTTTAACTTCATTCTTTATTTTGACCTGAACACCTATAGCCTTTTTCCCATCAAATAATATTTTTTCTACATAAGAATTTTTTAAAATATTCAAATTTTTTCTATTTTTAACTGGATTTAAATAATATTTACCAGCACCAGCTCTTTCACCTTGATGCATTGTTGTATCAAACATACCAAAACCTTCTTGCTCCTCACCATTCATATCAATGTTTGTTTTGTGACCAGCTTGTCCTGCTGCATTAATAAAAGCTTTAAATAATGGGTTTGGATTTTTAGATAAATTTATGGGAAGAGGACCTAAAGAACCTCTATACTGATTTTCACCTTCTGACCAAGTTTCAATTTTTTTAAAATATGGCAATACTTTTTCGTAAGACCAGTTTTTAAGACCAAAACTTTCCCATCTTGAATAATCATCTCTATTTCCTCTAACAAAAACCATCCCATTATGGGAAGAACAACCTCCTATCATTTTACCCCTCGGGCAAAAAACTCTTCTATTATTTAAATATGGCTCTGGTTCTGAGTAATATTTCCAGTTATATTTCGGATCATGCATTGTATATAAAAGAGCAAGTGGCATTTTAACTTTCCACAAGTCACTTGAACCGCCTGCCTCAAAAACTGCAACTTTATTATCTGTATTTTCAGATAATCTATTTGCAAGAACACATCCTGCGGATCCAGCACCAACGATTAAATAATCATAATTCATAAACTTATACTTTTTCCATTACCCATAAACTTTTTTTGCTTAAAAAATAGATCTTACCATTTTTAGGATGTACTTGAATATCTCTTATTCTTCCTATTTTTCTTTGAAAAATTACTTCTTCTTTAACATTTTCTAAATTAGTAAAATCTAATTTTCTTAACGACATATCTTTTAAAGAAGTTATTAAAGCATTACCATTCCATTCTTTGAATTCCTCTCCCTTATAGATAGTAATTGCACTAGTAGCTATCGATGGAACCCAGTACTGAATTGCTTTTGTGAAACCTGGTTTCCATTTTGGTCCAATTTTAGTTCCACTATAATTTGTTCCTCCCCATCCTAAAATTTTCCAACCATAATTTTCACCTTTTTTTACTTCACCAAACCAGTCCCCACCTTTTGCACCATGGTTGCTAATGTAAATTTTTTGATCGAAAGGGGACAATGTAAGTCCTTGTGGGTTTCTTACTCCTATTTGATAAATTTCTGGCAACCAATCATTCTTATCTATAAATTTTGGATTATCTTTAGGAATTTTACCATCTATATGAATTCTTATAATACTTCCTGGGTGCTTTGAGCTATCTTGTGCAATCATGCCTTGCCCTCTTTCTCCAATAGACGCAAACAAATATTTTCCCTGTATGGCTAACCGTGATCCAAAATGATAAGGAGAGTCAATTGGTGGATAAGCTTGAAAAATATTTGTAAAATCGATTTTGTCTCTGTTAAAGGTTCCTCTTGCAACAGATGTACTAGTTTTATAATTACCTCGATCTTCTGTATAGGAAACCCAAACCATATTATCTTTAAAAAGAATATCTAATAGTCCTCCTTGTCCATATTCGAGAACCTTAAGATTATGATCTATAGTTTTTATATCTTTATTTTTTAAATTTATAATTTTAATTTTCCCGGATTTTTCAGTAATAAGTAATTCTTCGTGATTTATAAAGGTAGATCCCCAAGGTTCATTTAGATCAACAATATTTCTTAAATTGAATTCTTTAGCTTTTAGAGGATGAATTATAAAAAAAAATAAAAAAAAAATTAAAATTTTTCTCATAGATTTTCAAAATCTTTCAAAATAGCATGAGGTATTTTAATAGTTCCTTTCATATTTTTTTTATATCTTTTGTATTTATTTTGACCAGGGTACAAAATATCACTCGTACCTCTTATTTTAGGTAAATTCTTTACTCTTTTAATATTTTCCTTAATCCTTTGTCTAAAATTTCCAACAAATAAATTTGGTTTAAATACCATAAATAAATGACCTACATTTTGTGGTCCGCTAAAATCATCGAATGGATCTTTAACCTTTCCAGAATGATCACTCCCAGTCAAAACTCCACTTAAAATATCAACCATCCAGGCTAGACCAGATCCTCTAAAACCTGCGATTGGTAATTGGACACCTTTCAAGGCTTTCGAAGCATTAGTAGTTGGTTGTCCTTTTTTATCGAGTGCAGTTCCTTTTGGAATTTTTGTTTTAGTTTTTGCAGCCAATCTTATTTTGCCTCTATTAATTATTGACATGGATGCATCAAAAATAAATGGCACTCTTGATGAAGTTGGAGCACCAAAGCAAATTGGGTTAGTTCCAAATAACGCTTTTCTAGATCCAAAAGGAGCTATTGCTGGGGGCGCATTGGTGAAACATAGTGCTATAAGATTTTTTTTAATAGCTTGTTCTGCATAATATCCTGATAATCCAAAGTGGCCGCTATTTTTAACTCCAATCAAACTAAATCCAGTTTTTTTTGCACTTTTTATCGCCCGTTTAATTGCGATATCCGCAGCTACAAACCCAATACTATTGTCTGCATCAACATGAAAAATTGAATGGGATATTTTTTTTAATTTTATCTTAGGTTTTGGATTAATAACTCTCTTTTTAATTCTATCACAATACATTTTCACTCTTGAAATACCGTGGGAACTAGCACCAACTAGTTCTGCATTTATGATGGCATCCGAACATATTTTTGCATGCGCTTTACTTAACTTATACTTTACAAAAATCTTAATTAAATCTTTTTTAAGTTTATTTATTTTCATTAATTATCGAACCAATCTTTAAACTTTTCGGTATTATTTTTTAAATATTTAGGTAAAAGCGCATTATCAATTTTTTTTAACTTATAGCTTGCTTTCCATTTCTCTGAATTAGTTTTGTCTGCAAAATGATCATAAAAAACTTCTTTATTCTTTATCTTTGACTTAATAAACTCTACATCAATACCACTTTCATCAAATTCATCATGGTGACCAAAATTTTTAAGTTTTTCAAATAGAGCATCCGGACTTTTAATATTAGTAAAATGCCAACCTCCATCATCTATAATTTCTAAGTGTCGTGTTTTTAATTTTGAAAAAAAAGTATCAAATCTCCACCATGGATATTTTTTGTTTTTCAAATTTCTTAACCACGACATATTCTTTAAATTTTTTTTCTTACAACCTTTAGAACCAAACCATTTTAACTTTTCATAGTGCAAGTTAAATTTATAATAGAACATCATTTGTTTAAAAATAAAAACTTTACTTTTTGACTTTAAAAATTGATCGGATTTTAAATTAGGTATTTCATCGTTATCACTTAATAAAATTAAATCATCCTCATTAGCATCTTTTAAACCATTAAACATATAGTCGTATGATTGTTCTATTCTTTTTAGTGAATTTATTCTTTTATCTAATGAATTTATTTTATCATCGTAATGAAATTTAATGTTATCTGGTTCCTTTTCAATTACTAGATAAATAATTTTGTCTTTAAACTTTGAATAATTGTTAATATCGAAATTAAGTTTTTTTTTATTTCCACTATGTGAAAATAAAGATTCTACAACTATAAATTTTTCTACTTGATCATTTAAGGTATTAAACCTTATATCCATCATTAATTCTTCATCATAATACGTGGTGCAATCAAAAATTCTCATTAAGGGATATATTTTTTATCCTTTTCCTCTCCATGGAATTGTTTTATCTATTATTTTTCTTAGAGTAATATCAAATAAAAGTCCCAGCATTCCCATTATGAATATTGTTATCCAAATCACTTCATATTGAAAATATTTTTTTGCAACGTTTTCAACAAATCCAATTCCAGTTGTTCCAGCTAAAAATTCTGCTGCAACCAACGTTCCCCAGCACATACCAACTGCTACTCTTATACCAGTAAGTATTTCAGGTAAGGAATTTGGAAATATTACGTGTCTTAATATTTGTTTTTTTGAAGCACCTAATGAGTGAGCAGCATGTATCTTAGACAATTGAGTCCCCGATGCTCCCGCTCTTGCTGAAATTATCATTATTGATAATGATACCATAAATAGTAAAAAAACTTTTCCTGTATTATCAATTCCTAAAACCGAAATAATAAGTGGGGCCCATGCGAGTGGAGGAACAGGTCTGTAAAGTTCAATTAAAGGATCAAAAAATCCTTTTGCAAATCTATTTAATCCCATAAATAGACCAAGAGGTACACCAATTAATATTCCAAAAACTAATCCAAGAAAAACTCTTAAAAAAGAATCCCAAATATGTCCATAAGGCACTGGTACTTTAAACAAATTAAAATCACCAGTTACAATTTTTAGAACTCCACCTTTGAAGTTCTGTTTTACTATTCCATCTTTAGTGTGAACAGGATATTCACCCGGTAAAACATCTGCAATCCAGTCTGGTAAAATGAAGCCAATCATTTTACTCACATCAACCATTTGTATCCACAATAGAGGAATATCTTTGTAACCCACACTTGGTTTTGACATTAATATGAATTTATTAAAAGTATCGGATGGTTTAGGTAGCCATCTACCTGATCCTTGTTCTGAACAACTAGGACCACTAGCAACGATAGTTCCTGCAGGAAATAAGAAAATATCGATTAATCTCAATCCACCTTGTTCTTTTTTTTGAGCATTATCAAATTTGACAATTGCTGCCTGCATCTTATCTAATGAATTCGGAGGATAGATACTTGCAAATTCAATTCTTCTAGCAATCTTAACAATATTCTTTGCGTATGTTGATGCTACTTCCTCACTATCACTTAAGTCTTTTCTATAAGATTTAATTTCCTCTTTTAGTTCTTTAATCCTGCTTTTAAATTGAGGGTTATGATTTCTTAACTTAAAAAATTCATCACTTATTAAATTTAATTCTTGGGCGGCGGTGTGAAACTTTAAACCCCTAGATGTTGCAGGCACCAAAGGTACCTCTAACGTATTTTCAATGGATCCTGACCCTGCATCTACTTTAGTGATACCCCAACCACCTTCTTCATTTACAGCTTTCAGTCTTTCATTTAACTCTTGCTCGGTTTCAAACGGGTAATCAGGTTTTTGGAAATTTTCAGTTAATAGATTAATTTTTCCAGTGATATCATCTATTTTTAGTTGGGTCTCAATTTCTAATAAATCTTCATTTGTAAGTAATGGGATGAGTTGATTAGTTTTACTTATGTAACTAATTAGTATTGTTTTTTGTTGGTTATTTAGTTCCTCAGAATTTTGAATTTCATTTTGAATTAATTTTAAATTTTTATTCTCCTTTTTGATTTGTGAAGTGCTTTTGAACTCTCTTTCCTCAATTGGGAATTGATATTTCAATCCGAGAAGAGAGTCATTCACTTTTGCAACTTGGCACAGCTCATTTGCAGATTTTGGATAAAATCCTTTAGCAATATCCCAAGAATAATAGAGCCAAATTAAAAGTAAAAAGCTACTTCCAACAATTACCCAGTGAGTACCACCTAAAGCTCTTTCTGGATTTCCAAATACTGCATCTACTTTTTCAGTTCTTATTAATCTTCGTCCATAAAGAATACAACCAACTACAGCAAAAAATATTAGAAAAGTTAATATTTGAGTTAACATTTAATTATCTTTCCCCATAATTTCCTCTTCCATGTTCCAGATCATTTCAAGGATTTCTTCTCTTTTTTGTGAAAATTCTTTATTTTTTTTTATTTCTCTTAAATCTTCTTTCAAACCCATTTCTGCAAAAGGAAGATTGTATTCTTTATGAATTCTTCCTGGTCTTGGAGCCATCACATATAATCTTTCGCCAAGTAACAATGCTTCTTCAACTGAGTGAGTAATAAGAATAATCGTTTTACCAGTTTCTTTCCAAATTTTTAAAACTAGAGACTGCATTTTTTCTCTTGTTAAAGCATCAAGTGCTCCCAAGGGTTCATCCATCAAAATTAAATCTGGATCGTTAATTAAACATCTTGCAAGAGCCACTCTTTGTTGCATCCCACCCGATAATTGATAAGTAGGAGTATTACCAAAACCTTTAAGACCCACTATTTCTAACCACTCTTCAACTTTTTTAGCAGTTGAAACAGGATCTTCTTTTTTCATTCTAAGTCCAAAGTTTACGTTTTCAGCAACTGTTAACCATTCGAATAACGCGCCTTGTTGAAATACCATACCTCTATCAACTCCTGGTCCATTAATTTCATTTCTACCCAATGTAATAGTTCCAGATGTTGGTCTTATGAAGCCTGCTGCAATATTTAAAAGTGTAGTTTTTCCACAACCTGAAGGACCTAAAACAGTTAAAAGCTCTCCTTTTTTTATTGTGAAGTTTAAATCTTTTAATGCGTGAACAGTTTCTCCTTTTGGAGATTTGAAAATCATATTTAAATTTTGAGAAACAAGATCGCTCATAAATGCTTTATATAAAAATTTAAATAAAAAAAATAGGCACCAATTTAAAAAATTGGCGCCTATTAAATTTTAATTTACCTTCAAATTATAGAGGTAAGAAACTAGTATCTACGTTTCCTCTTGGTGTTCCCATTCCTTTAAGGAATGCATCAAGATTTCCACTTTCCATAGACTGTTTAGTTTCCTCAGGTGTTAGAAATTTGAATCCACTTAAAGTTTCTTTCATATCAGCAACTTTCATTTCTGAAGCTTTTGACATAGAATTCATATCGCTTTTTCCAGCTCTATATCTTGCATTTGCTTCGTGAGTTACTTCAATAAAAGTTCTAAGCATTCCAGGATTTTCTTTCATAAACTTTGTAGTTACTGAAGTAATATCTATTCCCAAAATACCTGCATCCCTAGCTTCTTGAACTGTAAGCAATCTTGATCCAACAGCAGTTGCAGCTTTAATAGAGTTACCACCAAACAAACATGCCATTACAACATCACCGCTTACTAAAGCAGCAGCTCCTTCTTCAGGATCCATTTGTATGATATCCATTTTTTTTCTATCAGCACCGACTACCTTCATACTTTCATCAAACACATACTCAGCCATCGTTCCTAGAGGAACAGCAACTTTTTTACCTTCTAATTCAGTAGCGTTCGCTTTTGTAATACCAGATGCATTTGAAGTTACACAAGTTGTTCCACCCATTCCATATTCCATTGCTATATCTACAAGCTTGATTGGTGCTTTAGATTTAACAGCATTTATAAAAGGTACTAATCCCTGAGAATAAGAAATATCAATGTCACCTGCTAGCATAGCATCTGTCATAGCTCCACCATTTGTGAAGTTTGTCCATTTAACTGGTACACCTAGTGCTTTTGCAAAGTTTTTTTTCATCATGTCCTCTAAATTAGGACTTGGCCATTCTAGAAAGTAAGCTACTCTAACTTCATTAGCTGCAGAATTTGCAGTAGAAATACTTAAGTTTAGAGCAACAAAACAACCTAGAAGAAAACTAATTATTTTTTTCATTTTTCCCCTTTTTCATTATTATTTATAAGCATATTTAAATTCAAAATTAAACTGATGTAAATGATCATTTAGTTTAATTTAAGCCTACAGATTTGATTAAACAATCTAAGGTTGTATAATTTAATCTTAGTGTTAAACTAGGAAAATTTTCTAGTGTAAAATTAATAATTAGTCTAGAAACTAAGTATCTACGAAATTTATGAGTACTGATAACAAAACTAAAATTCCTAATTCTTTAAATGAGCACTGGATGCCATTTACTTCTAATAAGGATTTTAAAGAAAGACCAAGACTAATTACAGAAGCTAAAGGTTGTTATTTGAAAAACCATGAGGGTAAAACAATGATAGATGCTAGCTCTGGATTATTTTGTAACCCATTAGGACACGGTAGAAAAGAAATTATTGATGCAATTACAAATCAACTCAAGGTTCTAGATTATTGTCAACCATTTCAACAAGGTTTTGGTGGATCTTTTGATTTAGCAACTAAAATTTCTAAACATACTCCTGGAAATTTAAATAAAATATTTTATACGATCTGTGGTTCTACAGCTGTAGAAACAGCAATAAAAATTGCAATCGCTTATCATAAAGCAAGAGGAGAGGGTCATAGATATAGATTTGTTGGTAGAGAAAGAGCTTACCACGGCATGAATATTGGTGCTACATCGGTAGGAGGAATGATTAACAACGTAAAGACTTTTGCAAGCGTTTTAATGCCTGGTGTTTTACATATGAGACATACGCATTTACCAGAACATAAATTTGTTAGTGGTCAACCAGAAACAGGTGCTGAGATGGCGGATGATTTAGAGAGAATTTGTATTAATTTTGGTGCAGAGAATATTGCTGCATGCATTGTTGAACCTGTTGCAGGATCTACTGGCACGCTTGTTCCACCAAAAGGATATTTACAAAGGTTAAGAGAAATCTGTGACAAGCATGGGATACTTTTAATTTTTGATGAAGTAATTACTGGCTGGGGAAGAATGGGCTCACCATTTGGCTCACAAGAGTTTGGTGTAACTCCAGATATTATGACTATGGCAAAAGCAACAACTAATGGAATTAGTCCAATGGGTGTTGTGGCTTGCAAAGATGAAATTTATGATGGAATAGTAGACAACGCTCCAAAAGGGACAATCGAGTTATTTCATGGTTATACTTACTCTGGAATTCCAATCTCAGTTGCTGCTGCTCTAGCAGTTCAAGATATTATTGAGAAAGATGATATATTTAAAAGAGCAAAAGAAATGTCTAGTTACTTTCAAGAAGGATTGTTTTCACTTCAAGATATTGATGTTGTCGACAATATTAGAGGATACGGAATGATGGGTGGAATTGATATTAAAATGGATAAAAAACCTGGTATTGCAGGCCTTACTACATTCAAGCATTGTTATGAAGCAGGAGTAAATTTTAAAGCTACAGGAGATTGTTTGATAATAGCTCCAATGTTTATTTCAGAAAAAAAACATATTGATGAAATCATAGATAAATTAAGAAAAGGGATTACAAGCTATTCAAAAAGTAAAAAAAATTAATTTTCATTTGGAGGGATATGAAAATTGGTGTTCCTAAAGAGATAAAGCCGCAAGAAAACAGAATTGGACTTACTCCAGAAAGTGTTAAAGATCTTATTGGCAATGGTCATGAGGTGTTGGTTGAAAAAAATGGGGGTTATGAGGCAGGTTTTGAGGATAAACAATATGAAGACGCTGGTGCAAAAATTGTAAATAGAGCTGAGGATATTTTTAATGACTCTGAAATTATAGTTAAAGTAAAAGAACCTCTAGCAAATGAGGTAAAAATGATTAGAGAAGATCAAATCATTTTTACTTACTTACATCTTGCAGCGGCAAAAGATTTAACTAATGGTTTAATAAAATCAAAAGGTGTTTGTATTGCATATGAAACCGTTACAGATAATAATGGAAGACTACCATTGTTAGCACCTATGAGTGCAGTCGCTGGCAGAATGTCAGTTCAAGCTGGTGCACATTGTTTAGAAAAAAATCAAAAAGGCAGAGGTGTTTTATTAGGTGGTGCTCCAGGTGGAGATCCTGCAGATGTTGTTATTCTTGGCGGTGGTGTTGTTGGAGAAAATGCTGCAATAATTGCTACTGGGATGAGAGCAAAAGTTCACGTGGTTGACAAGTCTCAAGATAGACTTGATCAATTAGTTAATATGTTTGGTGATAAAATTATACCTGAACTTAGTGATAAGTGTGACTTAAACAAATTGATTTCTGAGTGTGATTTGTTGGTTGGTGGAGTTTTAATACCTGGCGCAGAGGCACCAAAATTGGTAACAAAAAAAATGTTAAAAAATATGAAACGTGGTTCAGTTATTGTTGACGTTGCAATTGATCAAGGTGGATGTGTTGAAACAAGCAAACCAACAACACATGCAAACCCTACATATATAGTAGATGATATTGTACACTATTGTGTTGCGAATATGCCTGGGGGAGTTCCAAGAACCTCAACCTTTGCACTAAACAAAGCAACTCTACCTTTTTTAAATAAGTTAGCTAAACATGGATATAAAAAAGCTCTTAGTGAAGATAAAAATTTTCTTGCAGGGCTAAATGTTTGTAAGGGCGATGTGACATATAAAGCAGTGGCAGACGTTTTTGGACACAGTTATGTTTCACCTGATAAAGCAATAAATTGATTGAATAATTAGTAGTTAAAGGGGGTAATAAATGTATAGGCCTTTGCCAGATGGATTAACAATAAAACATTCACCAATTGAAGGATTGGGTTTGTTTACTAATGTTGATATAAAAAAAAATACATTCATAGGTGTTACTCATATAAGAGACGAACAATTTGAAAATAAGTACATAAGAACCCCTTTAGGTGGATTTTATAATCATTCCGATGATCCAACTGTTGTAAGAATGGTAACAAACACTTTACCAAAACTAAAGTTTGGGGATGCCTTAGATGTAGATGCGACTACAAAGAAATTTCCAGGAAATGACAACGATGGTGAGAATGTATTTTTTAATTTACAAGAAAAACCTGATGCAAAATATTTTTTTATGGTTGCTGCAAAAGATATTAAAGCTGGAACTGAATTAACTGCAAATTATAATCTTTATACATATCCAAAAACTGGTGTTGGATTACAAATGATTTAATTTTTCTAAATAAATGAAAAAAGAACTTCCAAAAAGCACAAAAGTGGTTGTAATTGGAGGTGGTGTCGTTGGTTGTTCATGCGCTTATCATCTAGCAAAATTTGGTTGGAAAGACGTTATTCTTTTAGAAAGAGATAAACTTACATCAGGGACTACTTGGCACGCTGCTGGATTAGTCAGTCAATTAGGACCATCTGCAACAATAACTAAAATAAGAAAGTATTCATTAGATTTATATAAGCAACTTGAAAAAAAAGTAGATCATTCAGCAGGGCTTCGTTTAAATGGTGCTATGTCTATTGCTCAAGAAGAGGGTAGATGGCAGGAATTAAAGAGACAAGCAACAACTGCTCAACTCTATGATGTTAATGTCGAAATTTTAAATAAAGATGAAATTAAAGATAAAGTTCCTTTAATAAAAAATGATGATTTACTAGGTGGAATATTTATGCCAGGAGACGGATCAGGAGATCCATCTGGAATAACACAACTTCTTGCAAAAGCAGCAAGAGCTGAAGGAGCAAAAATATTTGAAGACTCACCAGTTGATGACATTTTAATTAAAAATAAAAGAATAGATGGAGTTGTTGTAAATGGTCAAAAAATAGACTGCGAATATATTGTTTTGGCAACTGGCATGTGGTCTAGACAAATTGGAGAAAAAGTTGGGGTAAGTATCCCACTTTATCCAGCTGAGCATTTTTATGTTATCACTGAACCAATTAAAGAAATCCCAAAAACTTTACCTGTAATAAGAGACTTTGATAGTAGAACTTATTTTAAAGAGGATGCAGGTAAATTATTGCTGGGTATTTTTGAAGGTAAATCAATACCAGCCTTTGATGGAACAAACAAAGTTCCTGAAGATTTTTCTTTTGGAGAATTTCCTGAAAATTTAGAACATTTTGAACCTTATCTAAATGCATGCATGAAAAGATTTCCAATTCTTGAAAAAACTGGAATTAGAAAATTCTTTGCAGGACCAGAGTCTTTTACACCTGATACAAATTCACTTTTGGGAGAAGTGCCAGAAGTCAAGAATTTTTTTGTATGCTGTGGTCTAAATAGTATAGGGATAGCAAGTGCTGGTGGTGTAGGAAAAGTTACAGCTGAATGGATGATGAATGGACATATAAATGAGGATATATTTAATTATGATATAAAACGATTTCAAAAATTTCACTCAGAAATTAAATTTATAAAGAATAGAATAACAGAATCTTTGGGTGATTTATATGGTATGCACTGGCCTTACAAACAACACTCTACTTCTCGAAATCAAAAACTTCTTCCTTATCACAATGAATTAAAAGATGCTGGTGCATGTTTTGGTGCAACAGCAGGTTATGAAAGACCTATGTGGTATTCTTTGAATGGAAAAGATCCAGAATATGACTATAGTTACAATTATCAAAATTGGTATCCCTCGGCTAAACACGAAACAATAAATACAAGAAAAAATGTTGGTCTTTTTGATTTATCATCTTTTTCAAAATTTGAACTTAAAGGCGAAACAGTACACAACGAATTACAAAAAATATGCACCGCAAATGTTAAATGTGAACCAGGTAAAATAACTTATACTCAAATGCTAAATGAGGATGGTGGTATTGAAACTGATTTAAGTGTTGTTTGTATTAATAAAAATCATTTTAGAATAGTAAGTTCTGCAGCAACAAGAGAACACGATAAAATACATATTCAGAAATATTTGACTAATAACTTGCAGCTTTATGATGTAACTGAAGATATTTGTTGTTTCGGTTTATTTGGTCCTAGGAGTAGAGATATGATGGCAAAGTTAAGTCAGGATGATTTTACTAATAAAAGTTTTAAATTTGGTGCTGCAAAATTTATCAAGGTTGGAGAAATAGATGTATGGGCACAACGGTTATCCTACGTAGGTGAATTAGGTTATGAACTTTACGTCAAAAACAATCATGCAAGAAAGCTATATAGTTTAATTGTTTTGGAGGGAAAAAACTTTCAAATGTCTCACTGCGGGATGCATGCTATGGATACAATGCGAATGGAAAGTGGTTTTTTGCATTGGGGTCATGATATTTCACCTGAGGAAAATCAATATCAAGCAGGTCTAGGTTTTGCTATTAGTTACAAAAAAAATATAGATTTCATCGGGAGGAAAGCTTTATTAAAATTTAAAGAAAAATCTCCCTCTAAGCAGCTTATAATGCTAACCCTAAAAGATAATAAACCTGGAGAACCACTTCTTTTGCATGATGAACCAATTTATTTAAATAACAAAATTATTGGAAGAACAACTTCTGGCAATTATTCTTTTTGTTTCAATAAAAATTTAACTTTTGGCTATGTGACCGGCCATATTTCAAAAGAACAATTGCAAAAAGAGGAAATTTTTGTTGAAGTTGCTAAGACTAAATATGCGGCAGAATTGCAGTCAGAATCTTTAATCAAAAATAATTATAAATCAATTTAAAATTGAATCCGTAAATTTTAATTGAAACCTCAAATTGAACAACCTCAGAGTTGTAAATTTGATTCGGGCATGCTTTAATAAAATCATGTCAACACATGCTGCTAAAGCGAAAAAAGATCCAGAATTTGTATTAGACTCAGATGTAAGTGATTTTGAAGTATTAGATGAAGTAAGAGAAAACACTTCAAAAGAAAGATCTCCAAAAGAAAGATCTCCAAAAGTAAATATAAATTCACTCATGGATAGAGTTAGAGAAGAGAAAAAAAAAGAGAAAAAAGAAAATCTTATTTTTTTAGGCTTAATTGCTTCGGTTGTCTTGATAACTGGCGCAATCGCGTCTTTTTAAATTTAATTTTTATAAATCCTTGCTGCGTTAAATATTTTACAAGACATTTCTGAGATTTTATTTACATTTTCAAGTCTATGCTTATCAATTTCTTTTACTTTATTTGAGTTTGATACACTGTATAAACCATTTTTATTTTTATCTACAAACCTATTCTTCATCAAAAAATTTAATTTCCTTATAACAGTTGGTCTTGGTATGCCTGTTAAATCTGAAATAGTCATAGCATTCAGGCCAAGAGTTTCTGTTAAAGATAAAAGTTCATCTAAATAAGTGTCTTTTACTTTTTCAGGATATTTAGCTGTGATTTTTATTTTTTTATTTAACGCTAAATTTTGATTATAAACAATCATAGCCCAAATTTGCACTGTTTCATAATCTTTAAAAAATTTTTGCTTAAATGTTGTTAACATTCCAATTTGAAATTTTAAAAAATAATTCCAACAGTGTGTATAATTATTTTTTATAAGTAATTCTAAGTCAAACGAAGAAATTTGTTGTTTAATAATATTTGATTTTTGAAGATGCTTGGATAAATTTGCTAAGAACTTGGATATTAAATGTATTGCGGTTACTGGTTTTTGTAAGTTGTATGCTTTTCTATTTATAATAACTGCTTTTTTATTTTTGTTAATTATCCCAATTTTTTCTAATTCCAAAATTTTTCTTCTTGTTGTTTCTTTAGATATAGATAATTCCTTTGATATATTAACAATATTAAATTTTCTTAGTTCATATTGATCGACATTATAAAATTGGTCAAAATCATACTTTATAAAATACTCTGCATAACTATCAAAAGTTTTACTAACAAGACTCATTAAAATAAAATATTTATCTAAGTCTTTAAAGGTTACATAAGCATTATTTAACCAAATTCTTTGAAGTTCAAAATAATCAGTGATCACCTCAATGTAATTTTTAGTAAGTACGTTATAAACCTCATGTACACCGACCTCAGTTGAGAATTTTAATCTATTTTCCTTTGACATTTTTATTTTTACAAATATTTAACTTAGTAATAAAAATAAAATATGTAAAATAATTTATGGAATTTGTAAAATTAGTAGGTCCTTTCGGAGTCTTTTTTATAATGTTTGCATTGGGACTCAATCTAAATATTAAGAGATTTTTAAGAGTATTTAGTAAACCAAAAAATTTCATTATAGGGCTATTATGTCAAACTGTTGTCCTACCTTTAATTGGTTTATTAGTTATTTATTATTTTCCTATGGATAAAGAGTTTCAAATTGGAATATTTCTTTTACTGATTATGCCTTCAGCCGCAATGTCAAATTATGCAACTAGAATTGCTGATGGCAATGTTCCATTATCGATTTGTTTAACATCAATATGTGCATTATTTTCATTTTTAACTGTCCCGCTTTACCTCAATTTTTTTTCTGAATTTCTTTACAATCAAAGTTTCGATTTACAATTATTTACTTTTTCACTTAAGACTTTTTTATTTATTACACTGCCTGTTTTTATTGGAATTTATATTAGAGAAAAATTTGGTAGCTTTGTAAAAAAATATACTTTCACACTTGATAGATTAGCATTTATTATTTTTTTAATAATAGTTTTTATAGCAATTTATACTGAGAAAGATAATTTAATAAGCTATTTCGATGATGTTGGAATGACAATGAGTTTAATTTTAGCAATGGTTTTTTTATCTTCATTTATAATTACTCAAATTTTTGTTGATGATATAAAATCAAAAAGAGCAATTCGAATTGAGGCTTTATTACAAAATGGCGCTATGGGTTTTGTTGTAGGAGCTTTAATTTTTAGCGAGGTTCAATATCTTGTTCCCATAACTATATATGCACTTCTGCAATACTGTTTTCTTTTATTTTATTTAGGTAATATGAAAATAAAAAGTTAATCAAATAATGATAAAATTATTTTATAAGCCATACCTATATTATAATTTATATATTCGTAATAAAATTTACAATAAAAGACTCTCTTATTCACAATTTAGAGAGGATATTTTTATCAATAATTTTTTTAAAAATAAATCTATTGGTTTTTATATAGATATTGGTTGTTACCATCCAGTAAAGTACAGTAATACTGCACTAATTTACAATAGAGGTTGGTCTGGAATAAACATAGATCTCAACCAAACATCGATTGATTTATTTAATATCGCTAGAAAAAGAGATAAAAATATTTGCGCGGCTGTATCTAATAAAAATGATTCTGCTGAATTTTATTTTGATCACATGTTAAGTCCAGTTAATACTCTTAGCAAAGAATTTTCAGATATGAGTTATAAAAATATTTCTAAAAAAAAATACTCAAAAAAAATGACTCAAAAATATACTTTTGATAAAATTGTACAGCATTACAAATTAAAAATTCCTAGTATCGATTTTTTAAATATAGATGCTGAGGCTCACGATTATGAGGTAATAGAGGGTTTCAATTTAACAAAGTATAAACCTAAGCTTATATGTATTGAATTATATGATGCTAAATTAAAAATAAATGAAAAATATTTTACAGATTTTTTGTCAAATTATAATTATTCATTGATTGAAAAAATTGGACCGAATGGAATCTTCTGTCATAAGAAATAGTTTTTTGTATATATAGAGAAATAGAATGAATAAAATTAAATCACTTATTAAGCAGCACAAAATGATATCACATCCAGAGGGAGGATATTACGTAGAGATATTTAAGACTAGAGATGTAAGTCATATCTATTTTTTATTAGAAAAACATCAATATTCTCATTGGCATCGGATCTGTAAAAATGAGACCTTGCATTTTTATTCTGGAAGTCCATTAATAATTTATACTTCAAAAGACGGTAAAGAATTTCAAACCGATAAAATTGGATCAAAAAATAATTTTATATTTAATATAAAAAAAAATACCTGGTTTGCAATGAAATCATCAGGTGAGTACAGTTTAATTGGATGTACAGTTGCACCTGCTTTTGAATTCAAGGATTTGGAGTTGGCACCAAAAAAATGGAAACCTTCTAAATTTAATATTAATCTTTAGTATTTCTTGTTTGAAAGAAAAAAAATAAGTAGTATATATCAATGAGAATTTAAGGCGGGGTAGCTCAGTTGGTTAGAGCGCGGGACTCATAAGCCCGAGGTCAGTGGTTCGATCCCACTTCCCGCTACCATTCTAGAAGCATTGGTCTGTTTTGCGTCTCTGAGGCGTCAATGATATTGGTTCTTGAGTAATTGCTTTATTTATAATTTGATATTGTTATTATTTAATTAATAAAATTTCATTTTAACTAATAAATTATGGCTTTAGATAACTGGGTATTATTTATAATTGCGGTTTTAGCTCTTATGAGCACACCTGGGCCAAGTCAATTATTGATGTTATCCAACAGCGCAACTTATGGCCTTAAAAATTCAGTTGCAACAATAGTGGGGGATTTGTCAGCAAATCTTTTACAAATGATAATAGCCACAGCTGGAATTGGGTTATTGATAGCATCATTTGATAATAACATCTTAATCTACATAAAATGGATAGGTGTTACCTATTTAGTTTGGAACGCTTTAAAATTAATTTTTGAAAAAAAGGAAAATGCTAACAAATATAAAAAAACAAATAATAAAAAAATTTATAGAAAATTGTTTTTACAAGGTTTTTTAACATCCGCATCAAACCCTAAAGCAATCTTATTTTTTGCTGCTCTCTTTCCACAATTTATATCTGTAAATGGTGGTATCTGGACTCAATGCTTAATTTTATCAATTACATATATTTTCATTGATGGAATATTTCTTTTTTTTTATGGTTTTGCGGCTTCGAAAATCACTATGATGATAAAGAGCAATTCAAGCTTGATGATTAATAAAGTTGGAGGCTCATTAATGTTAGTTGCTGCGCTTTTATTAGGATTTAAATCGCTTGATAAATAATTTAAAAATTACTTAATACAATTCAGTTACAATCTACAATATAGTTAAACTGTCTCTTGCTCCATATACGCGTCAATGACATTGGTTCTTGACTAAGATTCTTTAATTTGATTCAATATCACTAGAAAGGAAAGAGAGCATTTACAGGAGTAATTGTTCTAGAGTAGGTGACAAGGGTTCATGGCGATAGACTCATAAGCCCGAGGTCAGTGGTTCGATCCCACTTCCCGCTACCATACTTTTTAATTATGGATCAATTGAAATTAAAATTTTTTTTAATAATAAAAATAGATAATTAAAATAATTGAATTAAAATTACTAAAAGTGAATTTAAAACACAAAAACATTGTACTTTCTTTTTTATTTTTTTTGTTAATAACACTTTTGATATTTTATAGAGGGCCCTGTTTTCTTTTAGAAGGAACTTTTCAGCAGGATGAATACGACTTTTTAAAAAATAGTATAGAGCATGGTTTTTTTAAGGGTTTGATTTACGTCTATTCTGGCGCAGGCTACTTTAATTTTTGGACAAATTTTTCAACTAGTTTTGCATCTCTTTTCCCAGAAGCAATCTCTAAAATAGTTGTTACCTATTTTGCTTTATCTGTAAAATTGTTAATTTTTTTGTACATTTATTTTAATGACTCAACTCTTTTTACAAAATTTTGGCATAAAATTTTTGCTATTTTTGTAATCTTATTTTCGCCACCTATGACACCAGAAGTTTGGATGACAACAATACATTCTAACGAATATTTTGGAATTTTTGCTTTTGTATTGTTATTTTCTAATTTCAAAAAATCATATTACTTCAAAAAAAATTTAACAATTATCCTATTATTCATATCAGGTATTAGCAGTATATACGCAGCGATTTTAACTCCAGCTTTCATAGTTAAATATATGATAAACAAATCCAAAATAAATTTATCAAAACTCATTTCAATTTTTTCAGCTTTTATTTTACAATTATTTATTGTTGTAAATAATTATTTACTGAATGTAGGACACGGCCAAAGGTTTGAAATTGAGTTTTATAAATTTATTAGCTATGTTTATAATGTATTAGTAAGAAGTTTCTTTGGCAGCAATATACCAAAAAATTTATTTGTAGAAACCAATTTTTATATTTTAAAATATTTTAATATTTTTGTAATCTTGCTATTTTTATTTTTAACTTTTTATTTAATATTTTATATTTTTAAAAAGCGTGACAAAGTTCTTTATCTAATAGTATTTTGTTTATTAATTGTTTCACTTTTTATAATGATTGGATCTTTGTATTCTGATTTTGTTGGTGGAAGATATGCAGTAGTTCCAGGTATAATTGTAATTTTTTTAGTTTTCAGAATTTTTATAATAGAAACTTTTTTTCCAATAAAAAGTTTAGCATCAATATTATTGATTTCATCTCTTATTATTGGTTTGGTTGAATTTAAGTATAAATCTCCATTACCTCAATTATTGAATTGTAGTTATTTTAGTTTAGATAAATAGTCTATAAATACTTATGAAAAAAAAATTGTTAATTTTTATTATTACTTACAATGCATCTTTCAGACTAACTAACGTATTAAAAAAAATTGATTTAAAAAAATTTAAAAAGTATGATGTGAAAATATTAATTAGTGATGATAAATCAAGTGACGATACAATTAATATTATAAAAGAAATATCAAAAAAAAATAAAAATATTTTTTATAAGATAAATAAGAAAAATCTTCATTACGGCGGTAATATTAAATCATGTATTAAATTTGCTGAAAAAAATAATTTTCATTATGCTGCAATGATACATGGTGATGACCAATATAACCCAAAATATTTACCAAAAATGTTAAAAAAAATTGAAAAATATAATTCAATTTCTGTTTGTGGTTCAAAAATGAACTTTAAAATTAAAGCTCTTAAAGCAAAGATGCCTTTTTATAAATTTATTGGAAATATAGTGTTAACAAATTTATTTAATTTATTATATAAAACTAACTTTTCCGACTGTCATACTGGATTATGGCTATATGATGTAAATAAAATCAAAAGGAAAATAAATTTAAAAAATTTAACTAATGGTTATAACTTTGACAATCAGATGCGAATAGAAATTATTAAGAAAAAAGCTTATATAAGTGAAGTTCCAATAATAGCAAAATACGGTGATGAAAAATCTTCAATTCACTTATTTTATGCTATTAAATTTGTCATAGAGTCATTTTACAGAAGATTTTTTATATAAGAAATAATTTTTTTAATTATTTTTGCTAATTATTTTTTTTAAATAATTTGAATATTCACAATTCCCATAAAATTTTACGGCTTTTATAATTTCATTTTTGCTTATCCATTTATTATTTAAAGCAATTTCTTCCAAACAGGCTATTTTCAAACCCTGTCTATTTTCTATAGCCGAAACAAAGGAACTAGTTTTATAAAAGTCTTTTATTGAACCAGTATCAAGCCATGCACCACCTCTACCTATTAAGTCCATTGCTAATTTATTTTTCTTTTTATAAACGTTAAGAAGATCTACTATTTCCAGCTCACCTCTTTTTGAAGGTTTTAATTTTTTTGCGTAATTAATTACTTTATTATCAAAAAAATATAATCCAGTTATTGCAAAAAAAGAAAAAAATTTTTTTGGTTTTTCTTTTATATTTATAATTTTATTTCTTAAAACTTTTGCTACCCCATATTTTTCTGGGTTACTTACTCTATGTAATAATACTTTTGCTCCTGTTTTGGTTTTCGTACACCTAAGCAGTGTTTTTGATAAAGATTGCCCATAAAAAAAATTATCACCCAGTATTAGAGCAACACTGCTTTTACCAATAAATTTTTCTCCAATAATAAAAGCTTCTGGTAATCCTCTAGGTTGATTTTGAACTGCATATCTAATTTTAACACCAAGATTATTTCCATTTGGTATTATTTTTTTATATTGATCAAGCTCATTTTTGTTTACAATTATAAGAATATCTTTAATTCCTGAGAGCATCAGAATTGATAATGGATAATAAATTAAGGGTTTGTCGTAAATTGGGAGAAGATGTTTATTCACTGCTTTTGTAAGTGGACTCATTCTGGTACCTTTTCCACCAGCTAAGATAATACCCTTTTTAATCATAAATTAATTTTAAAAAATTTTTCAAAAGTATGTTTAATATATAGTAAGTTTTTTTTTGTTAAACCTTGATGACAACCGATAAGCAAACCATTTTTCATTATGTCATTAGACACATTTTCACTATTTTTAACTTTAAAATACTTTCTACCTTTAATTATTGGCTGTTTTAATATATTTCCAGTAAAAATTGTTCTTGTCTGAATATTATTTTTTTCTAAAAATATTTGAAGTTTTTTTCTGTTAAAATATTTATTTTTTTTAATTACTAAAGGAAATGCCAGCCAAGCAGTTTTAACATTTTTATTTTGTTCTGGTAGATTAAAAAAATTTGGATAATTAGAAAAAAAACTTTTCAAAAATTCAAAATTATAAGATCTTATTTTGATATTTTTTTTTAATTTTTTAATTTGTTCTAAAGCAAATGCAGCAGAAATTTCTGAAGGTAAAAAATTATATCCTATATCTGAAAAAATATATTTCCTGTCGTAATCAATACCAGAGACTTTTACATTAAATCTTACATTTATATTTTCTGTTTCGTTAAATGTACTAGAGGATCTTCCCCAGCCTCTAAGTAACTTTGCTTTTTGGTAACAGTCGTAATTATTAAAACATGCAATTCCACCAAAACCAGCGCCATTTATAATGTGAGAGGCATAAAAACTATTAGTCGATATGTCAGAGTACTTTCCAGTATTTTTATTATTAATTTTATACCCAATCGTATCTGCAGAATCTTCAATAACTAATAATTTATATTTTTTTGCTATGAAACTAATTTTTTCCCAGTCACAAATATTCCCCAATAAATTTGGGATCATAATTGCTGCAGTTTTTTTATTTATACATCTTTCAATTTGATTTACATCAGAGATAAATTTATTTTTTTCTACTCCTATAAAATAAGGAATTAAACCAAGCTGATAAATTGGAGCCACCGTTGTCGAAAATGTTAAATTAGGAGTTATAACTTGTGATCCTTTTTTAAAACCACACGCTGCCAAACTTAAAAGATTTGCAGATGATCCAGAATTGACCATAAGCCCATATTTTTTGCCGAATATGTTTGACACACTTTTTTCTAATTTTTTAACATGTGGACCATCAATAAGATTAAGACTATTTTTTTTTAATACTCTAATAACAGCATTAATTTCATTATGATCATAAACAGCTTTACCATAAAAAATTTTTTCCATAATTTATAATTTACCAATTCTTCTCATAATATCTTTTTTTGAAAATTTTGAAAAATATAAAGCATTTTTAAGATACCAATCGAATGTATACTCTAAACCTCTACTTAAATTTATTTTTGCTTTCCATTTTAGTTTTTTAAAAACTTTATTACTATTTAATGCATATCTAATATCATGGCCAGGTCTATCCTTAACAAATTTTATTTTTACATTACTTCCAAGCGCTATTTTCTTTTTTGCAATTTTTATTAGATTGTTGGCTATTAAAATATTATTACAATTTATATTTGAACCAATATTATAAAATTCGCCAGTCTTTCCTCTATGAAATATCCTTATTAAAGCTTCACAATGATCTTTCACATAAATCCACTCTCTTGAATTAATCCCTTTGCCATAAATCGGTAATGACCTGTTATTAATAATATTATATATCAATTTTGGAATTAATTTTTCTGGGTGTTGCTTAGGTCCGTAATTATTTGAACAGTTAGTCACTATAGCATTAATATTAAAAGTTTTTACATATGCTTGAACCAAATGATCAGAAGAAGCTTTCGTCGCAGCATATGGAGAAGACGGATTATATCTGTATTTCTCGTCAGACCTCCCTTTCAAAACATCTCCATAAACTTCATCAGTAGATACGTGTATCAATTTTGTTTTTTTTTTATTTTTGGAAAATATTTTAAAAGCTTCTAAAAGTGAATAAACACCCAAGATATTGCTGTTAATAAATTGTTTAGAATTTTCTATTGATCTATCAACATGGGTTTCGGCTGCTAAATTAAATATACCCGAGGGTTTGTATTTTTTTAAAATAGTTAGAATTTTATTTTTTTCATTAAGATCTACTTTTAAAAATTTATAGTTTTTATTCTTAATGAATTCTTTTGTATTATAAAAATTTGAAGAATAGCTTATTTTATCAATATTAATAACAAAATATTTTCTTTTTAATAACTCATTTACTAAATTACTTCCTATAAAACCTAAACCGCCAGTTACAAGTATTTTTTGCATTATTTTTTTTACAATATTAAAATGTTTAAGTATACTTTTAATTATTCATGAATCTTTCTCTCGAAGATATTACTTTTATAATAGTTACTCACAAAAGCGAGCAAATAATAAATGACTGTTTAAAATCACTCCCTAAAAATTCAAATAAAATAATTATTGAAAATTCACAAAATTTTAATTTAAAAAAAGAATTAAAAGAGAATTATGACAATATTGAGATTTTAATATCAGAAAATTTAGGTATGGGAGCAACAAATAATATAGGTATAAGAAAATGCTCTACAAAGTATGCATTTGTTTTAAATCCTGATGTTAAATTCAAAAATAATACTTTAGAAAAATTATTTGAAAATTTAAAAAGAATTGAAGATTTTGCAATAGTTTCTCCTTTAAACAGCAATGCTAAATATCCAAACTATAAGATTTTTGATAAAAATAAAATCTTAAAAAATGAAAATATTATTTCGGTAGATACAGTGGATGGTTTTTCAATGCTAATTAATAAGGAGAAATTTCCAGATAATAACTTTTTTGACGAAAATTTTTTTTTATATTTAGAAAATGATGATTTATGTCTGAGGATAAAAAATAAAAAAGAGAATATATTTATAATTAAAGACTCCTTAATTGATCATAAGGGAGGAATTGGAAATGATGATAAAACCCAACAGTTAAGAAACTGGCATTGGATGTGGTCAAAATTTTATTTCAACTATAAACATTTTGGTTATGCAGTTGCTTTACAAAAAGTTTTTTTTAGTCTTTTGAGTTCTTCGTTAAAATATATTTTTTTTACAATTCTGTTACAAAAAAGAAAAAAAAAAATCTATGAAATGCGTCTTAAAGGAACTATTAACTCTATTTTGGGAAATAAAGCCTTTTTCAGAATTTAATTTTACTTAATGACCGGGAAACTCAATTAACGTTTCCACTTTAAATCCTTCTTGAATTAATTTTTTACAGCCATTGAGGTCAAATAGATTAATTACAAAAATGAAAGCTTCTACTTTTCCTTTCGATATATCGACCAAATTTGCTGCCGCCTCCGCTGTACCCCCTGTAGCTATTAGGTCATCGATTATCAGAACTGAGTCATTTACATTAATCGAATCTTTATGAACCTCAATTGTCGCTTTTCCATATTCTAATTCAAAGTCAATGGAATGAGTTTCGGCAGGTAATTTATTTTTTTTTCTTAACATTATAAATGGTTTTTTTAACAAATATGATACTGCTGATGCAAAAACAAAGCCCCTAGATTCTATTGCTGCAATTTTATTAAAATTAAATTTTTTAGACTTTTCAACAATTAAGTCTATACAATGTGCGAAAGCTTCCTCATCTTTAATTAGAGTTGTTATGTCTCTAAATAGAATTCCCTTTTTTGGATAATCAGGTATCGATCTAATATAATCTTTTAAATCCATAATTTTTTAAGTTATAAATAATTAAAGCATTTTAAATAATATGACAAATAAATTAGCAATAATTGGTGGAAGTGGGTTGTATGATGTGGAAGAATTTAAAGATAGAGAATTTTTAGATGTTAAAACATCTTGGGGAAGTCCATCTGATAAAATATTGAAAACCAAATATAAGGGTAAAGAAGTTTATTTTTTACCAAGACATGGAAGAGGGCATTATATTTCACCATCTAAAATTAATTTCAGAGCAAACATTGACGCCTTAAAACAACTTGGTGTATCAGATATTGTATCTATTTCTGCTGTAGGATCTTTAAAAGAAAACCTGGAACCAGGAAAATTTGTAATTGTAGATCAATTTATTGATCGTACATTTGCTAGAAATAAAACTTTTTTTGACGACGAGATAGTTGCTCATGTTTCAATGGCTCATCCTACTTCAAATGGTCTTATGAATGCTTGCGAAGAGTCTATAAAAAAATCTGGTATTGATTACCAAAGAGGAGGAACATATCTTGTAATGGAAGGACCACAATTTTCAACACTTGCTGAGTCAAATTTATATAGAAACTGGAAAGCTGATGTTATTGGGATGACTAACATGCCTGAAGCAAAATTAGCTAGAGAAGCAGAAATAAGATATGCATCCGTGTCAATGGTTACAGATTATGATTGTTGGCATCCAGATCATGAAAATGTTGATGTTCAAAAAGTGATTAAAGTCCTTTTGGAAAACGCTGCTAAGGCAAAGGACATGATTAAAAATTTAATCGATTGTTATGAAAAGAGTATAGAGCCAAATGATCCGACTAATAATTGTTTAGATGTTGCAATTATAACTGCTCCAGAAAAAAGAACAGAAAAAACTAAAAATAAACTTAAATTTGTAGCAGGGAGAGTTTTGGGTAAATGACAAAAAAAAAAGAATTGAAGGGTCAATGTGGATGTGGAAATGTAAAATACACTATCAAAGATGACCCGTTATTTACCCAAGCCTGTCATTGTAAAGATTGTAAAATTTCTACAGGATCATCCTTCGTAATTCACACTATGGTCTTAGATAAAGATTTAGAAGTCAAAGGGGATGTTGCATCTATAGAATTACCGACAGGAAGTGGAAAGGGCGTGAATGCGTATTTTTGTATTATTTGTGGTGTTTATGTTTACTGTAAATATAACATTTCTGAAGGCAGAATTGCTATCAGAACGCAAACTCTAGAAAATCCGATTACACCTCAAGCTCATATTTTTGTAAAAGACAAAGATCCATGGATAGAAATAAGTAATAAAAAAATTTGTTATGATAAATATTATGACAGAGATAAAATTTGGCCAAAAAAAAGTTTAGATAGAATTTAAAATGAAAATTGAGCAAAAGGAATATCGTACAATTTGGTTTGAAAATAATATTGTCAAAATAATTGATCAAACAAAACTACCACATAGATTTGCAATTAAGGATCTTAAAACTATAAAGGATGCAGTCAATGCAATTAATATAATGGAGGTGAGAGGAGCACCATTAATAGGTGCAACGGCTGCATATGGACTTGTATTATCTATTTTAGAAAATAAAGATCTATCTTTTTTAAAAAAGTCAGCAAATGACTTAATTAAATCAAGACCTACAGCAATAAATTTAAAATGGGCTGTTGATAGAATGATGAAAAAAATATCAGGGGTGAATAGTGATAAAATTTTTGAAATCGCTTTAAATGAAGCAAAAGAAATTTGTGAGGAAGATGTAAAATTTTGTGAAAACATTGGATTAAATGGTCTTAAAATAATTGAGGAAATTCATAATAAAAAAAAAGATACTGTTAATATTTTAACACATTGTAATGCTGGTTGGCTTGCTACAATAAATTGGGGAACAGCAACCTCTCCTATATATCACGCACACAAGAAAGGAATTCCCCTGCATGTATGGGTGGATGAGACAAGACCAAGAAATCAAGGAGCAAATCTTACGTCATTTGAGCTTAATGAGGAGCATGTCCCAAATACAGTAATTGCAGATAATACAGGTGGATTATTAATGCAAAGAGGAAAAGTCGATATATGTATTGTTGGAACAGACAGAACTTTAGCAAACGGAGATGTATGCAACAAAATTGGCACTTATCTAAAAGCTTTGGCAGCAAAAGATAATAATATTCCTTTTTATGTAGCGCTACCTAGTTCTACAATTGACTGGAATATCAAAGATCATAAAGATATTCCTATTGAAGAGAGAAGTTCTGAGGAGTTATCACACATTGAAGGATTAGATAATAATGGGAATATTAAAAAAATACAAATTTATCCAAAAAAAAGCAAAGCAATGAACCTAGCTTTTGATGTAACTCCAGCTAAATATGTAACAGGTTTGATTACTGAAAAAGGGGTTTGCGATGCATCAACTGAGGGACTTAAAAATTTATTCATATGAAAAAAAATTTATATTTTATAATTTTTTTGATTATAGCCTTTATTATGCTTTATATATCGAGAATTGAATACGGATCCCATAGTTTAGATAAATCAATGAAAGCATGTATTATTGCTCAAAAAAAATTAGATAAGAGTAAAAATATTGATGATATCAAATCTTTTTGTGAAAGAGAAATTAACAAAAAACTAAAAAAATAATGTTAGAAATAAAGAAAGAGGTAATTAAGTATGCAAAAAAACTTAATACCGAAAACCTTTCGCCTTTGAGATCTGGTAATATTTCAATGAGAGGAACTAATGATGGAGTAGATGGTTTCTTCATTACACCTTCGGGTATTAAATATGAAGATTTAGTAGCTGAAAGTATAGTTTTTCTTGAATTAAACGAAACAAACAATTTAAAAAAAATTTCAGACAAAACTATAAATCCATCTTCAGAATGGCGCTTTCATCAAGATATTTATATTAAAAAAATAGATGCTAAAGCAATAGTTCATGCCCATTCAGCAAACGCCTCTGCTGTTTCAGCACACGGAAAAAATATTCCAGCATTTCATTATATGGTCGCATTAGCGGGTGGAAATAATATTAAATGTGCAGAATATGCAACCTTTGGTACAAAAGAACTCTCTGAAAATATTCTAAAGGCACTTGAGGAAAGAAAAGCTTGCCTTATGTCTAATCATGGCCAGGTTGCATTTGGCAAATCTCTTGATGAGGCATTTGAACTTGCTCAAGAGATTGAAAATATTTGTCATCAATACATAAATGTAATAAAGTTAGGAAAACCTAAGATTCTTTCAGATAATGAAATGAAAAAAATCTTAGAAAAAACTAAAAATTATAAAAAAAATTAACATTTTTTTATGACAAAAGTTGGTGAACACATTACGCTGGATATCATCGGTACTGATAAAGAGTATGAGCCAAAGTTTTTTGAGAAATTGGTATATAAAATTGCAAAAAAAGCGAAGGTAACAGTTTTAGAAATATCAAAATATAAATTTGAACCTCAGGGTTTTACCCTAGTAGCTCTTTTAGCTGAAAGTCATATTAGTTTTCACACTTTCCCTGAAAAAGGAATTATAAGTTTTGATTTTTTTACATGTGGGAAGGTAAATCCTATAGTTGCTTTAGACATTATTAAAAAAGATATTAAACACAAAAAAATTGTTAAAAAAGAGTTTAATAGAGATAATATTATTTACTATGATGATATTTATAGCTCACCAGGACTTAAAAAATATTATTTGGTAAAAGATGTTTTGGAAGATTTCAATTCTAAAGTTGGTCAGCATATAGAAATTTTAAATCTTGAACAGTTTGGAAAATCTTTATTTATTGATAACGAACTTCAAGTCGCAGAAAGTGATGAACACTTGTATAGTTCAACCTTCGTTAATTCTGGTATTAAACTAAATCCTCAAAAAGATAAATCTGCAATAATTGGTGGTGGTGATGGAGGTGTTGCAAGAGAGTGCATATCGCAAGGATTTAATTATATAGACTGGTTTGAGTTGGATCCCGAAGTGGTCGAAGTTTGTGAAAAACATCTAAGTAAAATAGGTAAAAAAGCTACCACAAAAAATTCAGTTAAATGTGTTTGGGGAGATGCTTTTGAAAGTATTAAAAAAATTGAGGATAATAAATACGATAAAATATTTGTAGACCTTAATGATGATCAGTATTGTATTGATCTTGCGGCAAAAAATATAAATTCACTTAAAAGAATTTTGAAGCCAAATGGAACAATTACAGCACAAGTTGGTAGCCAAGATAAAAAACCAAAACAAGTTAAAAAATGGCTGAGTTTGTTTGAAAAAAGCTTTGGTAATACATCTATAGATAGAATTTACATACCAAGCTTTGACTGTTCTTGGAATTTTGCTTCCTCACTAAATAAATAATTTCTTTTTAAATCTTTTAATTTGTGAAATACTTATTAAAAAAATATTGGAGGCGATATGAATATTATAAAAAAATTTAGCTTAGGAGTTTTGATTACTTTATTTTTATCATTTTCTGCTAATGCTGATAAAATTAAAATAGGTACAGAGGGAGCATACCCACCTTGGAATTCAAAAGATGCTTCTGGTAAACTTATTGGATTCGAAGTTGAACTTGCTTGGACACTTTGTAGATATATAGGTCAACAATGTGAAATAGTTGAGCAAGATTGGGATGGAATGATACCAGCTCTTATAATGAGAAAATTCGATGCAATAATGGCAGGAATGTCAATTACTGCTGAAAGACAAAAAGCGATTAGTTTTTCTCAAGGTTATGCTGACGAAGTTGCTTCATTAGCTGTAATGAAAGGTTCAGATTTAGAGGGTATGGATACACCCGCAGGAATTAATCTTACTAAACCAAATGCTGGAGCAAAAAAAGCACTTAAAACACTTACTGCTGCACTAGCGGGTAAAACAGTTTGTGTACAAACTGCAACAATTCACCAAAATTTTTTAGACTCAGGTGATGTTGGAAAAGTAAATGTTAGAACATACAAAACTCAAGACGAGGTAAACTTAGATTTAGCATCGGGTAGATGTGATGCTGCGCTAGCTGCTGCGGTTGCATTTAGTGATTATGCAGAGAAATCTGGTAAACCAGTTGTATTAGTTGGACCAACTTTTTCAGGCGGTGCATTTGGTAATGGTGTAGGTGTTGGTATAAGAAAAGATGATACAGAGTTACTAAACGCTTTTAACAAAGCTATCGATAAAGCAAGAAAGAACGGTGATATTAGTAGAATTGCTACTAAATGGTTCGGCTTCGATGCATCTATGTAGATAATTTTAGATTTGGCGACTATAATATATAGTCGCCAGTCTGTATGGAACTTCTTTCATTCGGAAAAACTGGTTGGGGCGATGAACTTTTAATCGCAACAATGATGACAATTGCTGTTTCTATAACAGCTATGATCATAGGTTTTCTTTTTGCTTTAATATTTACCCCACTTAAATTATCCAAAAGTAAATTTTTAAATCTTATTGGCAATAGTTACACCACAATTATCAGAGGAGTTCCTGAATTATTAGTTATATACTTATTTTTCTTTGGTGGTAGCGGTGCTGTTATGTATGTAGCTTCTATTTTTGGATATAATGAATATATTGAAATTAATGCATTTATTACTGGATCATTTGCAATCGGTATTATTTCAGGAGCATATTCGACAGAAGTTTTTAGGGGGGCAATTCAATCAATTGATAAAGGACAATTTGAGGCTTCTAAGGTTTTAGGTTTAAAAAAACCAGTTCATTTTTTTAAAGTGATTATGCCTCAAATGTTAAGACTTGCCATTCCTAACTTAAGTAATGTTTGGCAAATTACTTTAAAAGATACTTCACTTATATCTGTAACAGGTTTAGTTGAAATAATGAGGCAGTCTTACATTGCAGCTGGATCGACAAGAGATCCTTTATTTTTTTATTCATTTGCAGCAGTTTTATATTTATTGCTTACATTTTTAAGTATGAAGTTAATAAATAAATTAGAAATTAGATACAGCAGAGGTTATTGATGGATTTTGAATTAATGATAAATAGTTTCCCAAAACTACTGAATGCTACTTTAATAACACTAAAACTATTATCTGCATCATTAATTTTTGGATTATTTATTGGTCTCTTTTTTGCAATTCTAAGAGTTAATAATAACCCAATTGTAAATAAATTTGCTTATGGTTATTCGTATGTATTTAGAGGAACGCCTCTATTGGTTCAAATATTTATTATTTATTTTGGTTTAGGTCAGATAGAGTATTTAAGATCAACAATATTATGGGTAATTTTAAAAGAACCTTATTGGTGTGCAATAATTGCTTTTTCGCTGAATACTGGAGCTTATACATCTGAAATATTACGATCTGCATTTCAAACAATTAAACCTGGAATAATCGAAGCAGGTCAGAGTTTGGGAATATCAAAAAAGATTATATTTTATAAAATTCAAATTCCTATTGCTATCAGACAATCTTTACCAGCTTATGGTAATGAAATCATTTTAATGATGAAAGGTACTTCTTTGGCAAGTACTGTTACTCTGATGGATCTTACAGGTGTTGCAAAATATATAATATCTACAACATTCAAACCAATTGAGGTTTTTATAGTTGCGGGTGGTATATATCTATTTATGACTTTTATTATCCATAATGTCATAAAGTTTTTAGAGAAAAAATACAGTTATTAATACGATGTATATTCTTTAATTTCTTTAATTTTAGATCCAGTATGATTATTCATCTCAAGTTTAATTTTTCCTCTTTCATCATTCAAGAAATGAATATCCCTCGATGTTTTAATAAAAACATCGCCGAAATCTGAATTTTTTTCACATAATCTTTTTTCATTTTCAATATTCCATAATTTATTATTTATTTCTTTAAGTGCATTAAATAGTTTATTGATTTTATCATCTGGTTTTACATTTTTATCGTATTGATCTTTTAATAACTTAAATTCTTCGTTTATAAATTTTAGTTTATTTTGATCTTTTATCTTTTCTTTTTTAATCTCTAAAATAGAAATTTTATCTAATAATTCACCAACCGAAACTTCAACAAGTATTTTATTCATAAATTTTTATATTATGTTAAGTTGTTTAAAATATGTCTAATATTTTAATTATTAAACATGGATCTTTAGGTGATATAGCCCAAGCAAGTGGTGCAATTCAAGATATTTATGAAAACAACAAGGAACATAAGCTTTATATTATGACCTCTAAACCTTATTTTGATTTGTTTAAAAAAAATCCTTTTATTACTGAAGTTATTTTAGATAAGAGATTATCAAGATTTAATCTCATTTATTTATATTTGTTAATGAGAAAAATAAAAAAACTTAAATTTATTAAAGTCTTTGATTTACAAAATTCATCAAGAACATCATTTTATAAAAAAATTTTATTTCCAAATTCAAATCAATATTCATGGTCATCTTCCAATACAACATTACCCACAAATAAAAGTAAAGTGGAGTTTGATAAATTACCAGTCTTAGAAAGATTTGATCATCAATTAAAGACTTCTGGATTACATACAAAATTTACTCTTAAACCTGATTTTAATTGGTCATGTACTGATATATCTGAAATTAATTATAAGTTCGAACTCGAAAAATATATTGTCTTATTTCCGTTCTGCTCTCCACATCTAAAGCTTAAGAAGTGGCCGTACTTTAATGAACTTATAAAAATCATACATGATGAATTTAAAAATAAATATAAAGTTGTAATTGCACCTGGGCCAAATGAAGTTAAAGAATCAAAACACTTTAATGCAGAATGTATTTTAGATAATGGCAAATCTCTTAATATTCCTCAACTAGCGTCTCTTATAAAAAATAGTTCATTTGTAATTGCTAACGACACAGGGCCAGCACATATCTCTGCTCATCTTAATGCAAAAGGTGTTGCATTATTCGGATCTCATACTACAGCATATAAAGTAAGTATTGAGAGAGAAAATTTTAAAGCAATTCAAGTTGAAGATTTAAATAAACTAAGTGCAAGAAAAGTATTCGAAAAAATAAATTTATAAAATTTTCTGATAACTTTTGATTATTTTTTTCCAATTAAACTTCTCTGAAAACTCCTTTGCAGCTTTTCCATATTCTTTATATCTGTGGTCTTTAAGTAATTTATCTATGGATGAATATATTTCTTCAAGATTATTACCATCACAAATAATACCTGTTTTTTCGTGTATGATAGCATCAGATGCACCACCATCTTTTCCACCAATTGAAGGAACACCATATTGAGCTGCCTCAATATAAGCAATTCCAAAACCCTCAACAGATTTGTTATGCACTATTGAAGGCATTATGAAAATATTTGATTTTGATAATAAAGCATTTTTGAGTCCTGTTTTAATATTTTTTAGAAAGATAACGTGGTTGTTTAGATTTAGCTCATTAACCAATTTTTTTAAGTTTTCTTCTTCGGTTCCATATCCAATACAAACATAAATTATATTTGGATAAAGTTCTTTTAAATTTCTTAAAGCCATAATCACTTTTTCGTGATTTTTTCTCTTATCAAACCTTGAGACAGTTATTAATCTATTCGATTTACCTTGAAATATTTTTTCAGCTTCTTCATCATCAGTTTTAGAAATTTCTATAGCATCATCAATACCTGGATTAATAACACTTATTTTATCCTCATTAACACCCACTCTTATTGCTAATTCTTTTGTAAACAACGAATTTGAAATTACATGATCAACATTATTTAAAATATTTATTAATTTTCTATTTTGTCTTGAACCTTTTTCATGATTGATTTCCTTAGAGTGAATCAAACATATCTTTTTTTTATTTGTTTTTATAAGTTCAAGGCTTTTCCAATGATCAGCTATAATACAATTAACATTTTTATTATTTTTTAAAAAATCGTTGATTAAATAAGATTTTCTGTATTTTCTTAGTAATTTAGGGCCACCAACTCTTTCTATTGAAAAATTTACACTATTATCAAAAACAGAATAATTTTCGTGATAATCTGCAAAAACTTTTACAATATTTAATTTAGATAAAGACTTTGTTAGGCCATGCATTAAATTTTGCATGCCTCCAATTTCAGGTGGAAAATTTCTTGTTAGAATTAAGAACATTTATTTAATCCATTTAATATTACAGCCCATGCTTGGATGCTGTTCTTCTGGTCCTTTACCAGTTTTTGAAATTAATTTTAAAGCCTTAAATAATTCACTTTCACCACTGTTTATTGGTTTTAGATCTTTAAGTTGTTTAATTCGACCTCTGTACTGTAACTCCAAGTTTCCATTATATGCAAAAAAATCTGGTGTACAAACAGCATTATATATTTTAGCTACTTCTTGAGTTTCATCATGAAGATATGGAAAAGAAAAATTATTTTCTTTTGAAAAAGTAATCATGTTTTCAAAAGAATCCTCAGGATAATTTTTTACATCATTAGAACATATTGCAGCTGAATTAATTCCAAATTTTTCTAAATTTTTACAGTCTTGAACTAAATCCTCAATTATCGCTTTAACGTAAGGACAGTGATTACAAATAAACATTAACAATGTTCCTTTTTCACCTTTTATATCATTTAAAGAAATTATTTTATTATCTGTGGATTTCAGTTTGAAATCTTCAGCTTTTTTTCCAAAATCGCATATTGGAGTTTTTGTAAGAGCCATGGTACAACAATATATAATTTATGTTTTATGATTTAAAAGATAAAAAACCAAAAAACTCTGGCGAAAATTGGGTAGCCCCGAATGCAGTTGTAATAGGAGACGTAACTTTAGAAAAAAATACAAGTATATGGTTTAATGCAACTTTAAGAGGCGATTTAGAAAATATTCATATAGGCGAGGGATCAAATGTGCAAGATGGATGTGTACTTCATACTGATCCAGGTTATCCCTTAAAGGTAGGAAAAAATGTTACAGTTGGCCATTTGGTTATGCTTCATGGGTGTTCAATAGGTGACAACAGTCTGATTGGAATTGGAGCAGTTATTTTGAATAATGCTAAGATTGGAAAAAATTGTATAATTGGTGCAAAAGCATTAATTACTGAGAATAAAGTGATACCAGATAATTCACTTGTAATTGGATCGCCTGGCAAAGTAGTGAGAGAAGTTACAGAAGATGAAAAAATAGCAGTCTCAGAAAATACTAAACATTATCAAGATAATTGGAAAAAATACTCTAAGTCAATATTTTAGAAATGTCAGAAACTAAAAATCTCAAATCAGTTGCAGAGATTTATAAATCAGACAAAATTGAGCATGGATATATCGAGATTTATGAAAGTTATTTTGAAAAAATAAGAGACGAAAAGTTAAAAATATTTGAAATTGGAATAGCGGATGGAAAATCTTTATTAACTTGGGCTGATTATTTTAAAAACTCAACAATTATAGGTATAGATATTCATAAGATTAACCCTATAGAAAAAAAACTTAATAAAAATAATATAGAAATTCACCAAGGCTCTCAAAGTGACAAATATTTTATTGAGGAACTAATTTCAAAATATAAAGAATTCGATATCATTATTGACGATGGAAGTCATTTGTCTAAAGACGTTAAAAAAAGCTTTGAGCTACTTTTCCCAGCATTAAAGGATAATGGATTGTATATTGTTGAAGATATGCAGACTAGCTATAACCATTTTTTTGGTGGCAATCCATTTGATCTAAAATATTCAAATTCACATATGAATTTTTTTAAAAATTTAACAGATAGATTAAATTATCAAGAAATAGCTAATCCTTTTTATATAAAAAATAAATATGATGGAAAAATTACAAATATTTCATTTTATCACAATATGGTTTTTATAAAAAAAGGTGAAAACAATCAATTAAGTAGAGAGGTGATTAACCATTCTTACGAAAATATGAAATTTAAAGAAAAATCAAACAGATCTGGAAACCATTTCAGATATTTTTTAAAATATAAAATTTTTTATAAATTTTTTACATTAATTTTGTATATTTATAATTTATTAAAAAGAATACTTTTATTTAGATTCTAAGCAATATAACAATATTCAATGAAAAAAATATTTATTATTATAATTACAATATTATTCTTGCCATGTGTTGCTATAGCTAATGAAAGATTTATACCTTTAGAATTGTTCACAGGTGGTGAAATTAGAGATGACCAAGAAATAAGATATACCTCTGCAGACACCATCTTTGGTGAAAAACGTAGAAAGAAAATTGTTGGACCAATTGATTGGAAATATCCAGGTACTAATGAAATTATTAAAGTTTACAAGAGAACACAAAAAAATAAATCTGGCAAAGTAAGAAAAACACAATTATTTACTGTTACTAATGATGGTCAGTGTATGGGACGAGTTTACGATCAAAGAAGATCAGGAACTAAATATATTAAAAATGGATGCAAGTTTCCCTTAGGTTTGTGGAAAAAAGGTGAAACCAGAACTTTTTCAGTTACAGACCGGGGAGCGAGAACTGTAGAATTGAAAATATTGAGTTTAGGAAAAAAACAAACAAGTTGTGTTAAATATAATTGGAAATTGTTTGATGATGCAACAGGAAAAAAATTGGCGGACAATGACTATAAGTTTTGTAAAAAAAGAGCTATGACTAGTTTACTTATAAGAAAAATTAAAGACTAAGGAACTAGCCAAGCATTTTTGCTGTTTTCAAAGTCAAACTTAGCTCTTCTATGACCTTTAGCTGCAAGATATAGCCATTCAATTGATTTAATTTTGCACTTAATAACAGTAAAGTTTTTATAACCTTCTTCACTTTGCTCCATTGAGTAATCAAAATCTTCCAATTGGGATATCATACCCGAGGTTGGATTTTTTGAAATTGTACCTGGAGGACTATCAGTTAAATAGCATCTTCTACTTATGTGTTGAGTTTTTTTCCAAGATTCTTCTGTTGTAGAGTTTTGATTATTTATTTCACAATCTACTTTCACTCTTAATTGTATTTTCTCTTCCTTATCATAAAAAAGTAATGATGCTTTGTTATTTTTTTTTAATATTTCCACCTTTAGTGACCTAAAATCGGTATGAAATTGTAATAAATTATTTTTTCTATCTGATTTTCTTAAAACAACAATTCTACCGTCTATTTCATTCTGATTTGCACACATGAAAACAGGAATTCTGAAAGGAGAACTTCTGTTGGTCACAGCATCATCCAGCATAGACCAATACTTATTTTGAATTTCTACTAAATTTTCGTAGTATGCTGGTTGCATACTTTTTTACTTCCTAAATCTTTTAATTAAACTTGATGTATCCCATCGGTTTCCACCCATTCCTTGAATTTCACCATAATATTTATCTACTAGTTCTGTTACAGGTAATAGTGATCCATTATTTTTTGCCTCTTCCATTGCAATTTTTAAATCTTTTCTCATCCAATCAACTGCAAATCCAAAATCAAATTTGTCGTCAATCATTGTTTTAAATCTATTTTCCATTTGCCAGGATTGAGCCGCTCCTTTAGAAATTACCTCGATTACGTCTTCCATATTTAATCCTGCTTTTATCCCAAAATTAATAGCTTCTGATAGCCCTTGAACTAATCCTGCAATACAAATTTGATTCACCATTTTTGCCAACTGTCCATTTCCAGCTTTACCTAGTAATTTCATTTTTTTGCTATAACAGTCGATTTTATCTTTTGCTTTATCAAAATCTTTTTTATCTCCGCCTATCATAACTGTAAGAGCACCGTTTTCAGCACCAGCTTGACCACCTGATACTGGAGCATCTAATGCACCAAATCCAGTTTTCTTTGCATATTCATAAATTTCCTTTGCAATTGTCGCGGACGCTGTTGTGTTATCAACATAAATCGCTCCCTTTTTAATTGTCTTAAATACACCATTGTCACCAAAGGTAACTTCTCTTAAATCATTATCATTTCCTACGCAGGTAAAAATATATTCTGCATCTTTTGCGGCTTCTGCCGGAGTTTTAGCCATTTTGCCTTTGAATTCTTTTATCCATTTTTCTGCTTTTGACTGTGTTCTGTTAAAAACAGTTACATTGTGTCCGCCTTTTGATATATATCCAGCCATTGGATAACCCATTACACCAAGACCTATGAAAGCAACATTACAAGTCATAATTTTTTATGTTTAAAAGTTTAAGTATAAAAGTAATTTTATTTGGTTTCATCTTTACATTTTTTTCAAGTTTTGGACAGAGTTTTTTTCTTGGCTTATTCAATTCAAGTATTAGAGATACACTTTCGATTAGTCATGGACAATTTGGCTCAATATATGCAGCAGCAACATTGATTAGCAGTTTAATTCTAGTTTGGTTTGGAAAAAAAATTGATGATATAAATATTCTCAAATTTTCTTACATAGTAATATTTTTATTAGCATTTTCTTGTTTTTTCTTTTCAAAGATATCTTCAATTTATATTTTATTCTTTGCAATTCTCTTTATGAGATTTTCAGGTCAAGGTATGATGTCTCATACAGCTTCGACAACTATTTCGAGATTTTTTACTAAGTCTCGAGGAAAAGCATTAAGTACTTCGTGGTTTGGTTTATCAACATCAGAATTTATTTTACCTGTACTAATTATTTATCTTTTAACAATTTATGAATGGAGACATATTTGGATAACAATATCATTAATAGTAATTTTATTTTTACCAATTGCCTCATTTATTTTAGTGAAAAATTTAAATTTAGAATCAAGAGAGACTGAACAAGAAAAAAATAAACCTAGTAAAAAAATTAAAGATTGGAAAAGAATAGAAGTTTTAAAAGATTATAGATTTTATATTATAAGTGCAAATATGCTTGCTATGCCATGGATCGCTACAGGTACTTTCGTTTACCAATCTTTCATCCTGGAGTCAAAAAATTGGGGACCTTATGTTATAGCACAGTCATTCATGGTTTATTCATTAATGTCTGTAGTCACTTTATTTATATCTGGATTTTTAATTGATAAATTTACTAGTAGAAAAATATTAATATATATGAATATCCCTCTTCTTTTAGCAACACTAGTTATCATTTATTACGATGATCCATTTACAGCATTTATCTTTTTAGGTTTAATTGGTATCTCAAATGGATTTGCAAACGTTTTAGGATCTTCAACTTGGGCAGAGATTTATGGTGTTAAGCATATTGGATCGATTAAAGCATTAACAACTGCATTGATGGTATTTTCTACTGCTTTTGGAACAGCTTTTTTTGGTATTTTAATTGATAATGGTTTTTCGATTGAAGAAATTGCTGTAATATCCGGAGTTTATATATCTTTATCTTTGATTATGCTTTTTATAATCAGATCTAAATTGAACCCAGTTCCAGTTTAGAAATATCTTGATTTTATTTATCAGCAGGTATAAATACCTCGCATGGCTAGGGTTACTGTTGAAGATTGCGTAGATAAAGTTGAAAGTCCTTACGAATTAGTTTTGGTTGCTAAAGAAAGAACAACTCAATTAAATTCAGGTGTTGAACCAACTGTAAGCATAGATAACGACAAAAATACTGTAATTTCGTTAAGGGAAATAGCTGACGAAAATATTAAAGTTCCAGATTTAATTGAAAGCGCTGTTTATAAATTGAGAAAACACGTTGAGCAGATAGATGATAATCTTTCTGAGGACGAAGATATAGGAGATGATTTTGAAAATTTATATAAAGGAGAAATCTCAAAAAGTGGTACTCCGATATTACCATCAAAAAGAGCCAGAAAAATTCCTGAAAAAACTCAAGTTTTTTCAAAAGAAGATATAGCAGAGAGTTCTCCAACTCAACCAACTGAGCAATCAGAACCATCTGGTGAAACTGATGATGCTTCTATAGAAGATTTAAAAGAACAAGAGAATAAAGAACCTAGCGAAGATACTACTCAGAGTTAATTACAAAACTCTTTAATAATTTTTTCCCGATGCTCATCTAAGTCAGGTATATCTCCTCTTTTAGTTTCGTCTTTATAAGAAGACATTTTAATCGGATTACCGGCTGTTTTAAAATCACCAACAACTTTATGAAAGGTATTGACTATCATATTCCTAGACTTTACCTGAGGATTTTCAACAGCATCTTTAATATTAAAAATTGGACCACATGGAATTTTATCTTTCTCCATTTTCTTTATCCATTCTTTTGTATTATGCGACTTAAGTTTTTCTTCCATAATAGATTTCAGTTCGTTCATATTCTCGCATCGTGATGAATTGTTTTTAAATTTTTCATCCTTAGGTAAATCATTCAAGCTAAGAACGTTACACAATTTTTCAAAAAGCTTATCATTTCCAGCTGCAATAATTATGTAACTATCTTTAGTTTTAAATGCTTCAAAGGGAGCAATTGATGGATGACGAGACCCCATTGGCTTTGGTATCTCGTTTTTTGATAAATAACGTGCTATTGCATTTTCTAAAATTGCAATTTGACAATCAAGCATCGAAACATCTATGAACATTCCTTTACCTGTTTTTTCCCTATCATAAAGCGCAGCATTTATTCCAATTGTTGTAAATAATGCGGCTGTAATATCTCCTATAGAAGTCCCAACTCTTGTTGGTTCTGAGTTTGGTTGTCCAGTAACACTCATAAGTCCACCCATTCCTTGAACCACCATATCGTAAGCTGGTAATTCTTTTAATGGTCCAGTTTGACCAAAACCAGATGCAGAAGCATAAATTAATTTTGGAAATTTCTTGCACATATCTTTCCAACCAAAACCCCATTTTTCTAATGTTCCAGGCTTGAAATTCTCAACAAGGATATCTGCTTTACTTAATATATTTAAAAATATTTTTTTATCTTCTTCATCTTTTAAATTTAAAGCAATACTTTCTTTTCCTCTGTTTAATGACATGAAATAAGCTGAATTATCTTTTACAAAAGGACCAAATTTTCTAGAGTCATCACCAATTCCTGGTGCTTCTACTTTTATTACTCTCGCACCCATATCTGAGAGCATCATTGTACAATAAGGACCCACTAATACTCTTGTTAAATCAACAACTAGCAAGTTTTTTAAAGGTCCATCCATAAATTAACAATATATATGAGTTAATAGCGAACTTGACTCTTAATCATATCTTATCTTTAATACACTCTTTTTAATAACTAAAGAAGGGGAAAAAATGTTTAAAAAAATATCTTTATTTTTAACTTCATTAGTATTTGTCTTTACTACAATTGGATCGGCTTCTGCGGTTACATTAAAAGCAAGTCATCAATGGCCAGGTACGCCGAGAGCGGATGGTTCTTATGATCCAAGACACGAAATGGTGCAGATAATTGCTGATGAAATGAAAAAAGCAAATGTAGGGGTAGATATAAGAATTTATCCTGCAAAATCACTTTACAAACCTAAAGAACAGTGGAAACCAATGACAACTGGTCAATTGGATATTTCTGCTTTTCCATTAGCGTATGCATCTAAGTTTCATCCAGAATTTGATGCAACTTTAATGCCAGGAACAGTTAAAAATCATGATCATGCATTGAGATTTAATAAAGGTCCAATGATGACCGAGATTAAAAAAATTATTAATGATGCTGGCGTAGTTGTATTATCTGATGCTTGGTTAGGTGGAGGTTTTGCATCTAAATCAAAATGCATTAAAAATCCTAGTGATGCTAAAGGACAAGTTATGAGAGCAGCTGGTAAAGCATTTAACCAAATGTTAGAGGCAGCTGGTGCAGGTATACAAAGTATGCCATCATCTGAAATTTATACTGGTCTTCAAACTGGAGTACTTACTGGTGCAAATACAAGTTCAGGAAGTTTTGTAAGTTATAAGATTTATGAACAAGTAACTTGCGCAACTCCTCCAGGTAAGTTTGGATTATGGTTTATGTACGAGCCAATTTTAATGTCAAAAATGAGTTTCGATAAATTAAACTCTAAACAACAAGATGCTTTAATGAAAGCTGGAAAAGTTGCAGAAAAATATATGACTGCTCAAGTCGAAAATTTAGATAAAAAATTTGAAGACGCTTACAAAGCAGCAGGTGTAAAATTAGTATATATGAATGCAAAAGATCATGCAGCTTGGGTAGAGATTGCAAAAAAATCTTCTCATAAAGCATTTGCTGAAAAAGTTCCAGGTGGCGACAAGCTAATGGAAATGGCTTTATCAGTTAAGTAAAAAAATATATAAAGAAGAACCCCTATTTAATTTTAAATAGGGGTTTTTTTTATGAAGAAAAAGTATTTAAAGTTTTGTGATCTTATCGCACAGGCCTGTGGAGCGTTTGCTGTATTAGCATTATTATTATCTATTTTGGTTATTGTTGAATTAGTATTTGAAAGATACTTTTTTCAAAGAGCGATTACTTGGCAAACAGAATTAGTAACAATGCTTTTGGTTGCATCAACATTTATTGGTAGTGCATACGTGTTAAGTGAAAAAGCACATGTTAGTATGGAATGGATATATGATTTTTTATCTAATAAAAATATTATTAGATTAAAAATCTTTACATCGTTTTTAAGCCTACTTTTCTTCTTAATACTATTTTATTTTGGATTTTTAATGGTTGAAGAAGCATTTACAAAGAATTATTCAACAGGAACTGTTTGGGATCCTCCACTTTGGATACCGTATTCTTCAATGATGATTGGAGCTATTCTAATGATACTTCAATACATAGCAGAAATTATAAAATTAGTTGATGATAAGGATTATAAATAATGGATCCACTAATAATAGCATTGATCGTTGCGGTTTTTACTTTGATAGTTCTATTTTCAGGAATCCCAATTGCTTTTGGTTTGAGTTTCGTTTCGATAGCATTACTTGTTTCTTTTGAAGGTTTCCAAATGTTAGATGTTTTTGCTGAAACATTCTATGCAGGTCTTAATTCCTTCGTATTACTTTCAATACCAATGTTTATTTTAATGGGAATGGCGGTAGCTAATTCACCAGCAGGTAAAGATTTATATATTGGTTTAGATAGATGGTTATGGAGAGTTCCAGGTGGATTAGTTATTTCTAACATTGGTGCGTGTTCTATTTTTGCAGCTTTAAGCGGATCAAGCCCAGCAACTTGTGCAGCTATAGGAACAATGGGAATACCCGAAATGCGAAAGAGAGGATATTCAGACCAAATTGCTACAGGCACTATTGCAGCTGGAGGAACATTAGGAGTTTTAATTCCACCAAGTATAGTTCTTATTGTTTATGGAATAGCCACTGGTACTTCAATCGGAAGATTATTTTTATGTGGTTTAATTCCAGGTTTCATGCTAGCGGGCATGTTTGCAATATGGGCATTAATCCATAGTTACTTTATTGATAAAGATGCAGCTAAAGCTTTAAAGAATAGAAAGCGTCCAACACTAAAAGAAAAACTTGAAGTGCTACCGAGGATTTTTCCTTTTTTAGCAATTATTGCTGGAGTTTTGTATGTTTTATATGGAGGAGTAGCCACTCCGTCGGAAGCTTCAGGAGTTGGAGCATTCTTGGTTTTTGTGATGATAGCAGTTGTTTATAAAATTTATCAACCAAAAAAAATATGGAATATAGTTAAAGTTTCAATGAAAGAAAGTGTAATGATAATGTTCATCATCGCAGCCTCTTATCTTTTTGCATTTACTCTCTCACAACTTTATGTAACTCAATCTTTAGCTCAGAGCATGGTAGAGTTAAGTTCAAATAAATGGGTTATTTTTATTTTAATAAATATTTTTCTTTTAATAGCTGGTTTCTTTTTACCTCCTGTTGCAGTAATTGTAATGACCTCAGCAATATTATTGCCAGTAATTACCACTCTTGGCTTTGATCCTTATTGGTTTGCAATAGTATTTACAATTAATATGGAGATAGGTTTAATTACTCCACCAGTAGGTCTTAATCTATATATAATTAAAGGTATTACTCCCGATGTTAGCTTGAAAGAAATTTTAAAAGGATCGGTGCCTTTTATGATAATAATGGCTTTAGCAATTCTAATACTATGTATTTTTCCAGAAATTGTTACGTGGTTACCTGATAAAGTAATGGGTAAAGCTCTTGGATATTAAAAAAAAAATTAATAGAAAAATTTCAGTTGCTCCAATGATGGATTGTACTGACCGTCATGATAGATATTTCTTAAGACTTATTAGTAAAAATGTAATGCTTTACACGGAGATGGTTGTTACTAAAGCAGTATTACGTGGTGACAAGCAAAAATTACTGAAGTTTAATGAGTTAGAAAAACCATTAGCTTTACAAGTGGGTGGTTCTGATAAAAAAGAATTAGCAGAAGTTGCTAAAATTGCCGAAGATTTTGGTTATGATGAGATAAATATAAATTTAGGTTGCCCAAGTAAAAAAGTTCAAAAAAATTCTTTTGGGGCTTGTTTAATGAAAGAGCCAGATCTTGTATCTGAATGTTTGTCCGAGATGAAAAAATCTTGCAACATTCCTGTTACAGCCAAAACAAGAATAGGTTTTGATCATACTGAGGAATTTGATTATTTAAATATGTTTGTTAATAAAATGAAACAAACTGGGTGTAAAACTATTATTTTACATGCCAGAAAGGCAATTTTAAAAGGCCTTACACCAAAGCAAAACTTGAATATTCCAAAATTAAACTATGGAATGGTTTATGAAATTAAGAAATTCAATCCAGATTTAGAAATTATAATTAATGGAGGAATTACTACTACGGATCAGATAAAAAACCATTTAAATTATTGTGATGGTGTGATGATAGGTAGAGCAATTTACCAAAATCCTTATTTTTTAAAAGATATTGAGAACACGATATTTAATAATTTAAATGTTCCATCGAGAGAAGATATTGTTAAACAAATTCTAGAATATCTTGAAAAAGAACTTAAAACAGGAACTAGAGTAAATCAAGTAATGAGACATACCGTTGGACTTTATTACGGTCAACCAGGTTCGAAAGAATGGAAAAAATATTTAAGTGATAATATGATGGCAAGAGATTCTGACTTCCAAAAAGCAAAACATATTATGGACATTGCTCAAAATAATGAAAAAGTAAATCAATTAACTGCATAATGGAAAATATTGATTCAGAGGTAGTAATAAATCTTTTAACAGTATTAGCTATTGCTGCAGCTGTTGCGGGTTTTATGGCAGGATTACTTGGAGTAGGAGGAGGAATAATAATGGTTCCTGCTCTCTATTACGCATTCAGTGTTCTTGACTTTGATATTGTTACAAGAATGCATTTGTCTGTTGGAACATCTCTTGCAATAATTATTCCAACTTCAATAATCTCGACAAAAACTCATATGGAATATGATGCGGTAGATTTTAAAATGGTAAAGACTTTTGGTGTTTTAATTGTCTTGGGTGTTTTGGCCGGAACTTTTTTAGCAGTAAACTTAAAAACTCCAGCATTAGTTTTATTTTTTGCTATTTTTTCATGTTTTGTAGGATTATTTTTTATTTTCTTAAGAGAAAAACTCGTTGAAAGCCCAAAAAAAATATCAAATACAATTAAAAATATTTCAGGTTTGTTAATTGGGTTTATTTCTGTCCCTTTAGGAATTGGCGGTGGTTCATTAATGGTACCATTTATGAGAACCTTTGGTTATGATATCAGAAAATCTATAGGAACTGCGGCTGCAGTTGGATTTTTAATAGCTGTGACAGGTACAACTACAATGATAATAGGCGGAAATATAATTGATAATGTTAATACACCATATAGCGTTGGTTATATAAATCTTTTAGGGTTTGCTGTATTTGTACCAGTAACAATGGTTATGGCCAGAATAGGTGCTAAGGTTGTATATAAAATTGACAAAAAATTATTAAGTAGAATATTTGGCTGTTTTTTACTAATTGTATCTGCTAGATCGTTTTTCGAATACTTTAGTATAACTTAATTAAAAGGATTTTCTGTCACTAACATACCTCATAAATGAATATTGGTATTTCTTATTATTGATAATATTTGCAGCTACTGCGGTTGGTTTTTTTGCAGGATTATTTGGGATCGGAGGCGGTTTAATTTCTGTTCCATGTCTTTTCTTTATTTTTGAAACATTAAATTTCGATAAAAATTACTTAATGCATTTAACTGTAGGTACAGCATTTACTATTACTATTTTTACATCAACAGTTTCGGTAATGACTCACCATAAAAACAAACTAGTAGATTTAAGTGTGGTTAAAACTTTTGGTATATTCGTAGTTATTGGAGTTCTGATTGGTACCACTTTTGCATCTGTTATGAAGACTAAAATGTTGGTTCTATTTTTCTCAGTTGTTGTGTACGTATTTGGCGCCTATCTGATGTTAGCTCAAGAAAGAATTCGTAAAATTAGGCCAAATTCATCACTTTCTCCACGTATTATATTTGGTTTATTATCTGGTTTTATTTCAGCACCAATGGGTATTACTGGTGCAATGATGAATGTTCCAATACTTAGATACTTGGGATACCCGATCAGTAAATCTATTGGAAGTGCTGCCGCTATTGGTTTTTTTATATCTTTTACAGGATCCATAGGATTTTTAATTTCTGGATTCTATTTTGATGTAAATTTACCTTTTAGCATTGGATTTATTAATATTCCTGCATTTATTTTATTTGTTCCCATTACAAGTTTAATGGCAAGAGTGGGTGCAAATACAGTATATAAAATGAATAAAACAAAAGCTCAAAGATTATTTGGAGTATTTTTATATACAGTTGGTACAATATTTATTTATAGATATTTTAATATCTGATTAAATTTTTTGATCATATTCTCCAATTTTTCCAGTCTCTTGTAGAAGTTTGTCTATAAAATTAAAAATTTCTTTTTTAATTTTATCAGAAGTCGGGCTTTCAGTAACAATAACCAACGAAGGTTTATTTGATGATGCTCTAATTAAACCCCAAGAGCCATCATTTAGAGTAAATCTTATTCCATTAACTGTTAAAATATCAACTATTTCTTGACCTTCTATTTTTATGTTTTTATTTTTTAAATCTTTAATTTTCAAAGTTATATTGTCTATCACGTCATATTTTTCATTATCTTTACAAAATGGACCCATGGTTGGGCTTTGATATGTTTTCGGTAAAGCACTGATTAAGTCATCTAAATTTTCATCCTGATTATCTAACAATTTACATACTTGAATTGCCGAGTTAATTCCATCATCAAACCCATAACCTAGTGGTTTATTAAAAAAGAAATGACCACTCTTTTCAAATCCAGCTATTGCATTATCTTCTTTTACTTTTCTTTTGATATACGAGTGTCCAGTTTTCCAATAAATAGTTTCACAATTATTTCTTTTTAAAACATCATCTTTCATAAATAATCCTGTTGATTTAACATCTACAACAAACTTTGAATTTTTATGTATATTAGAAATATCTCTTGCAATTAATAGTCCTATTTTATCTGCAAATATTTCATTTCCTTTATTATCAATAACACCAACTCTATCGCCATCTCCATCAAATCCAAAACCAACATCTGCTTTATTTTCTCTAACACACTTAGCAATTTCATGGAGCATCTTCATATCCTCAGGATTAGGATTATACCTTGGAAAGGTATAATCTAGTTTACAATCTAATTCTATAACATCACAACCTATTCCTCTCAAAATATCAGGTGCAAATATTCCTGCTGTTCCATTACCACATGCGGCAACAACTTTTATTTTTTTTTTTATTTTATTTTTAGATAGCTCGCTTATATAAATCTTATTAAAATCTTTAATTTCTTCTAATTTTCCAGATCCTTTTAAGAACTTTTCATTCAGAACAATATCTTTTAGATCTGACATTTCCTCCTTACAGTGTGTCAAGCCTTTTTCAATACCCATTTTTATTCCAGTCCATCCGTTTTCATTATGACTAGCTGTTATCATTGCAACCGCATCTGATTTTAATTTAAATTGAGAAAAATAAACTGTAGGAGAAAGACACAATCCAATATCTTTCACATTACATCCAGTAGATAACAATCCTTTTATAAAATTTTTTTTTACTTTTTCGCTATATGATCGATAATCATGTCCCACTATTACAGTTGGATTTTTTATTTGGGATATAATTTGAGTTCCAAAGCCTTTTCCAACCGACTCGATTCCCAGTTCATTGATGCTTTCAGGGAATAACCATCTTGCATCATATTCTCTAAAACCTAGAGGATCTATTTTTTTTTGATTAGACATGTTGATATTTGTATATTTTTTTTATTTTTTTATTGCTAAAATTTTTACAATGTTCTATATATGTTCTGTTGATTTTTAATTCATATAGTGTATTAAAGATATCTTCATACAACATATAGTTGTTTAACAAATTTTAAGGGATTTATGAATAAATTAGTGTCTCAGGCAATAAAGAAAGCTGTCTCAGAATATAGCAATAACAACCAGGAGTTGATTAATAAGGATAAAAGACCCGATCTATTCTCCTTAAACAATAATACTGAATTATTCCAAAACTCTAAAGGGGTAACCATCAAAATTGACAGATCTAGAGATAGTAATTTAACTGATTTTGGTAAGGCAACTTTGAGCGACAGGTATTTAGGGGAAAATGAATCATTTCAAGATTTATTTGCAAGAGTAGCAAGTCATTATGCAGATGATAATTTACACGCACAAAGACTTTATAATTATATTAGCCAACTTTGGTTTATGCCGGCCACACCAGTTTTATCTAACGGCGGAACATCAAGAGGTCTTCCTATTTCGTGTTTTTTAAATGAAGCAGGAGATAGTCTAAATGGAATTTTAGATTTATGGAGTGAGAATGTTTGGCTTGCTGCAAGAGGCGGAGGTATTGGAAGTTATTGGGGTAACCTTAGATCTATTGGTGAAAAAATTGGAAGAGTAGGTAAAACTTCTGGAATAATTCCGTTTATTAAGGTTATGGACTCTTTAACAATGGCAATCAGCCAAGGATCTTTAAGACGAGGATCAGCAGCGTGTTATTTGCCAATCGATCATCCTGAGATTGAGGAATTTATAGAAATGAGAAGACCAACTGGAGGCGATCCTAACAGGAAAGCATTAAATTTACATCATGGTGTTTTAGTTTCAGATGCTTTTATGAGAGCAGTAGAAATAGATGAGCAATGGGCGCTCAAAAGTCCAAAAGATGGAGCTGTTCAAGGAACAGTATCAGCAAGAAATTTATGGATTAGACTTCTAACTGCTAGAATTGAAACTGGAGAACCTTATATAATTTATATTGATACAGTTAATAGAATGATACCACAGCATCACAAACTGGCAGGTTTAACGGTTAAAACTTCTAATCTTTGTAGCGAAATAACTTTGCCAACAGGTATTGATAAAGAGGGAAGAGATAGGACAGCAGTTTGTTGTTTATCATCTCTGAATGTAGAAAAGTATGATGAATGGAAAGATGATGAAAATTTTATTGGTGATGTTATGAGATTTTTAGATAACGTTCTCACAGATTTCATTGAAAATGCGCCAGAACAGTTTAGTGACGCAACATACTCTGCACTTAAAGAAAGAAGTGTCGGATTGGGTGTTATGGGCCTCCACTCATTTTTTCAAAAGAAAATGATTCCACTAGAATCTGTTATGAGCAAAGCTTGGAATAAAAAAATATTTGAACACATTCATAAACATGTCGATAAAGCTTCAAAAGACCTAGCTGAGGAAAGAGGACCATGTCCTGATGCAGCTGAGTATGGGATTAATGAAAGATTTTCAAACAAAACTGCTATTGCTCCAACAGCATCTATCTCTATCATTTGCGGCGGAACTTCACCAGGTGTTGAGCCAATAGCTGCTAACAGCTATACTCACAAAACTTTATCAGGGTCTTTTAATGTAAGGAATAGACATTTAAAACAAATCCTTGCAAAATATGGTAAAGACAATGATGAGGTTTGGTCGAGCATTACAACTAATCAAGGTTCAGTTTCACACTTAGATTTTTTGACTCAAAATGAAAAAGATGTATTCAAAACAGCTTTTGAACTTGATCAAAAATGGATAATAGAATTAAGTGCTGACAGAACACCACATATATCACAAGCACAATCAATAAACATATTTTTACCTGCAGATGTACATAAAAAAGAGTTACATCAAATTCACTTTCAAGCTTGGAAAAAAGGTTTGAAAAGCTTGTATTATTGTAGGTCAAAATCAATTCAACGTGCTGAAAATGTTAATGATGCAAAATCAACCGACATTACAGCCAACGTTTATAAATCAAACAAACAACAAGACGATCAACCAGAATACGAGGAGTGTTTATCATGTCAGTAATTAAACAAGAAAAAAAAGAAATTATTCAACCAAAAAAAATGGGTCTTCTAGTAGAGAACCCAGTATATAAGCCATTTAGATATCCATGGTGTTATGATGCATGGCTAACACAACAAAGAATTCACTGGCTTCCAGAGGAAGTGCCTTTAGGTGATGATGTGAGAGATTGGCAAAAAAACTTATCTCAAGCTGAAAAGAATTTATTAACACAGATTTTTAGATTTTTCACTCAAGCAGATGTTGAGGTAAACAACTGTTATCTAAGACATTACACAACAGTTTTTAAACCAACAGAAGTATTAATGATGATGACTGCTTTTGCAGCAATGGAAACAGTTCATATCGCTGCCTACTCACATTTATTAGATACAATTGGAATGCCGGAGTCAGAATACTCTGCATTTATGAAATATAAAGAGATGAAAGATAAGTACGATTATATGCAAAACTTTAATGTGAATTCAAAAGAAGATATCGCAAAAACTGTTGCTGTGTTTAGTGCTTTTACTGAAGGGCTTCAATTGTTTGCTAGTTTTGCAATTCTTTTAAATTTCCCGAGATTTAATAAAATGAAAGGAATGGGTCAGATTGTGACTTGGTCAGTCAGAGATGAAACACTTCACTGCAATTCCATGATTAGAGTGTTTAAAGAATTTATAAAAGAAAATCCTGAAGTTTGGACACCTCAACTTAAGAAAGAGTTGTATGAGGCTTGCAGAACAATTATCGAGCATGAGGATGCATTTATTGATCTAGCATTTGAAATGGGACCTATGCAAGGACTTACTGCTCAAGAAGTAAAAGACTACATCAGGTTTATTGGAAATAGAAGATTATCTCAATTAGGATTAGAACCAATTTACAAAGTTGATAAAAATCCTCTTACTTGGTTAGACACAATGCTAAATGCTGTTGAGCACATGAACTTCTTTGAAGGAAGAGCAACAGAATATTCTAAAGCGTCAACAAGAGGAAATTGGACAGAAGCTTTTAGTTAATTATCGATTATTGATTGATAAGACCTGCCTGTGCTTATTACCATTGTAAGCAGCTAAGGGTCTTATAAGTTTGTTAGTAGAATGTTGTTCAATTATATGCGCAGACCATCCGGTAATTCTTGAAATTACAAAAATTGGTGTAAAGAAATCAGTATCAAACCCCATTAAATGGTAGGTAGGTCCTGTTGGATAATCCACGTTTGGATGAATATTTTTTCTATCAATCATAACTTTTTCTACAATGTCATATATTTTTTCAAACTTTTTATCTTTTTTAATATTTGCAACTTTTCCAAAATATTTTCTCATTGTAGGTACCCTTGAGTCTCCACTTTTATAAACTCTATGACCAAATCCCATAACAACTTCTTTTTTATCTAAAGCGTTGTTGATCCATTTAAGTGCATTTTCAGGTTTCTTTATTTTATTCATCATATGCATTACTTCTTCATTTGCACCTCCATGAAGTGGTCCTTTTAAACTTGCGATAGCCCCAGTTATTGCTCCATGTATATCAGACAAACTGCTTGTAATAGTTCTTGCTGTAAAGGTTGAAACATTAAAACTATGTTCAGCGTATAGTATTAAAGATACGTCAAATGCTTTTACAATTTCATTTTTTGGAACTTTTCCAAAGCACATATGAAAAAAATTTTCAGCAAACGACAAATTTTTCTTTGGTGGTATTATTTTTTTCCCTTTTCTCAGTCTGTAAAATGCAGCTAATGCCACAGGAGTTTTTGCGAATATTCTCATAGCTTTTCTATAATTTGCTTGAGGTGAGTTATCTGAAGTTTCTTTATCTTCTAGACCCATGACGCTAACAGCTGTTCTTGCAACATCCATAGGATGGGATTTTTTAGGCATTTCTTTTATTACATTTAAAAGTGTTTTAGAAAGTTTTCTCTCATTTCTCTCTTGTTTTACAAACTTTTGTAATTGATTTTTGTTTGGTAATTCCCCATTTAAAATTAGATATGCTACTTCTTCAAAATCACAATTAGCGCAGAGATCCTGAGCCGCGTAACCCCTGTAAGTGAGAGAATTAATTTCAGGCATAACTTTTGAGATTGAGGTTTCATCAACTGTTACGCCCATTAAACCTTTTTTAATATCATCACTCATTATTCGTGGTCCTTTGTACTAAAATTATAAATTTTTTCATCTAAAGAATTGTACTTTTCGTATTCAACTAGTTCGTACAATCTTTTTCGAGTTTGCATTTTACTTATAATATTGTTCTGATGTCCATTAGAATAAATGTCTCTAAGACCGTCCTCTACATTTTTCATGGCCAATCTTTGCGTTGTTACTGGATAAATTACTATATTGTATCCTAAATTTTCCAACTGTTTATAGTTTAATAGTTTTGTTTTTCCAAACTCTGTCATATTAGCTAACAAATAACACGAGAGTTCTTTCCTTACTTTTTCAAAATCTTTTTCATCTGCTAACGCTTCTGGAAAAATTATTTCAGCTCCAGCATCAATATATGATTTGCATCTATCAATCATCTTATCAATACCTTCAACACTTTTTGCATCAGATCTTGCAATTATCTTAAAATTTTTATCTTTTCTTGCTGATACACAATCTTTTATTTTTTTTACCATTTCATCTTTTGATATGAGTTCTTTATTATCTAAGTGACCACATCTTTTTCTCTCAATTTGATCTTCCAAATGTACAGCTGCAAGACCAAATTCTTCAAACGTCTCGATTGTTTCTTTACAAGATTTAAAACCAGTATCAATATCAACAATTGTTGGAAGGTCGGTTACCCTTGAAATGAGATATGATCTTGTACTTACATCCTGAATAGTAGTTAATCCTATGTCAGGAAATCCAAGATCATTAGCCATTACACCACCAGATACATACACGGCGTCATATCCTATTTCTTGAATTAATTTTGCTGTTAAAGGATTATAAGCACCTGGTGCTCTAATGATTTTTTTAGATTTTAATTTTTTATCAAAATCTACTCTTTTTTGACCAGGATCTTTTTCAACAAAATGCATTAAAATATAGCTTTTTTAAAATTTCTTTTTAATTTACTTTTTTTAACTACTAAATTCAATTTTCCAAGTTGACCTGGCTTTAGTTTTTTCAGTTTTTGAACAATTTTAATAAATCTATCACTTTCTTTTTTATCAAGGATACCCTTAGTTAAATTTAAAAATTTATTTATATAATTGTTTCTTTTAAACGGTCTTGCTCCATATGGATGAGCATCGGCCCTTTCAAGTGAGTCGGTGACTTTTTTTCCATTATTTAAAGTAATCACAACCTTTGCTCCAAAAGATTTTCTTTTTGGGTTTGGATCATGATATTTCTTTGTCCATTTTTTATCTTCATGTGTTTGTATTGATTTCCAAATTTTTATTGTTGATTTTTTATTAGCTCTAGATTTTGTATATGATTTTACATGATGCCAATCCCCATCTTCTAGTGCTACTGCAAAAATATACATAATTGAGTGATCTAAAGTTTCCCTACTTGCATTTGGATCCATTTTTTGTGGGTCGTTAGCACCGGTTCCTATTACATAATGAGTATGGTGACTCGTAAAAATATCAATTTTTTTTATCTGATTTAAATTTCTAATTTTCTTTTTAAATTTTTTTGCTAGATCAATTAATGCCTGAGATTGATATTCAGCTGAATATTCCTTAGTGTATGTTTCTAGAATTGCTTTTTTTGATTCACCCCTTTTTGGTAATGGAACTTTGTATAAAGCTTTTTTACCATCTAATATTCTCGCAATAACACTATCTTCGCCCTCATAAATTGGACTAGGAGCACCCTCTCCACGCATAACTCTATCTACTGCTTCAATAGCAAGCTTACCTGCATGTGCAGGAGCGAATGCTTTCCAACTTGAAATTTCGCCTTTTCTAGATTGTCTTGTTGAAACAGTTGTGTGCAAAGCCTGCTGTATTGCTTGATAAATTGTTTCAGTGTTTAATCTTAGCATTGATCCAATCCCTGCGGCAACACTCGGTCCTAAATGGGCTATGTGATCAACCTTATGTTTGTGTAAACATATACCTTTAACAAGATTTACTTGGACTTCATATGCAGTAATAATTCCTCTTAAAAGGTCTATACCACTTCTTTTTTTTTGTTGAGCTACACTTAGAAGCGGAGGGATATTGTCACCTGGGTGACTGTAATCTGCAGCTAAAAAAGTATCATGAAAATCTAATTCTCTTACAGCTGTCCCGTTTGACCATGCAGTCCATTCACAATCGTATTTTAGATTAGAATTAACACCAAATAAAGTTGCTCCATTTTTTCGTTGATGTTTGAATGCCATTTCTCTTGATGAAATAACTGGTTTCCTATTTAAAGATGCAATAGCTACAGCTGCATTATCTATAATTCTGTTAATAACCATCTCAACAGACTCTTTATTTAGTTTAGCATTATCACTTGCTATTTCAGCAATTTTCCATGCTAATTGTTTTTTTTTGGGGCAATCTTTTTTTGATGGATAAACTTTTACTTTGTGTATAATCAAATTATCTCCTTAAATTCTCATACAGTAATAATGACTTATTAATCAATTACAATCAAAATGGCGGTTATCAAAAGTAAAAATGCTAAAAAAAACTCTATTATTACTTTTATTTTATTATTCTTTACCAAATTTTTAATACCTGATCCAAAAGCTGCCCAAGGAGAAATTGAAATTGGACAAATTATAAGCGCAATACATGAGATAAATAATATAGATAAAATCAAATTACCGTCTTTTGGCAAAAAACCAGAAGCGGCCATACTTGAAATAGTCCACGCTTTTGGATTTACTATTTGAAATAAAGCTGCCTCATAGAATTTCAGTGGCCTGGAATCATCATCTTTAATTTTGCTAAATGAACCAATAATTTTATAACCAAGATAAATTAAGTAAATTGCGCATAGTATTTTCAGTATATTCTGTAACTCTGGAAATATTTGAAAAATTTTTCCTAATCCAAGACAAACTAAAATTAATTGAGTTACGTGACCAATAGTTATACCAGTCATGTGAGGAATACTTTTTAAAAAACCGAATTTTAATCCTGAAGCAAGAACCATAGCATTATTTGGTCCTGGAGTTACATACATGACAAAATAAAAACTTACTAGGGCAAAGATTAAATTTGTATCAACCATTTAAGTATTTGGATACAATTTTATCAACATTTACAAAATCAGTTATAAGATGATTGTGATAAATTTGTTCTATTTTTTTATCAGTATAACCATCTTCTAAAAGAATCATTGGAATATTAGCAGCCCTTGCAGCGTCTGCATCATTTTCACTATCACCAAACATTAAACACTTATCTAATTTTCCATTAATTATTTCAACTATACTAGTTAAATGTCTTGGGTCAGGTTTGCAGTAATCAAATGTATTACCTCCAGCCACATACTCAAAATAATGATAAATATTAATTTTTTTTAACAAGTCTATTGCAAGATGCTCTTGCTTATTTGTACATACTGCCATTGAGATATCTTTAGATTTTGCCCAATCCAAAAATTCTTGAACACCTTTAATCAACTTACTTTCAACAACCAAATTTTTTCCATAAAAATTTATAAATTCCTTTACCATTTCATTTTTAATTTTTTCATCTGTAATTTTTGAAAACTCTTTTTTTGCAGCACCCCAAATTGATCTACCAATTAAAACAGAAGCTCCTTTGCCAACCAAGTTCCTAATTTCATCTACACTTTTTGTACTATACCCAAATTTTTTCATTACGTGATTATGTGCAGCCATCAAGTCAGGTGCTGTATCAACCAATGTACCGTCTAGATCAAATAGAAATGTATATTTTTGACTCATTTTAAAAGTATTATTAAGAAATAATTTGTGAATTAAAGATCATACATACTTAATTATAAGAAAAAACTAAATGAGACAAACAAATTTAAACATAAAATTAAGAGAAAAATTTATCAAGCAAGGAGTTAAAATGATTGCTCCTGAAACTGTATTTTTTTCAAAAGATACTAAAATTGGTAAAAATGTAATTATAGAACCTTACGTCGTATTCGGTAAAAAAGTAAAAATTAAAAATAATGTTAAAATTTTAGGCTTTTCTCATGTTGAAGGAGTTGTTATAGAGCAAAATTGTGTAATAGGACCTTTTGTTAGATTAAGACCTGGGACAAAATTAGAAAAAAATTCTAAAGTTGGAAATTTTGTTGAAATTAAAAAAAGTACACTTAAAAAAAATTCTAAAGTAAATCATCTCTCTTATATTGGTGATAGTATGGTTGGCAAGTCGTCAAACATTGGTGCTGGGACTATTACTTGTAATTATGATGGTGTGAGTAAAAATAAAACAATAATTGAAGATAATGTTTTTATCGGATCTAATTCATCTTTAGTAGCTCCCTTAAAAATTAGGAGAAACGCTGTCATCGGAGCAGGTTCTGTTATTACAAAAAATGTAAATAAAAATAGTTTAGCTTTAACTAGACCTAACCAGATCGAAAAAAAAAATTATAAAAAAAAGAAAAAATAATGTGTGGAATTATTGGAATTACTAGCAATAAACCTGTCTCTTCATCGATATTAAATTCCTTAAAAAAACTTGAATACAGAGGGTATGACTCTGCTGGTATAGCAACAATAAACGAAGGTTTAATAAATGAAGTTAAATGCCAGGGTAGAGTTGATGTATTAGAAAAAAATATTTCACAAATTAATCTTTTAGGAAATGTTGGAATTGGTCATGTAAGATGGGCAACGCATGGTATGCCAAGTACGATTAATGCACATCCTCATTCGACTGAAAGTATTTCAGTTGTTCACAATGGAATAATTGAAAATTCGACTATTTTAAAAAAACAATTAATTGAAAAAGGACATAAATTTAAATCGCAAACTGACACTGAAGTTATTGTCCATTTGTTAACTGAATATTTAAAAAAAAATGAATTAAACGACGCAATTATTAAAACTTTAAATGATTTAGATGGAAGTTTCGCTTTGGGTATAATTTTTAAAGAAATGCCTGATTTGATTATTGGCGCAAGAAGAGGATCACCATTAGCTGTTGGATATGGTCCAAACGAAAATTACCTAGGTTCTGACTCATATGCTTTAAAATCAATGACAAATAAAATTACTTATCTTAATGATGGCGAGTTTTGTGTAATAAGAAAAAAAGAAATCGATTTCTTTGATTCCAAAGGGAAAAAAGTAAATAAAAAAATATTACATTTATCAGCGAGTGATCAAAATTATGAAAAAGGTGAGTACAAACATTTCATGGCAAAAGAAATAGATGAACAACCAATTACAATTAAAAATTGTATTAATGAATATATTGATAAAATTAATAACGAAATAAATCTTCTTAATTTTCCATGGAAAAAAGATGAAATTAAATCAATCAAACTTATTGGATGTGGCACAGCATTTCATTCTTGTTTAGTAGGGAAATATTGGTTTGAACAATTAACTAATTTAGATGTCCAAGTAGATATAGCATCTGAATTTAGATATAGAAAAAATAAGTTCAATAAAGATTGCTTATATATTTTTATTTCCCAATCTGGTGAAACGGCAGATACTTATGCTGCTTTAGATTTATGTAATAAAAATGACATGAAAACGTGTAGTATCGTAAATGTAGTAGAAAGCTCTATCGCAAGAGACTCTAAATTTGTCTTGCCAATTCATTGTGGTCCAGAAATTGGCGTTGCATCCACAAAAGCATTTTTAGGACAAATGTTGGTAATTTATTTATTATGTGTAAAAATTTCATTTTTCAAAGGTGATATTAATAAACACAAATATATTGAAAAAATTAAAAATCTTAAATTACTTTCTGATTTAGTTAATAAAACAATCTCTGCAGAAAATAAAATTCAATTAATTTGCAATACTTTTGCTAACGCAAAAGGATCAATGTTTTTAGGTAGAGGTTACTCATATCCTATTGCACTTGAAGGAGCTTTAAAATTGAAAGAATTAGCATATATACATGCCGAGGGATATCCAGCAGGTGAAATGAAACATGGTCCATTAGCATTAATTGAAGATGGAATGCCAGTTGTAGTGATTGCTCCAAAAGACGAGCATTACAAAAAAACTATTTCAAATATGCAAGAAGTAATAGCAAGAGGTGCGAAAGTTTTACTGATAACTAACAAAGAAGATGACCAAGTAGTATCTGAAAATATTTGGCAAAAAATCGAAATTGAAAATATAGAAAATGATTTGTATCCTTTTTTAGTAACTATACCTTTGCAAAAGTTAGCATATTACACAGCTTTAAAAAAAGGCTATGATATAGATAAACCTAGAAATCTGGCTAAATCAGTTACAGTTGAATAATTAATAAACTCTGCTACAACACTCTTAGGTTGAATATGAAAAAATGGAATATTAATAGTTGGAGAAAACATCCTGTTAAACACATCCCAAAATATGAGGATGAAAAGGAATTAAATGTAGTTTTAAATAAACTAAAAACTTTTCCGCCTTTAGTATTTGCAGGTGAAACTACACACTTGAAGAGACAGCTTGCCGAAGTTGTTGATGGTAAGGCTTTTTTACTTCAAGGTGGTGATTGTGCTGAAAGCTTTGCAGAATTTCATCCAGACAAAATTAGAGATTACTTCAAAGTTTTTTTACAAATGTCCTTAGTTTTAACTTACTCAGCCTCATTACCAGTTGTAAAATTAGGAAGAATTGCTGGTCAATTTTCTAAACCTAGAAGTGCGCCGACCGAGAAAATAGGTGATAAAGAACTTCCAAGCTATTTAGGAGACAATATTAATTCAATTGAATTTACAGAGAAAGCAAGGCGACCTGATCCTAGAAGATTATTTAAAGCTTATTCACAGTCAGCATCTACATTAAACTTAATTAGAGCTTTCTGTCATGGTGGATTTGCTGATTTAAAAAAAGTTCATTTATGGAATCTTGGTTATATTAAAAAAAGTCCGCAAGCTAAAAAATTTAAAGAACTAGAAGATAAAATTGCTGATGCTCTAGCATTTATGGATGCATGTGGAATTAATTCAGAATTTAACAGAAGACTTAAAACTGTAAATTTCTGGACATCACATGAGGCTTTACTACTTCCTTTTGAAGAAGCAATGACAAGAGTAGACTCAACATCAGGACAATATCATGATACGTCTGCTCATTTTGTTTGGATAGGTGATAGAACAAGACAATTAGATGGTGGACATGTTGAATTTTGTAGAGGTATTGAAAATCCTATAGGAATTAAATGTGGACCAACATCGAAACCAGAAGAGATCGCTAAAATATGTGAATTAATAAATCCAAAAAATGAAAAAGGTAAAATTACACTAATTTCTAGATTTGGGCATGACAAAGTTGAAAAATTTTTACCTAAACTAATTAGAGGAATTAAGAAAGAGGGATTAAATGTAATTTGGTCATGTGACCCAATGCATGGGAATACATTAGTATCTTCAACTGGTTTTAAAACAAGACCATTCAATAATGTTTTAAATGAAGTTAAAAGTGTGTTTCAAGTTCACCAAGGTGAGGGATCTTATGCAGGAGGTCTTCATATTGAAATGACTGGCCAGAATGTGACAGAATGTACTGGTGGTGCAAAAAATATTTCTGACCAAGATCTTTCGAGCAGATATCATACACATTGTGATCCAAGACTTAACGCAGATCAATCTATTGAGTTAGCATTTTTAATTTCTGATGAAATAAAAAAGAACTCTAATTACGCAAAAAATACTATTAAAGCGGCATCTTAGTCTCTTTAAATATTAAGGCGACTCAATATATTATGTAAATATGAACACTACAAAAAAAGTTGAATTTATAAAAAATTGGATACAAAAATATGTCGACTCAATGCCAGTTAAAGCAAAATCATTGGTTATTGGTATTTCGGGTGGAATAGATTCTTCTGTGTCCAGCACACTTTGCGCAATGACCGGAATGAAAACAATCGTTTTGTCCATGCCTATAAAACAAAAAAGTGCGCAACATGACTTAAGTTTAAATCATCAGGAGTGGTTAAAAAAAAATTTTTCAAATGTAGAAGGTCATACAATTGAATTAGATAATTTATTTGGGGCTTTTGAGTCATCTCTATCTAAATTTGATAATGAGCATGGTATGGCAAATTCTAGAGCTCGACTAAGAATGACAACTTTATATCAAGTCGCAGCAGCAAATCATGGAATAGTTGTTGGTACTGGAAATAAAGTCGAAGATTTCGGAGTTGGTTTTTATACTAAATATGGAGATGGTGGTGTTGATATATCCCCGATTGCTGATTGCAATAAAACAGAAGTTTGGGAACTTGGAAAAGAATTAAAAATATTAAAAGAAATAATAGATGCACCCCCTACAGATGGACTATGGGATGATGGTCGAACCGACGAAGGACAACTAGGACTTTCTTACAAAGAACTTGAAGAAGCAATGGACAATGAAAGTTCAAAAAATAGAGATAAATATTTAAAAATAAGAAAAGCTAACTTACATAAGATGGAACCTATTCCAGTATGTAAGATTCCCAACTAATCAATTAGATTCACAAATCTAACATTTAAGTATATTCCTAGAATAATGAATAAAGATATTTTTTTATCAAATAGCCTTGGAGGAAAAAAAGAGAAATTTGTTCCAATAGATAAAAAAAAATTAGGCATGTATGTTTGTGGGCCCACCGTTTATGACGATCCTCACATTGGAAATGCCAGACCTTTAGTTGTTTTTGATTTATTGTTTAAAGTTCTTAAATGTAAATACGGAAATAAGTCAGTAACTTATGTTAGAAATATAACAGACATAGATGATAAAATTATTCAATCATCGAAGGAAAAAAATATTTCAATAACTGAATTGACATCAAGAATTACTAAAAAATTTCATGAAGATTGTGAATATTTAAATTGTGAAATACCAACACATGAACCCAAGGCAACAGATAATATTGAAGAAATGATAAACATGATAGGAGAATTAATCAAAACTCAATTTGCTTATGAAAGTCAAGGTCACGTTTATTTTAAAGTAAAAAATTTTAAAGACTATGGAAAACTTTCTAATAAAAATCTTGATGATTTAATAGCTGGATCAAGAGTAGAATTATCCGATAAAAAAGAAAATCAAGAGGATTTTGTTTTATGGAAACCATCAAAAGATGATGAGCCATCATGGGAGTCACCTTGGGGCAAAGGTAGACCTGGTTGGCATTTAGAATGCTCTGTTATGTCAAAAAAATATTTAGGTAATACTTTTGATATTCATGGAGGTGGAAGGGACCTTATATTTCCTCATCACGAAAATGAAATTGCTCAGTCAGTGTGTGCAAATAAAACAGAAAAATTTGCAAACTATTGGGTTCACAATAATTTTATAACTATGTCAAAAGAGAAAATGGCTAAGTCACAAGGTAATATTTTAAAAATAAGTGATTTTAAAAAAAAATATAACGGTCAAGTTTTAAGATTAGCTTTAATTAGTACGCATTATAGTCAGCCATTAGACTGGAATGAAAAACTTATGGATGAATGTCAGAGAACTTTAGACAAATGGTACAGTTGTTATGTGTCAGTGAATAAAAAAATATTAATACAAGATGATGATTTAAATCCTTTATATGATGACTTAAATACCCCAGGTTTTATTGCTGTACTTCATAAGCTTTATGATAATGCTAAAGAAGGCAATCAAGAGGATAAAGAAATATTTACTACTGCATGTAAATTTATTGGTCTTTTAGATCAATCAAAAGAAGAATGGGATAGTTTTAAAAAACAAAATTTAAAACTTTCCGAAAACGATATTTTAAAGAAAATTAATGAAAGAAATAAAGCAAGAGATAAAAAAGATTATGAATTAGCTGATAAAATTAGAAATGAGTTATTAGACAAAGGTATTTTAATTGAAGATAAAGATGGTAAAACAACCTGGAAAATTAAATGAGTAAAGAAAGATTATACATATTTGATACAACGTTAAGAGATGGGGCCCAAACCCAAGGTGTACATTTTTCTCTTGATGAAAAAACCAAAATTGCGCATGCATTAGATGATCTAGGTGTAGATTATATAGAAGGAGGTTGGCCGGGTGCTAATCCATCTGATACAGAATTTTTTCAAAAAGGTCTAAATTTAAAAAATTCTAAATTCACTGCTTTTGGAATGACTAAAAAAGCAGGACGTAGCGCTGAAAATGATCCAGGATTATCAGCAATTTTAAATTCAAACACTACATCAGTTTGTCTTGTAGGAAAAGCATGGGATTTTCATGTTGATGTAGCATTAGGTATTTCAAAAGAAGAAAATTTAGAAAATATAAGTGAAACTACTAAACACTTTGTTAAAAATAATAAAGAGTTCATGTTTGATGCAGAACACTTTTTTGATGGTTATAAATCAAATCCGAAATATGCTTTAGAGTGTATTAAAGCAGCCTATGATAATGGAGCTAAATGGATAGTTCTATGTGATACTAATGGTGGGACATTGCCTCATGAAGTAACTGAAATAGTAAAAGAGGTATCAAAACATATACCAGGAAAAAATTTGGGTATTCACGCACATAATGATACCGGCAATGCTGTTGCAAATTCAATTGCTGCTGTTTTATCTGGAGCTCGGCAAATACAAGGTACTATTAATGGATTAGGTGAACGATGTGGAAATGCGAATTTAATGTCAATTATTCCAACATTCCACCTTAAAAAAGAATTATCGGATAAATTTGAAATAAATATTAAAGAAAAAAATATTAAGCACATTACCCAATGTTCAAGATTACTTGATGAGATTTTAAATAGAAAACCAAACAAGCATTTACCATATGTTGGAGCTGCAGCATTTTCGCATAAAGGCGGTCTACATGTTTCAGCAGTGCAAAAAGACCCAAAAACATATGAACATATTGATCCCTCAGATGTTGGCAATGCAAGAAACATA
>CACJOS010000004.1:0-47500 GCA_902595115.1 uncultured Pelagibacteraceae bacterium
AAATTGTTATAAAAAATAAATTTTCAAAGGTTTGGTTCCTTCACATAGATGATTTTAAATAATCTAAATGAAATAAGACAGCAAAATGAAGTTGTGATTATAGGTAGCGGCCCTGCTGGTATATCTGCAGCTTTACAATTAGAGAAAAGAGGAATTAATTCCGTTATTTTTGAGGCTGGAAATGTTAATTATGATGAAAAGTCACAATCTCTATATGATGGAAAAATAATCGGAGATGAATATCCAGATTTAAAAATTTCAAGATTAAGACAATTTGGTGGAACTTCTGGACATTGGGGAGGCAGTTGTCTCGAGTTAGATAGTTACGATTTTAAAAAATGGCCTATAACCAAATCAGCTTTGGATCCATACCGGCAAAACTCTTATGAAATTTTAAACATAAAAGGAAATTTTTACAAAAAAAGCTTTAATGATTATTTTGATTTTTTTAATTTGAATTGGTCCAACGTAAGATTTAGTGAAAAATATTTTGAAAAAATTAAGAAATCGAAAAAAATATCTTTAATACTTAATTGCCCGCTCTTAATGTTGAATGGAAAAGATGGCATAATTGAAAATGCAGAGTTTAAAAAAAATTATAAAAAAAAGGTAAAAGCAAAATATTTTGTAATTGCAACAGGTGGTATTGAAAATTCTAGACTTTTATTATGGATAAAAGAAAATAATAATAATTTATTTGATGAAAGATTACCCATAGGTAAATTTTGGATGGATCATCCATATCATTCAGTAGCTGAGGGTATAATTTTTCACGATAAATTTCATGAATTTTTAAAAAAATCAAAAATTGAAAAATATTTTGATTTTAATTGTAATTACTCTTTTTACTTCTCTCCAAAAAGAAATTTTATAGATCAATCTAATCTATTAAATACTTGTCTTCTTTTTGATATTAGGCAAATTGATAGAGAATTCAAAAATGATTTTTTAAATAGATTGAAATGTTTAGCACCTAATGTAGTTAAAAATAAATTTTTTTTTGAAAAAACATACAAGGATTATAAATTCAGCCTAAGCCTAATAAAAGATCAAAAACCAACTATAGAAAATAAAATTATACTAAGTAATGATAAAGACGAATTAGGTATACCTAAACCAATCCTTCATTGGAAAAGGTCTGAAAATGTAAGAAGATCATCAAGAATTATAGTTGAAAGATTTGCTCAATTTTTAATTTCTGAAAATCTTGGAAGATTGGCTGCTAATCAATTTTTATTTAATAACGAAATATACAAACATGAAAATGGATATCATCACATAGGAGGAACAAGAATGGGAGCGAACATTAGCGATTCTGTGGTTGACAAAAATTGTAAAGTTCACAAAATACAAAATCTTTTTGTCGCTGGCAGTTCAGTTTTTCCAACTGCAGGACATGCATATCCAACTTTAACGATCACACAGTTATCATTGAGATTAGGTGACTATATATATAAATTAATGGCTTAAATTTTATATAAATTTATATTTAAAGATTTTCTAAGTTCAGATGATGATTTAATTTTTGAAACGTCATGCCAAGAATCTTTGGATTTGATGAAACCTACTATCTTATTTCTATCAAATTTTGATTTGTAAAAAATTGAATGACTTTGATAAAATTCTTTCGACTTTTCATGACTCATCATATCGCCTTTCCATATATTCAAATCTTTTTTGTCACTTTTGAAAAAGTTCGTGCCAAGATCTCTCTCCTTTATTTGAGTTTCATCAGGAAAGTAAATCATTAAACTTACTAATTTATTCTCTGTATCATTATGTGGTGGAATAAAATCTCCATTTTTCATTAATGAAAATTCAAATGCTAATCTTACTTCATAAATTCCCATTAGACTTTTTATTTTTCTAATCGCTCTGTTTAAGAAATTTGAGTTTGGATTTAGTTTAAAATCAATTGACCTGATATTTTTCCTTTCGTTTATTGAGAATAGTCTATTTTTACATAGTAAAAAAATTTCATTTAGAAATTTTTTTGAATTAACCTCATTATAAAAATTCTGCCATGCATTTGATTTTTTTAAGAAAATATTAAAGTTACTATCTTTATTATTTAAATATTTTTTGTTTCCAAGGTCATGTTTATTGTAAAAATATTCTTCCTTTGGAAATTCTTGGCTAAGCGTATTATAAAATTCATTATCAAAAAAATTGTTTTTTTCAAAAATACTAAATGGTTTATCTATATCTATATCCATTTCGCTTAATTGTTTTGGTAATTTGAACATATTATTTTGATTTAAAAATAAATTTATCTAAGGACTTTGGGTTTAAAGGAATTATATTATTTGGGACAACTATATTGAATTTTTCCTTAGAGTGTAATTGATACGGCATTGTTGATGTTGAAGAAAGAAGTTTTTTTTTATTTTTAACTTCAATACTTTTTGAATTTATCTTAATGTTGCTATTTAAATTTAATTTATTCTTATATTTCATTTTTGGGTGTAATTTTACTGTAAATTTGTAATTTTTATTATAATTTCTTAACTCATTAATCATATTGTAACTATCATGAAGACCCAAATAAACAATAAATTGATCATTTGTAGGTTTGTTTTTTTTTATTTTTTCTGTTTTATTTTGCCATTTTTTATAAGTTATTTTTATATTTTTAAAATTTTTTTTATACGCATTTAAACTAAATCTGTATTTACAGTTAATTTTATTTGGGAAAAAATTTGTAAAGCTTATTTTTTTTGATAGATTTTGCCACATTAATCTCTCTGAATATATTCCATGTTGATATCCGACTAAAACACAATTAGGAGAGGTATTTTTAATTATGCTGCTCAAAAAATATCCAAAATTATATTCGAAAAGATAATAGTGAAATTTTTTAATTTTTTTATTCATGAAAAATTTTTTAAGATCTTTTTTATAAATATTTAATTTGTTATAATTGTGTAACGACATATAAAATAAATTTCTAAATTGCGTTGAGCAATTAATACCGTTTATTATGAAAGTAAATTTATTAGATCTTTGAATTAAGTAATAATTACTTAATGATTTAAAGAAATTTTGAATTATCGAAGAAAAACTAATTAAAGACTCCGCTGATAAAGTATTATTCATTTTTTTTACTTTGAATAAATCTAAGATACTTTTTTGTAAAGAATTTCCTAAATGCGTCTCATCTGTCATTAAAAAATTTAATTTTAAGTAATTCTTCTTAAAAAAACTTTCTTTATCCTTTTTATAAAAAAGTGGAAAAATCGACAAGCATACTTCTGATGCTTTTTTTATTTTAATTTTATTTGTAGCAATTATTTTTGAAAGTATGACTAAAACTGAAGCTTTTAAATGAAATTTTAGTGTGCTCAGAAAATAGCTTAAAAAATTTTTTTTTGTTTTTAATGTCGAAATATTATTAATATTAATATTAATATTCTTAATTGACTTATACGTCTCATAGAAATATTCGTCATCCGTAACTATTTCTATATTACTTATTTTTTTGATTTTTGAATAATTAATTATTTCAGTGATGTTAAATATTTTATTGAATAACTGATTTTTATCATTTCTCTGATTAAATAATTCAAGAGTAAGTATTTCAATACTATTACTTTGCTTTTTTATCAAATTATAAAAATTTAAAAGTGATTTATTTAACTGAGATTTAAATAATTCAAGTTTTTTATCTGTAAAAAAGTTTTTTTTAATTATTTCACAATTCTCTAAATGACATGTGCCATATGATAATTGGAATATGATAGAATTTTTTTTTTTTAAATCTACGTCTTTTGATAAATCTAATATTACTATCTTTTTCAATTTAAATCTCTTTTGTTATTTTAAATATTACATCGTTAAGTGCACCAAAATCGTTAATTTCCATAATATTCGATTTACCAACTTTTTTAACTGAAATGTATCTTGGATTTTTATTTATTTTTTTTTTATCTAAAAAAATCCCCTCGTAAATTGTTGAGTGTATTTTTTTTTTTAAATTTGATGGAATCTCCAAACTGGTAGGCAAATTATATTTAGATAATAATTGTTTTGTGAGTTTATATGTTGTCTCAGAGTTTTTTCCTTTTTGTAACATTATTTCACACAACATACCTAAACCTACAGCCTCACCATGTCTTAAAAAATCTTTTTTTAAAAACTTATCTGTTGCCATTTCTATAGAGTGCGCAAATGTATGTCCAAAATTTAGGTTTAATCTTTTATTTCTTTCTTTAATGTCATTCTTAAAAAAATTGATTTTTGTTTTAAGAGTTTCTAAAATTATATAGGCTAAATTCTTACTATTTAGTCTTTTACATAAGTTCTTATCTCTCAACAAAAATTTAATAATTTTTTTATTACCAATTAATCCACACTTTATAATTTCTGCAAACCCTGAATAATATTCTCTTGATGGAATATCATTAATAATTTTTTCTGAAATATAAACTCTTTTTGGGTGGTAATAATTTCCCATAGAATTTATTATCCCTTTGTAATTAATTCCGGTTTTGCCGCCAATACAACTATCTACTATCGCTGTCATGGTTGTAGGTATATGAAAATAAGTTGTTCCTCTCAAATACAGTGAACTTAATAACCCACACATATCTCCAACTACACCCCCACCACAAGAAATAATAACTGAATTCTTAGTAAATTTGTTTTTAATAAGCAGATTAAAAAGTTTTAGAAGGTTATTTAAATTTTTGTTATTTTTTTTTCCCTCAACCTCTTTAAAAATTAAAATATGACCAGTAATTTTTAATTTTGATTTGATTTCTAAAATTATTTTATTTGATATATTTTTATCATAAATGAATAAAATTTTTTTATCGGATTTAATTTGATCGATATCTTTGATTATTTTATCATCAATATTTTTTGAATAAATTACCTTATTTTCCTCATTATCGATGACGTATGAAATTATGTTGGTTGACATAATGTTATTTATAAAACTTAAAAAATCTATCTTTACTCATCTGGCTTTTCGCTCTTTTATAATCCTCAGCAACATCGACTGAAAAACTGTCACCTTTTAAACTGATTGTCTTTATAGTAAGACCAATTTCTAAAGCTCTTAATAATTCTATGTCTTCAATTTTTTCTAAATTTGTTGGCTTTGCTTTTGCGAATTTAAGTAATGCCTCTGGTTTAAATGATATAATTGATAAGTGCTTTAAAAAAAAATTGCTTTTTGATTTTGCCTCGTAAGGAATTTTGGATCTAGATAAATATAATACCTCATTTTTTTTATTAACTGTAACTTTTATTAAATTTGGATTATCTGGAAGTTTGATCTTTAAAGTAGGTAAAATTATATCCACATCCTTATTTTTTTTGTGAAACTTAATTATTTCATCAATATGGTAAGGACTGATTAATGGTTCATCGCCTTGAATATCTATTACCAGATCATATTTTTTTGTTTGTTTAATAAAAGCTTCAGCAATTCTCTCTGTACCATTTAAATGATAGGGAGAAGTCATAATCGTGTTACACTTATGTTTTTTTGCAGCTTTAACGATTTTGTTACTGTCAGTGCATATTAAAATTTTATCGATAAATTTAGATAAATTCGCTCTTCTGTAAGTATGAACCACTAAAGGCAATCCGCTTATTGGTAGTAATGCCTTTGCGGGCAATCTTTTTGATCCCATTCTTGATGGTATTAATCCTAATACTTTCATGGCTTTTTACTAACTTGCTGTCCAACCTCCGTCTATATTTATTGAAGCACCATTTATATAATCTGATAAGTCAGATAATAAGAAACAAATTAAATTACTCACTTCTATTGGTTCACCCCATCTTTTCTGTGGAATTCTACTCAACGTCCACTTATAAAGTTTTTTTTTCATTTTAAATTTATTAAAATAGGATGTTTTTACAAATCCAGGATTAATTAGATTAGCTCTGATATTATGAGTTGCCATTTCTTTCGAAAATGATTTGGTTAGTCCTATTAATGCAGTTTTAGTCGAAGCATATCCAGAAAGTTCACTAAAACCATTCTCCCCTACTATTGAACCTACGTTTACAATTGATCCTGAATTTCTTTTTTTAATTAAATAATTTGAATATAACTGCATGTTTTCAAATATAGAAAAAAAATTTGTGTCAAATAAAGTTTTTAAATCTTTTTGTGAAATGCTATTAAATTTTTTTCTTTGTCTTTGCCCAGCATTATTTACAAAGCCATGGATTATTCTTTTATCCTTTAGGGATTGTTTAAATAACCGTTTGATAATTTTATTATTTGTTACATCTCCAAGGAATATTTTACAATTTTTTAAATTTTGAAATTTTTTTAAATCCGATTTAGATCTTGTAATACCATAAACAAAACCACCATAAAATATAATTCTTTTTAATAAGTCATAACCTAGTCCCTTGCCAACCCCTGTAACAATAATATTTTTTTTTGATAACATTAATCTGATTTGTTTACTAAATTATATATATTTAAAAACTTTTTTGTGACTAAATTAAGATCATATTTTAATGCTGTTTCATTTATGCCTACTTTTAATTTTTCAATAAGCTCAGGTTTATTATGTATATCTTGAATTTTTTCACCAAATTTTTCGATCTCTCCTTCTTTTACTATAAATCCATTATAGTTGTTAATTATAATTTCATTCGCTCCTTTTGTATCAAAACTTATAATTGGAATACCAGCTGCTAAAGCTTCCACAAATGTGATACCAAAAGACTCAATTCTAGATAAATTCACGTATAAGTCAGATTCCATGTATTCCATAATCAAATCTTTCGAAGGTAAATATTCATCTTTGAAGTTTGTAACGTCATCTAAAATTTTAAAATATGATGAATTTTGTTTAATGATGTCATATTTACTGAGCTCTGACGTATTCTTTCCAAGAATAGTCCATTGAAATTTTATTTTTGCGTCAATTAATTTTTTAGATAGTTTTGGTAATAAATCAAAACCTTTTTTTTTTGGTGAATATCTTGCGACAGTAATAAGTTTCAAAATTTTATTTTTCTGTCTAGAATTTGACTTGTAATTCTCAAACTTTTTTAAATCTACAGCATTAGGAATTAAAATTAATTTTCCTTCACTTATTCCAATTTTTTTTAAGTCATTTTTAATCGTTTCAGATAAACATGTAAATTTATCAACTTCAAAAACTATTTCTTTCAAGAATTGATCATATTTTTTATCTAGTCTATAACCATAATCAATTTCTGTTTCAATTTGAATATCGACTCCCTGAAATGTAACAATAATTTTTTGATTTAGTTTTTTTAATATTTTAATTAAAAGTAAACTCTTATAATTTAAAAAATTAAAGTGCCATAAATCATAATCATTTAATTTAATTATTTTCGATAAATATAATTTTAAGAAATACAAAAATTCAAAATTAAAATAATATTTTAATAAGAAAGTGATGCTTAAAATAAACCTATTAAGTATATAAATTTTATACTTGTTATTTGTAAGATTGGTTTTATCAAATAAGTAACAATCGACTTCAACTTTACTGTCAATTAGTTTGTTGGCAAGATTGTGCACTTGAACTTGTGCACCCCCGGGGGCGGGAAAAAATGCACCTGGTATTAAAGCTATTTTCATAAAACTTAAATTAAGTATTTAGAATTTTTAATTTTGTACATTTTAAACATTAAGATAAACGTAATCTTATAAATATTCTGAAATACCGCAATCAAAAGGTATTGTAACACCATTTAGAGATTTAATTTTATTTTTGACTACGAATTGAACAAATAAACCTATTTCTTTTGGCTCGGGAATTTTTTTACCTGGCATACCCTTTTCAAATTTTTTAAGGGAGATTTTATCTTTTTTAATTAAATTTAATAATCTTTTTGTTTTTATGGGGCCAGGCGCAATATTTATGAAGGAAATATTTTTTTTTTTATAAATTTTGCTTAGAGATTTAAAAAGCGTTGTGAAACCTGACCTAAGTGAACTTGAAAGTAATAATTCTGTGCCAGGTTGTTTTATAATAAAAGAAGAAATTAAGAAAATGTAACCATTTTTTTTTACATTAATATCCTTAATTATTTTCGAAAAAGACAGAAATAATTGGTTAAAATATTTCATCCAATCATCATCGGAAATTTTTTCAAAATCTAAATCTGGAGGACCGCCTGTGTTCAATACTAATATATCTGGTCCTTTATTTTTGGTTATAAAATTATTTACACTTCTTAAAGAAGAAGTATCTACTTCTTTTCTTCCCGTTGCATAAGTTCTACAGATTCCTTTTAGTTTTTTATTAATCTCTCTTCCAATTCCTGAGGTTCCACCTAAAATAACTGCTTTCATTCAAATACCCACTTTGGCAATTTTTCTCTTCTTTTTATCCCATCGCCCATGGAAATACTAATTTTTTTCCAGTCTTCTAAATAATTCTTTAGATTTTCGATGTTTATTGCGTGAAAGTGATCAGGATATTTTTTGTGATCATCAAATTTTACATAAAAAAATATACTTTCCACTTTTAAGGTAATTGCAGAAATAATTAAAGGTACCATTCTTGCGTGAAGACCAAATGAAATATTTCTTTTTATTTTTTTTTTAATATTTTCAATCGCGTTTAAATTTGCATCTTTGATTTTATCTGAAAAAGAAGTGTGAATAAATTTAATTTTTTTATACTTTCTGAATTTCCTTGTTATATCACTTATTGAAGCTATACCACATGACAAATATACATCTTTTTTAGTTTTAATAGCTGCACTAATCAATTTATCATCAAAAAATTTAGGGCTTATAATTTTCCAAAAATCAACTCTTACACTTTTAAATTTATTTATAGTTTGAATATTATTAGTTGCAATTCCAAATTTTATTTTTTTCTTTTTAAGAAAAATAGCCATCTCTTTATAAGCATCAATTTTAAGTTCTCTTCTGAATTTTGTACTTCCATCGTAGTAATTATCTTCTAGTATTTGTACTGTTACTCCATATATTTCGTTAAAAATTAGTCTTTTATACATTTTTTTTAGAGTAGATTTATCTCCTAGATGGTTAAGACCTATTTCAGCAATTAATTTTGACATTTTTTAATTTAATAAATTGTTAAATATTTAATGTAATAAATATAAAGTTATAGTATTAATTTTAACAAAAATCTAAATATATATACTAATAAAATAAATGTTTGATGCAATAATCCCTCTTAGATCAGGATCTAAAGGTATAAAAGATAAGAATTTAATTAAATTTAAGGGAGAACTATTAGTTAACTTTACTGTAAAAAAACTTTTAAAAATAAATGACATCAGAAGAATATTTATATTAACTGACTCAACAAGTTACAAAAAAAAAATAATTAAAAATAAAAAGATTGATCTAAGCTATAATAGGCCAAAAAAAATATCTAGGGATAACTCGAGTATTAATGAAGTAGTTTTAGATTTTTTAAAAAAAAAAGGTAAAGAATGTGGAATTGAAAAGGTGCTTTTTTTTCATGTTACTACGCCTCTTGTTTCAATAAATGAGATTAAAAAAACAATTAATTTTATAAAATTAAGAAAAATAGATTCCTTAATACACGTAAGTGAAATGATTGAACCACCATATGAATGTATTACAAAAAAGGGTTTAAATTGGAAATTATTAACTAGTAAATATGTAACTAATAGACAAAACTTTAAAAAGTATTATTTTATCACCGGTTCAATGTATTATTTTACAAGAAATTTTTTCTTAAAATCTAAAAGAGTTTATAATAATAAAACTTATGCCTATGAAGTTGATAAAATCAATTTTATAGATATTAATACAGCTTTTGATTATGAAAACGCGAAGTTATTAATTAATAAAAAAATTAGAAACTAATATGCCAGGAAACGAGATTGTTGGAAAAGAAGAGTTAAATGAACTTAAGAAAATCTTTACAAAAAGCAATGGAGTATTATTTGCTCATGCTTTTGATAAAAGAAGGAAAAATATTTTTAGAATAAGAAGTTTTGAAAAAGAATTATCTAAATTTTTTAAAATTAAATACGTACAATGTGTATCATCTGGAACAGCTGCAATAAAAGTTGGGCTAAAAGCTCTTGGTGTTAAATATGGTGATGAAGTTATCACTCAATCATTTAATTTTATCGCAACAATCGAGGCAATATTAGATTTAGGTGCAAAACCTGTAATTACAAAAATAGACGATTCCTTAAATATGTGTCCTGATGATCTTAAGAAGAAAATTAACTCGAAAACTAAAGCTGTAATCCCAGTTCATATGCTTGGATTTTCTGCAGATATGTCAAAAATTTCTAAGATTTGTAGAGAGAAAAATATTCCAATACTTGAAGATAACTGCGAGTCGGTTGGTGCAAAATTTAACAAAAAATATTTAGGGACATTGGGAGATATTGGAGTTTTTAGTTTTGACTTTGGTAAAAATATCACTACTGGAGAAGGTGGCGCACTTTTAACAAAAAATAAAAAATTATTCAAGTTTTGCAAAGAATATCATGACCATGGTCACGAACTTAACCCAAAGTATCCAAGAGGTATGGATACAGTAAAAATTTTTGGTTTTAACTATAGAATGACAGAAATGCAGGGTGCTGTAGGTTTAGCTCAAATAAAAAAACTTAAAAAAATTTTAAGAGAAAACAAAACAAGATATGATGTTCTTTATAAAAATTTAAAAGATAACTATAAAATTAGAACCTTATTTAAAGGAACCACGCCCTCATATGACACAATGATGTTTAAGGTAAAAAATAATAATTTAAGATCAAAAATTATTTCATTTTTAAAGAAAAAAAAAATTGGAACTAAAAATGTACCAGATGCTATAAAATGGCATTTTGCACATTATTGGAAACATGCAATTAAAAGAGAACAAATTAAATCAATTCAATCATCAAGAAAAAAAATTGAAAGTTACATTGCAATACCAATTTTAATTAAGCAAAAAGTTAGTACTTACAAAGAGATTGGAAGTTATATTAAAAAATTAGCTGACTAATGAACTGTAGATTTTGTTCTCTGAGCTATCTGTTTTCTCAAGGAAATATTATACTTTTTAAGAGCTGTCTGATTTACAGTTTCTTTTTTTGAGACAAGTTGAATAGTAAAACCTCTTCTAGAGTATTTTGATTTATTCCTATCACTTCCATGAATAATTTCCGAGTGATGAACCAAACAATCTCCTATATTAAGATTAAATTTTTTAGTTTTAAATATTTTAATGTATTTACTTACATTCTTTACTTTTTGAGAGCTGCCTGGTGCAAATGAGGCTTCATGTTCAACCAAACCTTTCTTGTGAGACTTTATCAAATATTTTACTGTACCATTATTTTTGTAAGATTTATCTATTGCAATCCACATGGTAAGACCTTTTCCTTTTTTTAAATTCCAATAATAATTATCCTGATGAAGTGGACTTGCTAATCCGATTTTTTTTGGTTTTGCAAAATACTCACACTTTCTAAATTTTGGACTATCCTTTAGAAGATTTTTACCTATATTAAATATTTTTTTTTGAGACGAGAATTTTTTAAAAAAGGGATCTTTAAATTTATGGATTGAATTGATCCTTTTTTTAATATAATTGATTTCTTTGCCTCTAAGTTTATTACTATTTTTTTTAATATAAGAATTTATTTTACTTTTGAGATGATTGACCTCTTTTAATGTAAATAGTTTTTTGATAACTATTACTCCATTTTTATCATATTCTGTGACTAACTTTTGAATCATATTTTTTTAAATGTTACTCTAAAATGATTGCCTAAATTTGAATTATCAATAATAGGTTGAACAATATTTATAAAATCTTTAAGTTTTTGTACATAGTTCTTTTTGTCCTTAAACTCTCTAAAGAGAAAATAGTCAGTCAAATCTAAGCCGAAAGTTTCATAATTTACTATTTTAAAACCTGACTTACGTGCAAAGATTTCAAGAGTTTTCTTCCCAAAAAAATATAAATGTTCAAAAGGATACACCTGATTTTGATTTTCGCCCATTAGTTCGAATGCTAGAGAATATATATTTGGTGAATAACAAATTACATGTCCTCCTCTTTTAACTTTTTTTCTTAAAATTTTAAATTCTGATATTGGTTTAGTAAGATGTTCTAAAACATCAAACATAACACATAAATCAAAACTATTATTTTTTAAGCTTTGAAGTTTAATATTTTTAACATTAAGACCGTTATTTTTTGCTACCTCAATTTGATAAGGATCTACTTCTAGCCCTTGGCATTTAATTTTTTTTTTGGATAGTTCGCTTAAAAACATTCCAGTGCCACATCCATATTCTAACACATTTATATTTTTTCTTTCTTTAAAAATTCTTTTTACACAATAATCATAACGTTCTTTAATAAATGTTGATGTCCTATATTTTTGTGTTTTATAAAGCATTTTTCGATGATTTTGATCGGAATAATTTTTATAAACAGCTTCTACATAGTTTTTATAATTAAGAAATTTCGTATTTGGAAATATTAATTCACAATTTTCACATTTGTTTAATCTGTAAAATTTATTTATTTTAAGAAAACCGTTTTTAATTTTAATAGACGAACAAATAGGACATTTTTGACTTTTTTTATTAATTAAAAACTTTAAATTTTTAAAATTTTTTCTTCTGTCCTCAAATATGCCTTTAAAAAATGATTTTTTTCTTAATTTATATGGATCAATTTTAGACTTATCTAAATTAATAAATTTCATATTTTACCAGTACTTAAATTTTTTAAGCATAGTTTTTTCATCTGTTAAGAATTTTTTTTTACCATTTCCAAGAAAAGATTTATCCTTAAGTAGAATTGATGACAACATTTCCATTCCTTCCTCAGATAACGAAGCAGCTTGATCAGTACCCCACATAGATCTATCTAAAGTGATGTGTCTTTCTATTACTTCGGCACCTAAAAAATATGCATAAATACTTGGTGTAATATTTGACTCATGGCCACTATATCCGACTTGACATTTAAATTTTTGTTTTAAAACTTTAATCATATTTAAATTAAGTTTATCCTCAGGACATGGGTACAAAGATACACAATGTAAAATAGTAAAAGGACATTTTAACTTTTTGAAGATTTTTACACATTTTTTAATATTTATCATTTGACACATGCCTGTGGAGATGAAGGTATGTTTTTTTTGTAAAGCTACCTGTTTAACAAATTCTAAATTTGTTATCAAAGCTGAGGGAATTTTGTTATATTTGAACTTATATTTTTTAATATCTTTTAAACTATTTACATCAAAGCATGATGCAAATAGATCAATCTTATTTTTTTTTGCATAATTGTTAATTTGTAAAATATCATTATGTTTTAACTCAATCTTCTTTTTATAGTTCAAATATGTCATATCTCCCCACGGAGTATTTCTAATTTTATTTTTTTCACTATCTGGGATACAAATTTCTAAATCTCTTTTTTGGAACTTTACACAATCAAATTTGTATTTTTTTGCTAAATCAATAAGTTTTTTAGCAAGTCTAACAGATCCATTGTGGTTAATACCAATCTCAGCAATCAAAAAAGGTTTTTTAATATAATTATCTTTCATTTATTATTAGTCTTTAAATCTATTTCTCAAAAAATACTTAATTTTTTTCTCTTTTTTTGTTGGTGTTTTTTGTTTTTTACCCAACAGTAATTGAATATTATTACTAAAATCTCTTAGTTCTTTAAACTCTTTTTTTGTTGCCGATAAAATATGATCCGTACCATTAAGTTTTTTATTTAAAGTAAAATGCTTCTCTATAATTGTAGCGCCTAAACTCATTGCAGTGTAGCATGCTTGATTTCCAATTGTGTGATCTGAATATCCAATTTCATGACCAATAAATTTCTCTTTTAACAGTTCTATAGCTCTTAAATTGGCATTTTTAGGACTTAATGGATACTCACTAACACAATGAAGAATTTTTACATCGACATTTGATAAAACTTTAACAGATTTTTTTATTTCCTTTATTGTTGATGCACCAGTCGAAAGGAAAATTGTTTTACAGTTTCTATTCAAATATTTTAATAAATTCAAATCCGTCATTTTACCAGATGCGATTTTTATATTTTTAAGCTTAAGCTTTTCACATAAAAATTTAGCTCTTTCTAAACTGAATGGAGAACTAAAAAATTTAATTCTATTTTTTTCACTAAATTTTTTTAGATCAATATGGTCTTGGTTACTAAGTGAAACTCTTTTGAACCATTTGTATTCTGGATCTTTTTTTTTTAAACAGTCCAAATTATAAGATTGGAATTTTACGAAATCTGCACCTGCACTTTTAGCCTGTAAAATCATTTTTTTTGAAAAATGAATTTTACCAATATGGTTTTCACCAATTTCTGCAATAAGTACAACTTTTTTAGACATTTAACAGAATTTAATTTATACCATTTTTAAATTAAATATATAAATATTAATCTTCTATGAAATTTAAAATTGGATTTGATCAAAATGATAAGAAGAAATTGTTTAAGTACTGGGATGAAATAATACAAAATAATATTTGGTCGGAGGGTAAATTTACCAAAGAATTTGAGGAAAAATGGTCAGTGCATAATGAGCTGAGTACTGTATCTTTCTCAAGCTGGGCAGGTGCGGCTGAAGCAGTATTAAAATTTTATAATTTAGAAAATAAAAAAATACTCTGTCCGTCAAATACTTTTCAAGCAACCCCAATGATATCTAAGCTAAATGGCAGTATTGTAAAATTTGTAGATTGCAATAAAGAAGATTTATGCATTTCATATAAAGATCTAGTTTTAAAAGTAAAAAAATACAAACCAAAAGCTGTTTGGGTTGTACATATTGGTGGTCATATAAGTTTCGATATCGAAAAAATTTCGAAATTTTGTAAAGATAATAATATATTACTCATTGAAGATTGTGCTCATGCTCATGGAGCTTCTTTTAAAGGGAAAAAACCAGGTAGTTGGGGGGATGCAGGTATTTACTCATTATATGCTACAAAAACTATTTCAACTGGAGAAGGTGGTTTATTAGTTTCTAAAAATCTTAACTTAATTGAATTTGCTAAGTCATTTAAAAATTATGGAAAACCAAAAAACATTGTACCTGGAAGAAATCTTAGAATGAGTGAATTTTCGGCTGCCTTAGGATGTATCCAGGTGGAAAGATTGAAAGATATTGTAGAGTGGAAAAATAATTATGTTGAAAAACATATGTCAAAGTATACAAACAACCTAATACTTCCAAATGGAATGATATCAGGTAGGTATAAATTCATTGTTTTCGAAAAAATTGAAAAAAGTGTCGGTAAGGTTTATGAGAAAGGTTGCCATAAATTGTTTAGAGATAAGGAGGAATTGCCAAATACTGATTGGGTGAATAAAAATCATTGGTGTGTTCCACTTTTTTATAAAGGAGATTAATTTTGAAAATTTTAGTAACTGGAGGATCAGGTTTTATTGGAAGTCATATTATAGAAAAACTTTCAAAAGATAAAACAAACGAAATATTAATATTTGATATAGCGAAACCAGATATCAGCCACCCTAAAAATGTTAAGTATATTGACGGTGATATATGTTATAAAACCTCAATTGACAAACATATTAAGAACTGTGAAGAAGTTTATGATTGTGCGGGAGTGCTTGGAACTCATGAATTAGTTTTTCAAACAGAAAGAGCTATAGATACAAATATTAAAGGAGCTTTTAACGTTATCCAATCTTGTTTAGATTTTAATGTAAAAAGAGTCTTCCATCCAACAAAGCCTTTTTTTAAAAATCATTGGGAAAATACTTATACTATTTCAAAAATTACAGCTGAAAATTTTGTAAGAATGTATAAGAATGTTTATGACATGGATGTAACCATTTTAAGATGGATGAATGCATCTGGCCCAAGACAGCATTTGTATCCAGTAAGAAAATTTATACCAATCGCAATTTGCCAAGCAATTTTAGGTAAGGATATTGAAATTTATGGAACAGGCAAGCAAACAGTAGATATTATTGATGTTAGAGATATTGCAGATATAGCTATTAATTCAACTAGAAACGGATTAGGTAAAATTGATAAAATTTATGATGTGGGATCAGGTCACGCAGTAAGCTGTAATGATGTTGCGGAATTTATTTTAAAAAAGATTAAAAGTAAATCAAAAATAAAACATTTACCGATGAGAGTTGGTGAAGCTCTTGATACAAAAATTGTTGCTAAATCTCATAATGAACTCTTAAATAAACTTAATATGAAACTTCAATATTCTTTTGAAGATACAATTGATGCATGTATAGAATATATGAAATCTTTGGATATAAATTTTCTTAATAAGGCCTATGAATTCTTTGAAAAATAAGAAGTTTATAACTATTATTATTTGCTGCTATAATCATGAAAAATACCTTGCTAAGTGCCTCAATTCAATTCTTAAGCAAAGAGAATTTAAATCTAAATTTGATTTAATTTTTGTTGATGATCATTCAAAAGATAATTCAATTAAAATTGCAGAAAAAATTTTATCTAAAGAAAACTCTTTATTAATTAAAAATTCCAAAAATATTGGATTAGTAAAATCTTGTAATAAGGCTATAAAAAAAACAAGGACTAAGTACTTTATTAGAGTAGATAGCGACGACTTTGTTTCGAATAAATTTTTAAAATATTTCGAGAAAGAAATTCATAAAGATTTTGACTTGATATTTTGTGATAGAGTTGAATTTAAGAAGTCAAAAAAGAAAATTATCAAAAATAAAGAAATGAATATTTTTAAAATGATTTCATGTGGAGTCGCTCTTAAAACAAAAAAAGTTTTAAAAATTGGTGGTTATAAAAATTTTAAATGGGAAGAGTATGATTTATATTTGAGATACTTAAATAATTCTCCAAAAATAAAAAATATTACAAGAAATCTATATTATTATAGAAAGCATATGAAAAGTATGTCTTCAAATAATCTATGGCAAAAAAAAGCCTGGAAAGAACTAGAAAAAAAATATTCATTTAATTATTTGAGTAAGTTTGGTAATTACAAAATATAATTTAATTAAAATTATTTAATTTTGTATAAAAAATTTTATGAAAATTCAAAAAATTTGTTTTGATATAGATGGTGTAGTATGTTTAACCAAAGAAAAAGATTACAAATATTCTAAACCCATCAAAAAAAATATAAAAAAAATAAATCAACTTTATGATGCTGGGTACAAAATTATTTTATATACAGCACGTTACATGGGAAGATCATCTAATGATGAAAAAAAAGCAACCAAATTAGCGAAAAAAATTACTTTGTTTCAATTAAAAAAATGGAAGGTAAAATATCATTTTATTAAATTTGGCAAACCATCTTATGATTTATTGGTTGATGACAAATCCTTGTTTTTCAAGAAAAATTGGAATAAAAATATTCAAAATGTAATAAAAAAGTCTTATGGAAAATAATTCTGAATTTTTAGAAAAAAATGGATACCTAATATTAGAAAATTTTGTAAGTGAAGATAATCTTAACAAAATTAAAAAAGGTTTTGAAGAACACACTAAATATATAAGAGATTTGGGATTAGAGGGTATCTCTGGACCTGAAAAAAATATTGCTAATGAAAAAATACTCAATTATTGCCCAGGAATTTTGGATATTGTTAATAATAAATCTTTAAATCATTTATTAGAAAAATATCTTGGTAAAAACTTTAAAATACTTAATATTTATCCAACAATATCAAAACCAATTAAGGCAGATGCTAATGATCAAAGAAATTTTAATAAAGATGAAAGTTTATGCTGCTATCATCATGATCAAATTGGAAAACAATTAAAGTTGATTATAGTCCTTCATGATATTGATGAAAATCAGAACTGCCTAGAATATGCCGTTCAAAGCCATAAAGTGGGTATACTAGATCAGTATATTATAAAATTTTTTAATTTTTTTGGTTTTTTTAAAAATTGGGACAAAAGCATTATCAACCATTTTTTTTTAAAAATTTTAGGAAGAAATCCTGCATTCTTAAAAGAGAAAACTATTAGCAAAAAATTTAAAATTAAACAAGTTTATGCAAAGTCTGGGGCTGTTTTTATGTTTGATACAAATGGATATCATAGACAAAAACCTGCTAATGAATTTACAGATTTTAATATATTGAGAAAAACAATATTCTTGGATTGTGCTCCGGAAAAGCAGCTAGCAAGGTCGAAAATAAGAATGAAATTTGAAACAATAAACAAAGATCTTTATCAAAAGATGGGGAATTATTTTAGATAAAATTTGATTAATTTAAAATTCTTTTCAAATTAATTATTAACATATTTATAAATTTTCTTATTAAAATTTGAGCTTCAAAAATTTTTCCATCTTTAAGATCTAAAACTTGAATATTTTTTTCATTAAAAAATTTTTTTTTATGTTTTTTTGCTATTATAAAAAAACTTCCATCAAAATAAAATTTTTTAAGAAAAATTTCATAATTATAAAATTTTAAGTAATTTAAAATTGTATTTTTGTAAAGAAAAGTTGAGGAAACTAGAGACTCTTTTTTATCATTCATTGATTTTTTTATGGGCATGTAATCAAAATATTTGTCTCTGATTATTAATATTCCATTATTTTTTAAGTAACCTGAAAGTTTTGAAAATATTAATGGAAAATTTTCGGAATATTTTAAAGCATTTCTTGTGAATATAAAATTATAACTTCCTTTAATTTTTTTTATATTATTGACTACTTTAAGTTTTTTATTTTTGCATTTTGAAAATAGCTTTTTATTTGGTTCAACACCAAAAGTATCTAATCCATGTTGTTTTGCAATTTTTAATTCTTGCCCAGCACCACACCCAAAATCAAGCCATTTTTTTCTATTCAATCTTAAATTTAATTTAGTTAATTTTTTTAAAATTGACAAAAATTCATAGGAGTTTCCTTCATTGAAATTATCGAATATTTTGCTTTTATTTTGATAATATTTGTCATTTTTGTTTTTAACTTCAATGTAAATTAAGCCACATAATCTACACATTCTCCAGATATAATTTTTTTTACTAACCAATATCTTGTTATCAAGATGTTTATGGTTTAAACAACTTGAAAGTTTGCTTTTGTACATTTTTAAGATTTATATAATTTAATCAAATTATGCAAAATAATTTATTATTAATGCCAAATAAAATTTTAGTAGATTTTTAAGATTATACATTTGTAATGATATCAAAATTTAGAAATATATTTAAAAACTACAAGTATCTATATAATACAAATTTTTTTCTCAGTAAAATTGATATTTTTAATTTGTTATTTTTGAGTATTATAACTCTAATTTTCAGTTATCTAGTTGTATATTTTTCAATTCCCTTTTTAGATACTATGCTCGGGACTGACATGGCATCTAAAAATGATTTTACTATTAAAATTTTTAAATTATTTGAGAGCGTTGGTATTAAACCAAATTTTATTACTTTTTCGTTTTTATTCATATTTGTACTTATTCTTAAATCTTTATTCGACATCATATATGAGTATTTGTCGGTCAAGTTACAATTTAAGTACATGAAGCTCTCAGGATTTGATCTCAACAAAATTATCTTTAGAATGAATCAAATCTTTTTTATTAAAGTTTCATCTTCAAAAATTTTAAATATTTATACTAAAGAGTTAGAGAGATCCTCTGATGTAATATCCTCATTTTTTTTATCAATTAATGCGCTTTTACAATTAATTATTTTCTTGGCGATACCTCTGTATTTAAACTTTAAATTTACTATTTTATTTTTATTTTTGATGACTGTATTTCTTGCTCCATTTTTATTGATAAGTTTTTACAGTTACAAATTAGGTATTGTTGCTACAAAAGTGAATGATCATTTATTTAAAACTTTATCAAATAATTTATTATATTCTAAATTTATTGCTATACATGGATTAGTCGGAAGTGCAAATTCCCTATTTTTAAAATCATTTAAAAATTTTTCTGAAAACAAAATTAAATTGACATTGTTGGGATCAATCTCTCGAAAAATGATGCAGCCTATTGGAATAATAGCCTTATTAATACCAATTTACTATTATTTTGGAAAAATTGAAAATATCTCATTATTAGGTGGAATATTATGGAGTTTAACAAGAGCTCTTGGTCCAATAAATGTAATTTTATATTCTTTTAATACTATAAACAGTCAAATAGGTGCTTTTAAAAACTTACATTCTACTAGAAATGACTATGTAGCTCATAAGATCGAAAATGGTAAATTGAAGATTGAAAAATTTGAAAAAATCAGATTTTCGAAAGTAAGTTTTAGTTATGATGATAAATTAATATTTAATGATCTAGATATTGAAATTAAACAAAACGAAAAAGTTGCTATTATTGGGGATACTGGAAGTGGAAAATCAACCTTCTTAGATTTATTGACCAATGTCTCAAATATTAAATCTGGAATTAGAAGTATAAATGACATTAGTTATAGAGATATTGATTTCGAAAATTTTAGAAATAAAATTTCCTACGTTCCTCAAAGTCTTTCAATATTAGACGCAACTGTGAAAGAATATTTTGAATTTTATAAACAAAATATCAAAGAAGAAGAAATCATAAAATTCTTAAATCTACTTGGTTGTAATGATTTCTTAGATGATACTGTCTCCATTACTAATACTTATTTGGGTGACAAAGGAATGAAACTTTCGGGTGGTCAAAAACAAAAAATTATATTATCTGCTGCACTGGCTAGGAAACCAAACTTATTAATTTTAGATGAAGCTACAAATGCATTAGATGAAAAAGAAGAAGGGAAAATACTAACCAAAATAACTGAATCTAATAATGCTTTAGTATTTGTTTCTCATAAATTCAATAAACATAAGTTATTCGATAAAGTTTTAAAACTAGAAAATGGTGAGTTAAAAAACATATGATTTTACTTACTTGTGATCATAAAAGAAGAGAATTAGCTAGCTTAAAAAAATTGAAACTAAATTTAGAAAATAAAGGTATTAGAGTAAAAATAATAAACAAGCATCTGACCGTAAAAGCCTACAATTTATACAAACCAAAGATAATTACTATTCCACATTGTAATACCTACTTATTTAATGCAGTTAAAAACTTACATAAAAAAGTGAAGTTGGTCGTCTTACCAAGTGAAAGTGCTATATTTGTTGATAAATTCATAGAAATGATTTTTTTGAATAAATTTGAAAATTATTCAGGGAAAAGTAATCATAATAAAACTGATCTGATTTTTACTCATAGTGAGTACACCTCTAAATTTTTAAGTAAAAAAAATTATATAAAGCCATATTTATATCCTTCTGGATTTATTCATTATGATTACTGGAATAATACTAAACATAAACATTTTAATAAAGATAAAAATATAGGAATAGCACTTACTTTAATAAACCCATTTATGTATTATAAAAATAAAAATTTTCTAGTTAATTATTATCATATAAGTGAAGAAATTAAATATTTCAAAAATCCATGGAGAATAAATGAAATTACATTAGGATTATATTATAATACAATTATTTTTGAAATTTTAAAAAATTTACCTAAAAATTATAAAATTAATATAAGACTTCATCCAATGGATTTTGATTTTAATTGGAAAAAAATTTTTAAAAATAAAAAAAATATATCAATTGATACACAAAGCGAAATTTCAGAATGGATTAATAATCAAGATTTAATAATATCAACTTTTAGCGCAATAAATATCGACTCATATGTTTTTAAAAAACCTCATATTTCTCTAGTAAATATGATACCAAAACATATTTTAGATTATTCTGCATACGATGCCTTTTCAGTAAAAGATTATAAAGAAACATACTCTTATAAACCCAAAAATATGAAGGAGTTGATTAAAATTGTAAAGACAGCAAAATTTAAAAAAAATTTAATTATGAGTAAAAAATTAGAAAAATATTACAAATTTCCTTATAAAATTTCACCAGTAAACGCAGTTGCAAATGAATTAGAAAAACAATACAAGAATACAAGTTATAGTTTTTCTCCTGTAAAAATTAATAAAAATAGTATTGCAAAATACTTTTATTATTTTCCGTTCTTATATTTTTATCTAAGTGAAATTAAAATTTTTTTTAACAGATTTAACCGAGGTGGATACTTTAGCTCATTTACTAGGATTTTTTTTTCAATACCACGTTACATATACTCCATTTTCAGGAAATAAAATGGTCTACAATATTGATAAAATTAATAAAATAAATTTAAAAATTTTCAAATCTTTAGATAAAATTAATTTAAAAATATCTAAACATTATGGAAAAATAAACTTAATTTCCATTATGATGATTGAAATTCAAAGATATTTGTCATCTACAATTATATCAATTTACGACAAACAACCAAAGTATATAAATCAAATAGATTTCCCCCATGTGAATCAAAATTATTTAATTAAAAATATAAAAATTGAGAAATTTACTATGAAATCTAACAACAACTTATACAAATTAAAATATGATATTTTATCATTAATAAAAAAAAACAATGATTTTGAAATATTCAATGTAAGCCCCAAAAATCATATATATAAAAAAATTATAAAAAATTCTATTTTTAGTTTTTCAAAACAACATTTTCAAAAAATATATATTAAAAATTATTTGGAGCAAAAAGAATATCTTATTAAATTTTTAAATACATTTAAATTTCAATACAAAATTAAAAATAAATTTTTTACAGATAACTTTTTAAATTACCTTGAGATTTTTTTTCTAAAAAAGAAGAATTTAAATCAAACTCAAAAGTCTTATTAGTTGGTTCTAATATGACTATTGAAAATAGAGTTATGTCAGCAAACTATTTAAAACTAAAAAAAAAAGTAATATCTTTTAATCATGCAAATCACACACCACTAATTTATGATAATCCATGGAACGAAGCAGGTGAGTTTGCTTTTTGTAATAATTATGTTGATTTTGGTGAATTTAAATTTAAAAAAAAGTATCTGGTTAGTGATTATTTTCACCCAAAGGTTATCAATTATTCTATACCCCATGCGCCAACAGAAAAAAAAGTAAATATAAATATAGTAAATGAAGTTATTTTGTATTTTTCAGAGGCTTTACATGGCTCTAGAAGAAACGGACCATTTCGAGATATAAATGATTTAGATTACTTAAATTTTCAAAAAAAATTATTAATTCAAAATAAAAATCTTTTGATTAAAAGGCATCCTAAAGAAAGAAGATATCTAAAAGAAGAGCCATTATTTAGTTTAAAACAAAAAATAATCTATGACCTAAAAAAAAAATGCCAATCAGAATTTAAATATATAATTGTCGATAGAATTTCACAAAAATTTTTCGAAAGTATAATTTTAAAAAGTCCAGTTCTTTATTTAGATATGAATGTAAGAAATTTAAATTCTCAAGTGAAAAAACTTCTTAAAAAAAATATATTTATTAGAAAAATAAATGTTTATAAACCAGGAAAAACTATCTTGGATAAAAAGTTAAATTATAAAAATATTTATAAAAATTATTATAAAATATTAGAAAAATGCTGTTTTAATGAAAATAAAAATTTGAATTTAATAAGCAATATAATTAAAAAATCAAATGAAAAAAATTGATAGCTATACAAAAAAAATATTTAGTTTACCAAGAGGTATAAACTCTGATGGAAATATCCAAACATTAAAATTATTAAAAAAAAAAATCACTGGTTTAAATATTAAATACTTTAAAAAAAGAAAAGTATTTGATTGGGTGGTTCCTCGAAGATGGAGTCTTATTGATGGATATATTTCAGATATAGATAATAATAAAAAATTAATTGATTGTAAAAAAAACTTGCTTCATATTGTTCAAAACTCAGAAAATATCAAAAAAACTATCTCAAAAGAAAAATTATTTAAAAATCTCTATTTTCAAAAAGAAAAACCAAACTCTATTCCCTATATTACTTCTTACTATAAAAAAAGGTGGGGTTTTTGTATTAAATATAATGATTTAAAAAAATTTAAGAAAAAAAAATATTTTGTAAGAATAAAAGCTATAAATAAAAATAAACCTATGCCATATGGGGAAATTTTTATAAAAGGTAAATCAAAAAAAACAATTTACCTTACCACTTACATATGTCATCCCAATTTAGCAAATGATAATCTATCAGGTATTTTGATGCTTTCAAATTTAGTAAGACACTTGAAATCAGAAAGTAAAAAAAATCAACTCAATTATTCTTTCTGTATTCTATTTATATCCGAAACGATAGGATCCATGTTATATATTGATAAAAACTTAAATAAACTTAAAAAAAATTTTGTCGCTGGCTATGTATTAACATGTCTTTCAAATGGAAAGGAATTTAATATTATTTCAAAATACAAAGAAAATTTATCATTCAAATTTTTAGTAAATTTTTTAAAAGTTGGTAAAATTAATCACAAAATAAGAAATTGGACTGTAAGAGGATCAGATGAAAGACAGTTTAGTTCTCCAAATGTAAATCTTCCATTCGTTTGTATAACAAAAAAAAAATTTGGAGAATACAAAGAATACCATAGTTCTTCTGATAATTTAGATTTTTTTAATATTTCAAATTATAATCATTCTTTTGTTATTTTAAAAAAATTTCTTAACTTTATTAATGAACAAGAGGTTTATTGTTCAAAAATAAAAGGAGAGCCTTTTTTGTCAAAAAGAGGACTGTTTACAAATATATCTAGTTCTTTTAAAAAAATAAAAAATCAAGACCTTGTTTTAAATGTTTTTGATTTTTGTGATGGAAAAAATTCAATTCTAGATATCTCAAAAAGTATAGGTTTTTCAGAAAATGTAATTAAAAAAATTATTAATAAACTAGATAGACAAGGATTAATAAAAAAAATATAGTTTATGAATTTAAAGTTGATAAAACATATATTGTTCTACTGCGGAAACTTTAAAAAAAGCGAAAATCTCCTATTAATTTATGATCAACCCTCAGAAAAAATTTTTGTTAAATTCAAAAATTTTCTTGATAGCCAAAATTTAAATTTTGATTTTATAAAAACCAAGAATTTTAATGTTCATGGAAAGAACCTTGGAAAAAATATAGAAAAAAAAATGGTCAATAGCGACCTTATTTTATGTCTCACTGAAAATTCATTTGCTCATAGTAAAGAGAGGTTAAAATCAGAAAAAAAAGGAGTGAGATTTTTAAGTTTAGTTAATTTTGCATCTAAAAGACTTCAATTAAAATCACTCATTGCACCCTTTAAAAATTACGCAAAAAAAGCAAAAAAATTAAAAAAAATACTTAATGATGGAAAAACTTTAGAAGTGGTATCCACAGATGGTATCAGATTATTAGCAAACATTTACAAAAGGAAATCAAATTTTTGCCCAGGTTATGTAAATAAAAATATACTTTTAGGATCGCCTCCTGATGTAGAGACAAATATTTCGCCTGTAGAACACAAATCTAACGGCGACGTGATTATTGATGGATCGATATCAACTACTAGTATTGGAAAATTAAGTTCAAAAATAAACTTAAAAATTAAAAATGGATACATAGAAAAATTTGATACAAAAAGTGAAACTTTAAAAAAAAAATTTAAAAACCTATTTAATAATTACAGTAAAAAAAGAAAGATATTAGCTGAAATAGGATTTGGTTTTAATAAAAAAGCTGAAATAACAGGTCATATGCTTTGTGATGAGGGGGCATATGGATGTGTTCACTTTGGATTTGGATCAAATTATACTGTTGGAGGAAAAAATAAAATAGATTTTCATGTAGATATGATTTTAAAAAAACCTACAGTTTTTGTCGATAAAAGAATAATACTTAAAAATAATGTTTATAGAATTTAATGAATACTTTTTTAGCAAAATTTAACAATAAAAATTATATTTATAATAAAGAAAATTCAAAAAAAATTTACTATAAAGATCTTTTGGAAATTATCTTTAAACAAATAAATTTTTTTAGAGCAAATAATTTAAAAAATGGTGATACTATAGCTAGCTATATACCAAACTCCATTGAGAATATTGTTTTATTTGCTGCAAGTGGTTTATATGGATTAAAATTCTTACCTATAGATTGTAATACTCCGGAGAATAAACTGAACGAATTAATAAAAAAATTAAAAATTAAGAAACTTTTTATTGATAGAAATAATAAGTTGTCAAAGAAAAATTTTAATTTTCCAATAGAATGTAACTCGGAATTTACTTGGTTAAATTCTTTTAAATCAAATAAAATAAAACTTAAAAATAATGGTAAATTAATTCTTTTTACAAGTGGGACAACTGGAAATAATAAGCTAATACAAATTGATTTTAAGAAACTCATTGAATCAAGCACTTATTTTGTAAAATTTTATAAACTAAAAAGTCAAACTTTTTTAAATATTTTTCAGACCTCTTATCTTGGGGGCATTTTTAATTCTTTTTTAATACCCATTATGGGATCAAGTAATATAATCTTTTTTAATTTTTTTAGTTCTTTTGATATTTTTAATTTTTGGAAACACATTAAAAATTATAATATCACTGCAATATGGTTTACGCCGCCACTTATTAAATCTCTTATTGAATTAAATAAAAATCAATCTATTGAAAAGTTAAAATGTAAACTGAATTACGCTTTTTGTGGAACTGCATATTTGGACAAAAAAATTAAAAGAAATTTTAATAAACGTTTTGGAACCAATATTTTAGAAAATTATGGACTATCAGAGACCACATTTGTATCCTTGGAAAAAAAAAGATCAAAAAATACTTATAAAAAAGGGTTTGTGGGGAGTATCTTAAAAAATGTAAAAATCAAACTTGTAAATGTTGACAAAAAAAATAATAAAGAAATTATATTAAAATCAAAATATATCTTTGACGGATATTTAAAACTGGATGGAAAACTTACCACTTATAACAAATCCTATTTTTATACTGGGGATGTAGGTATAGTTAAAAACAAAAAATTCCTTTTTATTAATGGTAGAAAAAACGAAATTATTAAAAAAAGAGGAAATTTAGTAAATTTGAATTTAATTGAAGAATTTTTTCAAAGTAATAAATTAATTGATGATGCTAAAGCAGTTTCAATATTAGATAAATCAAACTTTGAAGACTACAATGTATTTATAAAATTAAAAAAAAAACAGAATAAATTAAGAGCATTAAACAAAATTAACAATTGGGCAATTTCAAATCTCAATAGAAATTTATTTCCTAAAGAGATTATTATCAAATCTGAATTCCCCAAAACCCGGAGTGGAAAGGTGAAGACATTCAAGTTATGAGAATATCTAAGCATGTGAATGAAGTTGATGAAGCTCTATCTATTTATATAAACCAAATCGTATACGATTTGAAAAGATCAAATAGAGATGTTGTAACACTTTCACTTGGAGAAGCATTCTTTGATTTACCAGCTTTAAATATGGAAAATATAGATGTTGATAAGTCTTATCACTACTCTGACTCGCAGGGTTTGCCAAGTTTGAGAAAAAAGATATCTAAATATTATAATTCTAATTATAAAAGTTCTATAAATTTCGATAAAAATTTACTTGTCTCAGCAGGCTCTAAAATCATAATTTTTATGTGTATTAATCTTCTAACTAATCCTAACGACGAAGTTATAATTGTTGAACCATCTTGGTTAAGTTACAAAGAGCAAATTAGAATATCTAAAGGAAAAATTATTGGAATTCCCATACATGAAAAAGTTTCAAATTATAAAAAGTATGTTTCGTCAAAAACAAAATTAATGATTATTTGTAATCCAAATAACCCTGCAGGAACGATTTATTCTAAAAAAGAAATTGAAATAATCTACAATCTTGCAAAAAAAAATAATTTTGCAGTTATTTGTGACGAGGCATACTCTGAATTTACAAATAAAAATAAATTTTTTTCGTTAGCAAGAATTGATAAAAATCTTGAAAATTCATTAATTGTTAATTCTTTATCAAAAAACTTTGGCATCTCAGGATGGAGGATAGGATATGTAATAACAAATGAAAAATTTATTAAAAAACTTACCATTTTAAATCAACATCTGATTACATGTGCACCAACTATATTAAGTCAATATTTGTCTATAAACTTTGAAAAATTTGAAAATATTTCAAAAAAACAGATAGCTGATTTATTAAAAAAGAGAAAAAAAATAATAAATTATTTAAAAATAAAAAAAATTAATCACGTTTCTGGTATTTCGACGTTTTATATCTTTATTAAAATTGATAATTTTAAAAATCCAATATTTGACTTTTCTATGTACCTTTTATTAAAATATAATATTAGTGTCGTTCCTGGTATATCTTATGGAGTTTCTACCGAAAAATACTTAAGAATTTCAATAGGCACTGAAAATTTAAATAAAATAATTAATGCAATTGATAAAATTAATAAAATCAAAAAAAAAAATAATATTGACTATAACTTCCTAAAAAAGAGGATAAAAGAAATGGGCATAAGCAAATTTGAGGGAAAATTAAAAACTAAACTTTTTTAATAAAAAAGTTTTTTAAATTTACTTTTTTAAAAACTAATTTTTTCAATTTTTCAATTTCCATGTAGGTAATAATACCTAAACCAAGCTTTTGTTGTCTTGCCAATTTATATTTTATAGCGTAATCGTGAAATTTATCGAACCTTGCCTCTTCCTTTTTAAAATTTCTTAAACAATAAAAAATTATTTTTTTACTGTAGACAACCCCTTTTATATCTATTTTAACTTTAAATTTTTTATCAAATCTATAACGTGCTCCAGCAAGTTTTTCAAAATAATGAATATGTGTTGCTGCACACGTATCATTAAAATTAACAATTTTACCATTTAACTTGTAAAACTTTTCAAAGAAAGAATTTTTTCCAAAACATTCGTAATTCGAAATATTTTTAATTTCTGTTAAATACTTTGAATATTTGCCAATGGAATAAACTGAAAAAATTGGATCTGCTGATCTACTTCCAGCTTTCAAAGACATTAAATAATTTGAAAATACTCCGCATACTGATGGTGTATTTATTTTGTTAAATTTACTGTTAATAGAATATGTAAAAGTTGGGACAACAAGTGTGCCTTGATTTCCAATAACCTCAAAAATTGATTTTAAAAAAACCTCACACAAATTTTTTTTCGATTTGAGCTTACCAAAAAATGCGATATTTGAGTGTACAAATATTAAGTCCCCTTTTTTAACACCTATTTTTTTTAGTTTGTTTTTAATTTCAAGTGGTGTGTAATGATATTTTTTATTATTTCTCAAGTTTCAAAAGCTCTTTAATAGTTTGTTTTTTCTTATTTTGTATAAATGAAGTATTTACTTTTATTTTTAATTTTTTTTCTAAAAATATGATTAGCTCAACACCTTCGAAGGAATCAATAATTTTTGAATCAAAAATATTTATGTTCAAATCACTCTTTTTAAGATTGCGTTTAAGTTTTTTCTCAAACCATTTCTGAATAATTTTTTTTTTCATATTAGTAATTCAAAAACTCGAATAACATTCCAGATGGAAATCTAGCAAAAAATATTTTATTTTGTTTTAATAATTTTACTTTAAAAATTTTAGTTAATTTTATTTTATCACAATTTAATATTTTTCTTGCTAAACCGATATTGCCCACAAAAAAACTCATAATATTTGATCCTGTTGAGTCTAAGTAAATTTTTTGTTTTAATTTATATTTACTTTCAGAAAACTTAATAAATTTTCCAGCTTTATTTTTGAAAAAAAAATAATTATTTTTTTTTTTTATTTTTATAATTTTGCTGAGATACTTAATATCCTGTTTAAAATTTAAGCTACAAGATTTAATACTAATTGAATTTCTACTCTCGAAATAATCTAAAGAATTTTTTTTTTTGAGAGTTACATTCTTATATCCTATTGTTTCAATAAAATAATTTTTATCTTTGAAATGTAAGTTTATATTATGTCTAGAACTAAATTTATTATATAATGATTTTTTTTCTATAGGATTTACAATATTTTCAAAAGTAATTGTTTTTTTATTTCTTAAAAAATTGTTTTTCGAAATTACTTTATTTTTTTTGTGTACAAATGTTATGTGGGAAAAGAAGTTTATTTTTTTGTTATAACCTGTCATTCGAAGTATATTAGTTCATAGTCTCTGTAATACCCAGCATCTTTAAAAATCCATTCCCACTCCTTTTCTGAAAAGAAACTTTGACATGTTAGTGCCCAACACTGAAGATTAAAAAGTTCTTGGTCATTTCGATAACTCTCTGTAGATATAAATGAATTTTTAGAAATAGAAACGATATTCTTAATAAAGTTTTTAACTTCATTGATTTTAAAATTATGTATTAGGTTTATTGATATTGCTAAATCAAAATTTTTAAATGGGTAATTTAAATTTTTTCTAGCATCAAAGTGTCTTATTCTTTTTTTGATTTCATTAGGTGAAGTTTTTATTGCATGTTTTGATATATCTAAGCCATAAATATTTTTTGGACCTAAAAACTTAGACAATTCGTATATTAAATGTCCCTTACCACATCCAATATCAATTATTTTTGAATTTTTATTAAGTTTGTATCTTTTAATTATTTTTTTTGCTACATCGATCCAGGATCCATTATATTTATAGCCGCCATACCCATATTTTCTTTTACCATCCCAATAATCATATCCGTATTTTTTTGCTACTTTCATAGAAGCAACTTTATCATTCACCATTCTTTGAATGTAATTTCTCTTAAAGCTTTTATGATTTGGTGTTATTAATTTGATTTTTTTTAAAGGCATTTAAAATTTTTTATTGATTTTTTTATCAGTTTTTAGACTAATAAATGTTGGACCTTTTTTTTTGTAGCATTCGTAAACATACCTTTTTGTATCATTACTATCTTTAGGGAAATATGATTTAATATTTTTAAATACACTCATTGTTTTTTTAGCATCTAGTTCACTGTGACTTGGACCTAGTGTAGGATAGTCAGCAAACCCGACTAGTTTAACATTGCTTTTTTGCTGGTTTATATCTAATTTAATTTGTTCAAAAGGTCTTTCAATTAAAAATGGTGTTATCGTATATACCCAGGGCTTGAGTCCTTCTAAAGCCATCCCAGAAGCAAAACCAATTATACTTTGTTCACAAATTCCAAGATTATAGAATCTTTTTGGGTGATTTTTTCTAAAATCATCAAAAATACCATATCCAATATCCCCAACTACCAAAATAATTTTTTTATCTTTTTTTGCTAAATCATTTATAACTTTTCCAAATATTCTTCTCATGTCTATTACTTTAAGCCTAAACTTTCTTTTCCAGTTAAAATTTCCTTTCCCTCTAATTTTCTAGCGTGCCATACAGGATCATTTTCAAATTTTTTAATTCCTTTACCTTTGATGGTATTGAATATTATCGCATTTGGCTTTGTTTTACTTAATTTCTTGAAACCGTTTCGAATGTCATTGAAGTTATGCCCGTTTTTTACATTTACTGTATTCCAATTAAAAGACTTAAATTTTTTATTAAGACTTTCTAGGGGCAAAGCATCTTTAATTTTGGAAAGCGCTTGTATTTTATTATAATCAATTAATACAATTAGATTATTTAATTTATGTTTTGCTGATATTAAAAGAGTTTCCCAAGTAGTCCCCTCTTGACACTCGCCATCACTAATCATGACGTAAATATCTCCTTTTTCTTTTTTAATTTTTTTAGCAAAAGCCATTCCTGCAGCTATAGGTAAACCATGACCAAGACTTCCAGTAGTACAGTAAATTCCATTTTTACTATCTAATTCAAGGTGTGTAGTAATTTTTGTATTTAAACCTTTTGATCTTAAAAGAATTGAAAATGGAAAAGAAGCATGAGATTTACTTAGGATAAATTTATCCTTTTTTTTTAATACTTTTTCATGCAAAAAAACTAATATCTCAATCATTGAAAAGCTTCCTCCTAAATGAGCTTCTCCTTTTTTAATAAATGTTAAAAAGGTTTCTCTTCTTAGTTTAAGGCTTTTATTCTTTAAATTTTTTATGTTCATATGAATTTTATAAATTTGATTTGTAATTCAATGATCCAATTTTTTTATCAACTATAGCTAAGAGTATGGCAGCTTGTGTAATTTCAATTAGATTGTAAGATTTAGAGTCAATCCAAATATTTGTTCTACAATACTTTGATAAAATATTTTTTTTGTTAAAGCCATAAATTGAAGCACATTTAATTTTATTTTTATAACAGTACTTTGCGGCCTTTATAATATTTTTAGATGTACCACTTGCACTTAATAAAATTACTAGGTCTTTTTTAGATGAATAATATTTAATAGAATTTTGTATCCAATTTTCAAAACCGTAATCATTAGAAAAGCAAGTTATTAAATTGCCATCTCCAAAAGAACTAGTAGTTATTTTTCCATTTTTTGTCATATCTGTTGCGAAATGTGAAGCAAGAGATACATTTGCACCATTTCCAAAAACTAATATTTTTGATTTTTTTTTTTTTATTTCTGAAATGAATTTATCTAATTTTTCAATATCCTTAGTATTTAATTTACTTAAAATACCTGTTATTTTACTAAAGTAATTTTTAAAAAAATTATTTTTCATTTTAAATTAATTCTCTTCATCATTTTCACATTAAAATAAATATCATTATTTAATGAATCATTAAAAAAATTTGAGATATAAGCTTTTTTAATATCTTTTACAGCATCTGCAATATTATATCTATTTACAAAACCAAGCTCTTTTTTTATTTTTTCAGAGCTTATGTGATATGATCTATTATCATTAGTCTCAGTTTGAATGATTTCAGTCTTTTTTCCTACATTTTCTCTGACAATATTCGCGAGCTCGATCACTTTTTGGTTATCATATCCTGCATTAAAAATTTTTCCATTTATTAATGAACTTTCCTTACTTAAACCTAATAAATAAATATCTAGCATATCTTTAATATGAATATTTGGTCTAAGTTGTGTGCCACCAAAAACAGTAATAGGTTTATTATTTAACGCTAAATTTGTTAAAATATTAACAACTAAATCAAATCTTTGTCTTAAAGAATATCCACAAACAGTTGCTGGGCGGATAATTAAAACATCAAAATTTTTTGAGTTATATTTCATGCAGATATCTTCACAATTTGCTTTAAAAGCTGAGTAATCTGTTAAAGGTTCTAATTTCATTTCTTCATGAACATTCTGATCCTTTTTAATTCCATATACACTAGACGATGACGCATAAATAAATCTTTTTACACCATTATCTTTAGAAATCTTAACTATAGGCTCAAAAGCATCGAGATTAATTGATTTTCCAAGTACTGGATCTAATTCAAAACTTGGATCATTGGAAATACATGCAAGGTGAATCACAGCATCATGTGATGGGATGGTTTTTTTTAGTAGCTCTATGTTTCGAATATCACCTTTAATTTGTTTAATTTTGTTTTGATATTTAAATACTTTTTCACCATAAATAAAAAGATCAAAGACTGTGACTTGATAATTTTTTTCAATAAGTTTATCTGCAAGTGCTGATCCTACATATCCAGCTCCACCAGTTATTAATACATTTTTAATCATTTTTTTTAAAAATAAATATTGAATTTTTTTCTTGTTTAGCCTGTTCATAATTTTCTCTATTTATTTCAATAGAGGAAATCTCTTGAAATTTATTCTTTAAAAGTTTTCTTAATTTTAAATCATTTAAGTATTTATTTGAAAAAGAATTTTTTTTTAAATTATAAGATATAATTAGTATTCCGCCCTTTTTTAAATATTTATGGAAATTCGAAAGCACTAATTTAATATTATCAGATACATAATAGATGGTTTTTAAGCAAATAATAACATTAAACTTTTTTAAAAAATTTTTATTATAGATGGTAATATCGTCAAAAATTACATTTTTGAATTTTTTTTTATGTATATCGGTTCCTATATACTTGAACTTTTTACTAAATTTACTTTTTAAAATTCCTGATCCAGCTCCTACATCTAGAATTTTTATATTTTTAAGTTTTTTGTTCAAGTAATTTAAATAACCTTCTAAAATCATTGTTGTCTGATCAATATGAAAGTTTTTTCTTTGGTTCCATGGATCCTTTATTTTAGAATACAATTTTTTGAAATCTCTTATAAATTTTTTGTTTTTAATTATATATTTATTTGGGTTTTTAAATGAAATATTTTTTTTAATCATGTCATCTACTTCAAATTTTTAAACCAAATTTCGGTTGCTTTTTTAATATTTTTTTTATTCCATAAAGGTGCTGACTTCCAATAATTAATGTTTTTTAAAAGTTCATCTATTCCACGTTCAAATTTGATTTTTGGTTTCCATCTCAAAAGCCTTTTAATTTTATTGACATTGGCTTTTGAATTAAATGGCTCCCCTGGTCTTTTTGGAATAAAAATTTTTCTTCCTCCAATTAAATTTGCTAAATAATTTATAGACTTAGGTTTTCCTGTACCTACATTAAAAATTTGATTCTTCACTTTTGAGAAACAAGATTTTATAAAAACTTCAACTACATCATCTACATTTACAAAGTCTCTTTTTTGTTTACCATTACCTACAATAGTTAAGGGTTTATTAGATAGTTTTTGCTTTAAAAAAACGCCCATCACTGCACCATAAGCACCAGTAGTTCTAGATCTGGGTCCATAAACATTAAATAATCTTAGAGAAATATAATTTATACCATACACTTTTGACCAATGTAAAACGGCTTGCTCTCCAGCATTCTTTGAGAAGGAATAAGGATATAATGTGGAAATTTTATATTCTTCATTTACACTTTTTGATGGGGTTAGGCCATAACAAGATGAAGAAGCGGCATAAATAATTTTCTTTACCTTATTAAGCCTCATCGCTTCTAAAACATTTATAGTTCCACCAAAGTTCGTATCGACATAGTCTTTAGGATTTACAATTGATGGGACTATGTCTGCTATTGCGGCTAAATGGAAAACACAATAAACGTTTTTGAACACTTTTTGTATACTTTTTAAATTTCTAATATCCCTCCTTAATATTACAATTTTTTTATTACTTAATATTTTGTTTAAATTTTTTAAGCTACCGTCTCGAAGATGATCAATAATAACTATTTTTTTAATTTTCTTAATTTTGGTAAGTTTTTCGGCTAGATGGCTACCTATAAATCCTGCACCGCCAGTTACAATTACTTTCATATTGGAATATATTAATTATGAAATATGTATTTTATAAAGATTATTTATTCAACTTAAAAAGCATGTATTTGCAAAATTATTATTAATTATATGGGTGAAAAAAATTTTAATATTTTATTGAAAAAATACTCTTTTGGAGGAACATTAGATACATTATCAAAATTTATCCCTTTTGCTGATCAATATAAAATAAATATTAATTTAATTGATTTAAATATAAATCCAAAAAAAAATGGTGGATTATTAATTAGGAATATTGATGATTTAAATTTTATTTATAATTTGAAATATAATACTTTGAATATTTTATATAAAAATAAAAATATTTTTAAAGAACAAATTTTATTTTTTATAAAAACATTATGTATCAAATATAAATTTTTTTCTCTGGTAATAAAATTTATTTGTTTAATTTTATCTATGAATTTTGAAAAAGCTAAAAATAGATATAGAAAATTTTTTCACGCTCAGAATTATATCGATGGCAACTATAATCAAAAAAATTATAATTATTTAAAAAAATTCAAAGTTTTACTAAAAGAAGGTGATTTTCAAAAAATCTATTTTAATAGAAAAAGCTTTGATATTGATAAAGAAATTTTTTTCGAAAATACAATAACCAAAAAAAAATACGTTTGTATGTATGTAAGAGAAAAATCATATAATTTAAAACATAATTTTTTAAAAAAAAAAAATGATGTGATTTGGTATGGTATTGAAGATTTTAAAGAGGGAATTTATTCAATAATTAACAAAAACCTAAATATAATTGATTTAAGTTTGTTCAAGAGCGATACAAATATTCCTCAAGAAAATTATTTAAATATAAGAAAAAATTTATCGTACAAAGAAATTTTTTCGATTGTAAAAAATTGTGAACTTTTTCTTTCAACTGGGGGAGGAGGATATGAAATGGCAAAAATTTTTAAAAAACCAACATTAAAAGTTGATCATGAATATAATATAATAAATAATTTCGATTTCTCTACAGAAAAAGATAATATAATTTTCTGTAAAGTTTTTAGTCGTATAAAAAAAAGATTTTTATCAATTAAGGAGCAATTTGAATCATTAGAAAATTTATTTCCCAACATAAAATATAATTTAAATTTTAAATTTAATCATGATGATTATGAAATTATAAAAAACTCTAATAATGAAATTAAAACTTTAACTGATACATATACTTTTAACGAAGAACAAATTAATGAAATAAGGCAAAACCAAACTGAGATTTTTAATATAAAAAATTTTTATTTAAAAAAATTTCTTCCAGATTATTTTTATTTGATGAACTCAAATTATCCAATAAATCCCATTATAAATAAAAAATTTTTTGATGATACAAAAGATTTTTCAGACTATCTTGAAAATGATACTGTTATTTATAATCAAAGAAAAAATGACTAACTATTTAAGTAAATTAAAGAAAGATGGATACTGCATTATAGAAAATGCCGTTTCAAAAAAAAAATGTGTTGAGATAGGTGCCGAACTTGACAAAATTTCTATTTCAAAAAAACACAAAAAGTTCAGATTTAGAGACAAAAAAAAACAGCTTCAATTAGTAAATGTTAATTATATTAATCCAAGTATGTTTATGGATTTAGTTACAAATAAAAAAATTCTGAAAATATTAAACGATGTTTTCAAAGAAAGATATGTGCTAAGTAATTTTAATGCTAGTCGACCTATTAGCAACTTTAAAAAATATAGATTACATATCGATAGTAGAATGCCTATTTTTAATTATAATAACACTACACATGTTGTGGCTAATTTGTGTGTTGATGATTTTACAATTAAAAATGGTTCTACAGTCATTTTAGAAAATTCACATAAAGGAAGTAGGAAGGGAAGAATTAAAAAAATAATAGCAAAAAAGGGTAGTATAGTTTTAATGCTTGGACATCTTAAACATGATATAGGTAAAAATATAGACGGTACCAGAAGGTGGTCCATAATTGCTTACTACTGCAGATGGTGGGTAAAACCTACATATGATTTCGTTAATTCATGTACAAAAAAAATTTATGGGCAATTAAGTAACAAGCAAAAAGAAGTTTTAGGTTTTAACGCTACGCCACCAATTGATTGGGATAAAAGAAAGTATACTTTAAGAAATGCTAAAACAATCCCATCAAATTTTTCTAGATTGAAAAAATATCTAAATTAAGTTTCAATTAAAATGATATTTTATTTAACCACAGTATATTTTTAAAAAAAATATGATAGATGTACACGATAAATATTAAACGATCTTAATTTATTGAATAAGATTATTAAAGATTTAATTTTCTTTAAAATTTTATCTAAATTATTTCAATATAGATTTCAGAGTTCTGTGAATATCATCGGCTTTAATATAATCCCTGTGTCCAACAATTTGTACTTTTAGAGCACCTGCAATTGCAGATACTAACGCGATTAAATTTGAGTTATTTGTATTTCCAATTAAACCTGATGCAAAACTAAATGCTGCGTCACCAGCACCAATCGTGTCTAAAGGTTTTTTACTTAATGCTGGTATATACTTAAGCTCTTTATGGTGTAAGTAATTTAGGCCATCAACACCCCTAGTAATCATTATTTTTTTATATTTTTTTCTGGATAAACTCTTTATGATTTTTTCTACATTAGTCTTTTTATCTTGAACCCCTAATCTTAATTCAGGCTCATCAATTGATAGGAAATCAAGTTTTTTATATTTATTAAATAAGTTAAAACCACGATTACCAGAATTTGTTTGAACATTTGCTGATAAAAATTTTGATTTAGATGATATAATTTTCGAAATTTTAGAGTTAATTAAACCGTGACCGAAATCACACACTATTACTTTATCAAATTTTTTGAGATTTTTTGACAAGTAATTTTTAATATTCTCATCATAAAAGTCTTCATCTTTAAAGTTATATACTTCAAAAATTTTTGAAAAATTCTTATTATTTAGATACCTCCTTTTATAAATATCTAAATAATTTTTTTTTTTGAATAATTTCAAATTAATTCTGTCATTTTTAAATGTTTTTTTTATCTTTTCTAAAGCACTTTGCTTTTCATATAAGCTTAGAATTGTTAGATTTTTGCAAATTTTTGACAAATTTTTAGCTACTGGCAAACATCCTCCGAGAAATAGTTCTTGATTTTTAAAATTGACTGATAATATATTTTCCTTTGAAGGTTTGCCTAGAGGATCTACATAATTATATTCATCAAAAATTATTTCACCTATTAAAAGTATTTTTTGCCTCTTCAGTTTTTTTAAAGCATTTAAATAATCCTTTAAATAATTATTTTTACTCGCATCAGACTTTATTTTTCTTAACCAATTAGAATCTGTCTCTTTAAAAACACTTAACTTCTCGTTAATCAATTTTGTTGATGAATATTGTACAGTAGAAGTAAAAAGGAACTTTCCTTTGACTTTTTGAATAGCTTTTTTTTCTATTCCTAAATTACCCGCTTCATCTCCTGACTTACTTTTATAATCTGGACCTTTTACATAGAAATCAGGTTTTAAATATTTAATAATATTTGATGCATCTTTTTCATCATTGCAGTAAACATAATCGACAAGTGATAGTTGACTTAAAAAATTAAGCCTATCTTTTTCGTTAAAATACGGTTTATTCAGCCCTTTATTTACAAATTTATCCGATGTTAAAGAAACAACAAGTACATCACCATAGGACTTTGCTTCTTGAAAATAATAAATGTGACCTAGGTGCACTAAATCAAAAACGCCATGGACAAGAACAATTTTTTTTTGTTTTGTTTTATGTTTATTTAATTGTTTTTTTAAAAGATCTTTTGATAAAATAATTTTTTGCACTACTTGAACTTACTAATATTTGTTGGTAATTCAATATGCATAATCTAAAAAATGGCTAATTTAATATTAGGAGCATCTGGAAATATTGGCGTTTCTCTATCAAAAAAAAACAAGTCTACTGTTTTTACTTATAATTCAAATAGAGTAAAAGGCGCGATTAAATTTGATATTAGAAAAGATAATATTTCTAAGTTGGTAAAAAAATACAAGGTTAATTCTGTTGCATATTTAAGTGCGATATCTGATCCAAATTTTTGTTATAAATATAAATTAAAGAGTAGAAATATAAACATCGTAAAAACCGTAAAAATTTTAAATTATTTTATAAAAAAAAATATTTATTTTATTTTTTTTTCATCAGAATTTGTTTTTGATGGAAAAAAAAAAAACTATAATGAAAAAGACAAAACTAATCCTGTGAATGAATATGGAAGACAAAAACTCTTTGTAGAAAAATATATCACTAGAAATGCGAAGAACTATGCAATTTTTAGAATTGCTAAAACATATAGTTCTGAGCTAAATGACAGAACTTTAATATCAGATTTTATATCTAAAATAATAAATGGAAATAAGAAATTTAATGTTGCCCATGATCAAATATTTTCCCCACTATATGCTGGAGATTTATCAAAAATACTTAATTTATTTTTAAAGAGAAAATTTACAGGAATATATAACGTATGTGGTTCTGAAAAATTATCGAGATATCAAATTTATAATATAATACGAAATAATCTTAATAGAAAATTAAAAAAAAAAATTTTAATAACTAAGACAAAATTAAATAATTTCAAATATCTGGACAAAAGACCTTTAAATGTTTCTATGAATAACAAAAAAATTAAAAAAATTTTAAACTTTAAATTTTCTAAATTTAGTGATATTTCAAAAAAGGTTATAAGTAAGTCTAAAATAAATGAAAAATTTGATTAAACAAGATTATAAAGCAAAAACTACCTCCTTTTTTTTATTAAAAGAGGGAGAAAAAATTGATCAAAAATATATTTCATTCTTAAAAAAAAGTTATAGTAAAAATAAAAAAGACATAAGACTTTGTTTGCATAAAAACCCAAAAGCTAAGCATCATGATATGATAATACTTCAACAAAGAAAAAATTTTTACACTCCACATAAACACTTAAAGAAAGGAGAAACTTATCATATCATTCAAGGATCAATGGCATGCGTTTTGTTAAATAATAGTGGAAAGATAACTAAGGTTTGTAGATTAAAAAAAAATGAAATATTTCGAACACCTTTAAATATATTTCATACTATGTTACCAATTACAAAATATGTCATTTATCATGAAAGCAAAACAGGTCCCTTTTTAAAAAAAAATGATAGTATTTATCCAAAATGGGGCAAAAAATTAATTAGTGATAAAAGATTAATAGAGAAATTTAAAAAAACAATTTATAAACATATAAATTAATGACTAAACTTGAATCTTATCTAAATAGAAGAATTGATACCAAAGCTAAATATAAAGATTTATTAGAATTCCCCAAATATATTGAGGTTGAAACTGTTAACGCTTGTAATGCCAGATGTCCTATGTGCACAATTAATGATTGGGAAAGAAATTATCCAGTAATGAAGGATAATGTATGGGATAAGATAAGTGACGATATCATAGAAAATAAAACCTCTATTAAAAGAGTAAGTCTTTACAGAGACGGTGAACCGTTAATTGATAAAAAAATGGCATCAAGAATAAATAAGTTAAATCAGAACGGAATACATAATACATCAATTGCAACAAATGTTTCATTGCTTAATGAAAAAAGAGCTACTGATCTATTAGAAGCAGGTTTGGGGATGGTAATTTTTTCAATAGATAGTTTAAAAAAGGAAGTATTCGAAAAGATAAGAGTAAGACTTAAATTTGAACAAGTCAGAGACAATGCAATCAGATTTTTACAATTAAGAGATAAAATTAATCCAAATTGTAGAGTTTGGATAAGAATGATCAGGCAGGAAACTAATCAGAATGAGTGGGATGATTATTATAATTTTTGGAGAAAATACACTTCAGATGTTGATAGAATTTATTATCATAATATTTTTAATTGGGGTGGTCAGCTTGATAATTTCAAGTCTATATCAAAAAGTTTTGAACCAAATTTACCATGTGTAGCGCTTTGGTCACTTTTAGTTGTTTTTGCTAATGGTGATGTTCCACTATGTAATGTTGATTATAACAACAAATATCCAACTGGTAGCATCATGAAAAATTCAATTAAGGAACTTTGGCAATCGAAAATAATGAATGCAAGAAGAAAGTTGCATTTGAATGGTAATAAAAAAGATATTTCTATTTGTGCAAATTGTAATGTATGGGACGAAGTTAAAGGTGAAGAAATTGTATCTCCCGAATTTGCTGAAAAAGTCTCAATATTAAATTCTAATCAGTAAAAATTGTGAAAAAAGCATTGATTATCGGATCAGGTTTTACAGGCTGCATGTTTGCAATGATGTTAAATCAAAAAGGATGGGATGTAAAAATATTTGACAAATCAAAGTTAACTGGTGGTGGAGTGCGTACATTTTATCATGGCGGTCATCCCTATACATACGGTCCAAGACATTTTATTGGTCCAGAAGAAAATATGAAAGCTTTTGAATTTTTAAATAAAATTGTCCCTATGAGACATATAAAGAAAATGAATGTGAGTTACCAACAAAATGAGGATTTATTTGCCAGTTATCCTATGCATATAGAGGATGTTAAAAAATTTAAAGACTCAAAAAAAATTTTTGATGAGCTTGATAATCTTCCTAAAGAAACCAAATCTAAAAATTTTGAAGAATTTTGGATAGGTAGAGTTGGAAAAACTTTATACGAACGATTTAATAAATTTTATAATCTAAAAGCCTGGCAAATACAGTCCAATAAAGAAATGGATTTTGGTTTTGAGGCTACTGTAAAAAGAAAGCCGTTAGAAACAAAATCTCGTTATGAATTTCCAGAGGGATATATAAATGCGTATCCTAAACCAGTTGACGGATATAATAAATTTTTTGATGTTTCGCTCTCAGGCTGTAACACAATACTTAATTGCACTATAAAAAGCGTTGATTTAGATAAAAGAAAACTAATAACTGATAAAGGTGATTACGAAGGAGATTTAATAATTTCAACAATTTCACCTGATTTTTTATTTTCGAATTGTTGGGGTGAATTAAAGTATGTAGGAAGAGAATTTTATAAAATTGTTCTACCATGTGAACATGTACTACCAAAAGATGTCTATTTTATCTATTATCCAAACGAGAATGAGCAACAAACTAGAGTTACTGAATTTAAAAAGTTCACAAACCATAAAAGTCCAAACTCATTAATCACAATGGAAGTTCCTTCATTAAAAAATAAGCTTTATCCTACAATGATGAAAGAACAAGTAGATCTAGCAGATAAATATTTAAAAGCCTTACCAGATAATATTATGTCGGTAGGTCGCATGGGGACATACAGATATGTCGATATTGATGATATAATCATGCAAGGCTTAGATTTTGCAAAAAAAATTTAAATTAACAAAATTTTGAATTAAGCTATATTAAAATTATGGTAAATGAAAAAGAAATAAATTTTTTTAAAAAGAATGGTTATCTCATTAAAAAATCTCCAGACCAGATTTCATTAAATAAACTTCAAGATTTTGTATATAAAATTTTATCTAAAAAAAAAAAGAGTCTTTCAAAAGACAAAAAAAAATATTTTCAATCTTTACATAAATATATAACAAAAAAAGAATTAAATAATTTTAGAGTCAATGCAATAACATTAATCAATAGAAACAAAAATTTTAGAGACTTATATTATAATAGTTCAAAGGAATTACTAGACGGACTTGTTGGAAATGAAATTGCTATGCAAAAAAAAATAAATCTGTCTATACAAATACCTAATGATACAAAATCAATGTTACCTATGCATTCTGATATTTATGCCGGTGAAAGCCCATTTGAAGTAGTAGTGTGGATACCTCTCATGGATGTAAAGAAATCTACACATTCAATGTTTATTACAAATCCTAAAGATAATATTGCAATAAACAAAGCAATTACAAAAAGCAAAAAATTAACGATAATCAAAATTTATAATAAATTCAAAAAGAAATTTAAATTTTTAAAAATAAATTTCGGGGAAATACTTATTTTTTCACCAATAATTCAACATGGTAATGTAGTGAATACAACTAAAGAAACTAGAATTTCCCTAAATTGTAGATTTAAAAGTTTATTGTCGCCGTATGACGTTTTCAGTAAAACTCACAGAAATATACCACATTTTTTTCAACCACATACAGTTAAACCTTTAACAAAAATAGGTTTTAATTTTATAGAAACAGTGAACAAAAAAAAATTTCATGGATCACTTTAAAATAAACTAATATGAAAAAAATGCCTATCTTTGCTGGATATATAAACCTTAAACCAATTAATGGAATTATTTTTCCATCCTATGCGCAAAATCAAATTAATAAAGAATACATTACAAGCAAACTAAACGGTGAGTTTTTTATGTCCACAAATGAAAATACATACGGGAAAAATAATATTGTACTTAGGTCTCTTTTAGAGGAAAAAAGCCTTAGAGGTATATGTTTATTATCTGTTTATTCTTTACCAGATATTAAAAAACAAAGAGAAGAAATTTATAAATTGTCATTAAAATATAAAAAAGAATTTCATTTCGTATTTGAAGAAAAATTTTTGAAAAATAAAAAAGATATATCAACAATAGAGGATTTATTTATTTTTAATAACTCTTTTTTTACAACAAAAAAAAAATTCTTGAATAAATTTGAAAGACAATTCGTAAACAAAGATTGGTCTTTTGTATAACTTGAAAATTTTATTTTAAAACTATTATAGAACTCGTTGATAATTTTTTTGGAAGACTCCAACACCTCTGCCAACATATTGCATTAAATATCTTCCAAATGCTCTTTCAACATTATTATAACCTTTTTTTGATCCATATAATGAGTTAATTTCATTTCTCATATATTTTAGTTTTTTAGGATCATACTTTAGTTCATATTTCGACTCATAAAGGTATTTTTCAATTTCGTCGCTTGATTTTTCTAGCCATTTTGGAAAATCAAAATCTAAGTCTATTGTGTATGAATTTTCCACTTTTATATCTGAACTTTCGTTTAAAATAATATTAATTGTAAAAATATTTCGAAGCCACTTTTCACACGAGTCAACTATGGACATTTTTTTCTCATCTATTATTTCTTTAAATTCATTTCTTAAAATATAAAATATTGTATCGAATGCTTCGTCCAAATGTAGCAAACTTTTTGCAGTATATTTTGCTGCTAAATTTTCTCCAATATCTCCTTTTATTAGTTTCTCATAATTTTCTTTTTTTGAATAAAACTCTATCGCATCATCTTTTGTATTAAATAATTCACTGCTAGACTCCTTGCAAAAATCATCATAAATATTTTTTAGTTTTCCTTTAAAATCATTACTTTGAATTTTTTCACTCATTATTTTTGAAAAATCATACCAAGATATATTTAATTTTTTAACAAGCTTATAAATTGGAGCAAAAACTTGATTAGCTAAGAGTTTAACAACAAAACTATAATTTCTACAATTTAAGTATTCTTGGTAACTCATTGTATTAGTTGCTACACATATTCTTTCAATTTCTAATGCTTTTTTTCCATTGTACTCTCCAAATTGTTTAGGCAATATTCTCCATTTATCTATCATCCCATATTTATTAATTGCCTTGTCTCTACCCAGTTCTGCCCCGCATAGCATCATTAAAGTGTAAGTACCCGCTTGAATATTGTGATCCATTAAAAATTTAATTCCCTCGTAATAAGTTTTTTCAGTTTCGCCAGGTAAAGGTATTATTATCTCTGAAGCTGGAGTTTTACCTCTCTTTTCAATTTCTTTAACAAAATCTACATATTGGTCTGTTGTCCAATTTCTTCTCTTAATATCAGTTAATGTTTCCAAATTTAAAGATTGCATTGATAATCCAATGCTAACTCTGTTTTTTAATATGTCGTTTATAATTAAAATATTTTCTCTATTACTTTTAGGTGCAATAGCTTCGATGTACTGAGGCCAATCGTATTCATTCATAACCTCTAATAAATATTTCGCCAAATTCACATCTTTTTCAAACAAACCGAAATTTGAGTCAAATATTGCAACTGTTTTTGAACCAGAATTAAATTTTGATAATTTTTTAGCTACATACTTCATTTCATCAACAATTCTCTCAGAGCTGAAGGCTGTAATTTTATTCTGATCAAGTCCTTGATCACAAAATGTACACTGAAATGGACAACCTCTTGCAGTTTCAAAAGCTGGCACAAAACTACCATCTAAAAATTCATCTAACATTCCGCTTAGATATGGTGAAGGTATAATATCACGTCCGTAAGCCTTAACAGAACCCTCCAGTCCAATTCTTGGTATATATTCTCCAACCAAAAGATTAGATTTATCATTTGAAATACTTGCACAACCTTTAATAACTATATTGTTCTCTCGCAGTTTTTTAGTTGATAAATTACTTTTTATAAATTCTCTCACTACTTCACAGAAGGAAACTTCTCCATCTGAGTAAGCAAAATAATCTACCGAGGGTCTTTCATTAAGATATTTTAAACATTTATCGTATGTCTTATCTTGAGATGTGTTTTTTATAAATTTAGCACCTGTTCCAGCTGGAAACTCAGGACCACCTAGCACACATAAAATTTTTTTGTTTATTTTCTTTGCGTGTTCACAAATCAAGTTTGATAAACTCGAGTTCCATATATAATTAGAAAGACCTACTATATCTGGATTCCAATTATTGATTATTTCTAATGCTTCTTGTGGACTCGTGGTCAATTTTATTTCAATATTCGCCTCTTTGACTTTTTCTTTCAAATACGATGCGATATATCCTATCCCGATAGGAACATAATTCGAATGAGCTCCTACTGTGCTGTGGCGAAGATCAGTTAATAAAATTTTTATATTTTTCATAAAACAACAAATCAGTTATCACTTATTTTTAAGCTTTTCTATTCTAAAAAAAACGTTAATTCCTTCGATAATTGATGAAAAAACTAATGTTGAAATCAACGTATACGCAAAAAATGGAATTGCCATCACATAACATTTTATAAGTCCTTCCACAGAATATCCATAGGATCCTAAAGCCCAAACACCGAAGTTTGTAACTACAAAAAATATTATTGCACCAAAAAATACACCTACTATTCTTTTGGTTATAGTGTAACTAAAATATTTAGATATAAGACCGATTATTAGTACACTTCCCCAAGTGAAAAATGTTAAATTATGCATTCCTATTATCAAGTCAGTAATAAAAAAACTTATTAATAAAGCGGGAATATAATTTATCCCAAGCATAGCAGGAATATAAAAACTTAAAGCCAATAAACTTGTAAAGTTTGGCGGATGAGGAACAAACCTGCTAGCAGCCAAAGCGATAAAAATTCCAATAGAGATTTTTAAATATTTCATTTAATCATTTTAATTAATTAGATAGTGAACATATCATATCAACAATAAAACTTATAATCTATCACATAAAAAAGGAATTAATAAGCTCTCCTAAAACCAAAATTTATCATTCTTCCATCTTGAGAATAAGTTCCAGGTTTTTCGTATCTTTCATTAACAAGATTGGTTAAATTTAAAGAGATTATATTACCATACCAACTTTTGCTAATTGACATATCAATTAAATCTACACTTTTTACGAATTCATTTTTAGAACCAGTCCAGTCAATATGATCACCTATATATCTATGACTTAAATTCAGATCAAAAGGACCATACAGAGATGAATTAAATTTTTTTGAATAATCCACTCCATAAGATAAGTCTGGTCTTCTAGAGTTTGGTCCATTTGAGGCAGTTCTACTTTTTGCGAAGTGAGAAACTAAAGATATGCTTTGATTATTTGTTAACCATTTAATTTCATTTTCAAGCCCCTCTTGAGTTGTGTCAGGCACTTTGTTTTCGTAAGCATTCCAAGATGAGTTGATTTTAATTCTATCTTTCATTCTAGTTCTATAAGCAGTAGAAAATAATTTTATATTTTCAGTCAAACTATACTCGCCAAAAATTTCATTTGTTTCACTCTTCTCAGGGTTTATATTTTTTTGACCTATATTTCCATAAAGTTCATATAGACTAGCATTCTTTAGACCAGTTGAGTGGGTAACTCCTAATCTTAATCCGCCTAAAAATTGCGTGAAATTTATTTTATAAGTTTTGTTACCACCAGTTTCTTTATGATCATCATTTCTTCCATGAAATGATAGTATCTGGTTTTCATTAAACTTATAACCTGCATTTAAAAATATACCAAGATTGCTTAAATGTCCTCTTGTTTGAGATGAAAATGTTGTTGTTTGGTAGTGCCCCCAATCATACTTATATTCACTCCCTAAACCGTATGATAATTTTTTATCGACAACAACCTCTCTTTCTGCTTTTGCAACTAGGGACTCACTGTAATATTTATCTTTTTTACCTTGCACATAATACTTTCTATCATAATTGTGATAA
>CACJOS010000004.1:52500-66578 GCA_902595115.1 uncultured Pelagibacteraceae bacterium
CACTACCTAAATAGTTTTCGCGGAAAACCAGCTATCTACGAATTTGGTTGGCCTTTCACCCCTTACCACAAGTCATCCAAAGACTTTTCAACGTCAACTGGTTCGGTCCTCCAGCAAGTGTTACCTTGCATTCAACCTGCTCATGGTAAGCTCATTCGTTTTCGGGTCTAATTCATTAAACTAATCGCCCTATTAAGACTTGCTTTCGCTGCGCCTACACCTAGATGGCTTAAGCTTGCTTAATAAATTAAGTCACTGACCCATTATACAAAAGGTACGCCGTCACTCTAAAAAGAGCTTCGACTGATTGTAGGCATGCGGTTTCAGGTTCTATTTCACTCCCCTAATAGGGGTTCTTTTCACCTTTCCCTCACGGTACTAGTTCACTATCGGTCACTGAAGAGTATTTAGGCTTAGAGGGTGGTCCCCCTATATTCGAGCAAGATTTCACGTGTCCCGCTTTACTCAAGAAACATATTAAACATTACTCTTACGGGACTATCACCCTCTTTGGTAAGTCTTTCCAGACTTTTCAGATTTTTTTAATATGTTTACTGGCCTATTCCGATTTCGCTCGCCACTACTAACGGAATCTCAATTGATTTCTTTTCCTCTGGTTACTTAGATGTTTCAGTTCTCCAGGTTATCTCTTTAAATCTATTTATTCAATTTAAAGTACCACATAAAGTGGTGGGTTTCCCCATTCGGAAATTTTCGGATCAAAACTTGCATACAGTTACCCGAAACTTTTCGCAGTATACCACGTCCTTCTTCGTCTTTCAGTGCCAAGGCATCCGCCACACGCCCTTAAACGCTTGATTTATGCACAGAAAAAAATTCTGTGTTGAATCAAATTTTGTTGGAATGTTCATCTATTCGAACATTCTTGATTGTTCATCTATTCGAACAATCGGATATAGATATTGATAATATTAATTTATTTACAATTTTAATAGCTAAGTGTTTCTGGTGGAGGATAGCGGGATCGAACCGCTGACCTCCTGAATGCAAATCAGGCGCTCTCCCAGCTGAGCTAATCCCCCAAATAAAATGGTGGGCCGAGAAAGACTCGAACTTTCGACCCCACCCTTATCAAGGGTGTGCTCTAACCAACTGAGCTACCGGCCCCTATTCAGTAAAGAGAAACACTTTTAAGAAGAGAAATGAGGACGGTCAACATTAACCTGTTAATTATTTAGGTTAAGAAATTTTTCTTAACCATCCTTAGAAAGGAGGTAATCCAGCCGCAGGTTCCCCTACGGCTACCTTGTTACGACTTCACCCCAGTCGCTGACTATACCGTGGTCAGAGGTTTTAAACTCTGCCTTAAGGTAGAACCAACTCCCATGGTGTGACGGGCGGTGTGTACAAGACCCGGGAACGTATTCACCGCGGCGCGCTGATCCGCGATTACTAGTAATTCCAGCTTCATGCACTCGAGTTGCAGAGTGCAATCCGAACTGAGGCATCTTTTTAGGATTTGCTCAATGTCGCCATTTTGCTTCCTATTGTAGATGCCATTGTAGCACGTGTGTAGCCCAACACGTAAGGGCCATGAGGACTTGACGTCATCCCCACCTTCCTCCAGCTTATCACTGGCAGTTCTTTCAGAGTGCCCAACTAAATGATGGCAACTAAAAGTGAGGGTTGCGCTCGTTGCGGGACTTAACCCAACATCTCACGACACGAGCTGACGACAGCCATGCAGCACCTGTGTTTCGTCCGGCCGAACCGAAAACCTTAATCTCTTAAGGTCGCGACGAACATGTCAAGTGTTGGTAAGGTTCTGCGCGTATCTTCGAATTAAACCACATGCTCCACTACTTGTGCGGGTCCCCGTCAATTCATTTGAGTTTTAACCTTGCGGTCGTACTCCCCAGGCGGTGTGTTTATCGCTTTCGCTGCGACACTGAAAATAAATTTCCAACGTCTAACACACATCGTTTACGGCATGGACTACGAGGGTATCTAATCCTCTTCGCTACCCATGCTTTCGTTCCTCAGTGTCAGTAATGATCCAGAAAGCTGCCTTCGCAATTGGTATTCTTTCTAATATCTACGAATTTCACCTCTACACTAGAAATTCTGCTTTCCTCTATCAAACTCTAGCTAAAAAGTTTTGATGGCAGTTCCAGAGTTAAGCTCTGGGATTTCACCACCAACTTTTTTAACCACCTACGAACTCTTTAAGCCCAGTAATTCCGAACTACGCTAGGTCCCTTCGTATTACCGCGGCTGCTGGCACGAAGTTAGCCGGACCTTCTTATTCGGGTACAGTCATTTTCTTCCCCGACGAAAGAGCTTTACAACCCAAAGGCCTTCTTCACTCACGCGGCATCGCTGCATCAGAGTTTCCTCCATTGTGCAAGATTCCTTACTGCTGCCTCCCGTAGGAGTTTGGGCCGTGTCTCAGTCCCAATGTGGCTGATCATCCTCTCAAATCAGCTATTGATCAAAGTCTTGGTAGGCCTTTACCCCACCAACTAACTAATCAAGTGCAGGCTCATCCAATGGCGCATAAAGCTTTCTCCGTAAAGACTTATGAGGTATTAGCACAAGTTTCCTCGTGTTATTCCTCACCAAAGGGAAGATACCCACATGTTACTCACCCGTCTGCCACTAAGTATTGCTACTTCGTTCGACTTGCATGTATAAGGCGTGCCGCCAGCGTACGTTCTGAGCCATGATCAAACTCTCAAGTTTAAAAACGGCGCACACTAGCTTCAATATAAATTCTAAGAATAAAATTTATATATGATTGAAGTGTGTACGACAAATTTTGGTAACCTTAACCGTCCACACTTCTCTTCTTAAATATAAACAATTTAAATAGCTAATTAAGCCCGAAAGCTTAATGTTCACAATATTTTTATTGAGAAAGTGTGACGCTTATAATCTAAAATATAAGTAAATCAAGCGGTAAGCAAAAAAAAAGAGGTTAAAAATACAAGCAAAATCAGGGTTTTTTAGCTATTATGATTTATGATATATCTCAAATTGAAAAATTTATGAAATTAAATCTAAGAATAAGTAGTTTTAAAATCTCAAAAAATTTGGAGTTATTTTTTGTTCTAATTCTAATAGTGATTTCAATAATAATTACTATGATTTATAATATATCTAAAACTAATTCTGAAAAACAGTATAGCCAGTTACTTAATAATTTATATTTTCAAAAAACAATAGAAAATGTATTTAATAATCTATCTCCTAAGTATTCAAATGTAGAACATCTGGTAAAAAGAAACGATACGTTAAATAATGTTCTAAAAAGTTATGATTTACCTAATAAAGAAATATCAATGCTATTTAATAGTCTTAAATCTAAAAATGTTAATAAATCCCTAAAGATAAATCAAAAGTTATTTTTTACAATTGATAGAACAAATAATAGCATAACTAAATTCATAATTCCTGTAAGTAAAACAAAAAAAATACAGCTCATTAGAAATGTTGATCAAAATAGTTTTAACGTGAGTGAAATAGTTACTAACTTAAAAAAAAGGTTAGTATTTAAAGAGGGACGAATAAGTCAAAGCTTATATAGAAGTGCAACTGATAAAAAAATCCCACCAAATATAATAATTGAATTTGCTAGGATATATGGTTTCCAAATCGACTTTCAAAGAGATATTAGAAAAAATGACACATACCAAATAATTTACGAAGTTTTTGAAAATGATAAGAAAAAAATATTTAATACAGGAAATATATTATTTGCAGATCTGAGTTTGAGTAATCAAAGTAACGCTTTCTACTATTTTAAAGATAAAGGTGAGGAAGGACATTATGATATAAATGGTAAAAGTGTAAAAAAGGCATTAATGAAAACTCCAATTAATGGTGCCCGTTTATCATCTCCTTACGGAATGAGAAAACATCCAATCGACGGATACAATAAAATGCATAAAGGTACAGACTTTGCTGCACCTATGGGAACACCGATTATGGCTTCTGGTGACGGTGTTGTAATTAAAGCAAGTTGGTGTGGAGGTGGAGGAAATTGTGTTAAAATTAAACATAATTCTTCTTACACCACTGTCTATGCGCACATGTCAAAATTTGCCGCAAATATTAAAAAAGGCAAAAGAGTAAAACAGGGACAAACAATTGGATATGTAGGTTCGACGGGTAAGTCAACAGGACCTCACTTACATTACGAGGTTATTCATAATGGTAAAAGAATTAATTCTCAAACTTTAAAATTACCATCTGGAAAAGTTTTAAAGAATAAATCAAGAAAATTATTTGAAGTAAGTAAATTAAAAATTGATGTATTAAAATCGGAAATTATTGCAGGAATTAACTAGTTGCGATCTTTTTGTCTTCTGCTTTATTATTAGTTGTTTCTTTTGATTTTTCATCAAAAGATAGTTTGTTATTTTCGGATTTAGTTTTTTCAATACTGTTCGGAATTTGAGTTTTTTCTTTGTCATTTAAAACTCTTACAAAATGATCAGAATGTTGGAAATAGCTTTCTGATAATATTTTATCTCCGGTTGACAAGGCTTCCCTAGCAAGATTACTATATTTTTCTATTAGCCTTGCAGCATTATGGTTATTATTTCTATGATTTTTCCTTTGAAAGTTTGTATTTGATATTAAAGTTTGTGGATCATGATTTCTAGAAGAGTTTCTATCTCCATTAATTCTAAACTTTCTTTTATTGTTTTTATAAGATCTCATTATTTATTAAGTTTTAGTACTTATTATACATCTATCATTATTACCGTAATCTTTAACCACCTTATTAACGTAAAATCCCTCGTTTTTAAGAAATTTCATTGTTTTTAGTTTTTGATCAAATCCAATTTCTAAAATCAGTTTTCCACCCACCTTTAATAAACTAAAAGATTTTTTTATCACTTTATTCATCATTGAGGATCCATCTAGACCACCCTCTAAAGCAATTAAAGGCTCATAACTAAATATATCTTTATCCAAACACTTTAATTTAAATTTATTTATATAAGGAGGATTAGATATAATTAAATCATATTTACCTTTAAAAAAATTGTCAACACATGATTGATAAAATTTTATTCTATTTTCTAATTGATGCATTTTTGCATTAATTTTCGCTATTTTTATTGCCTTTTTAGATATGTCTATTGCAGAATAAAAAAAATTTGGACGTTCTTTTGCTAGTGATATCACTAAACAACCTGATCCAGTACCTATGTCTAGAATAAATCCTTTATCCTTTCTATCTGTAATTTTTAACGCTTCTTCAATAATGATCTCGCTATCTGGCCTTGGTATTAATACATTTCTATCTACATAAAAGGAGTGTTTCCAAAATTCTTTATTTTTAACAATATAAGCTACAGGTTCACCTAACTTTCTTCTTCTAATAAGGTCTTTATAAATATTTATTTGATTTGTTTTTATTTTAATATTTCTTTCAATAACCACCTCTTTAAAGCTTTTTTTTAGAGCGCAACAAAGAAGAATTTCAGCATCGAGCATCGAAGTTTTAATTGATGAGTTAGAAAGGATTTTTTGACCTTCATTTAATAAAGAATTGATATTTATCATTTTAATTAGCACTCATTAATTCTTCTTGTGCTTGTAAATTTATATTTTCAATCATCTCATCAAATATTTCACCCTCCATAAACTCTGATAGTTTATGTAAAGTAAGATTTATTCTATGATCAGTAACTCTACCTTGAGGAAAATTATAAGTTCTAATTCTTTCAGATCTATCACCAGTACCTATTTTACTTTTTCTATATTTAGATCTTTCATCTTCTTTTTTTTTTCTTTCATTTTCATAAATTCTAGACCTTAAAATTTTCAAACCTTTTTCTTTATTTCTTATTTGAGATTTTTCATCCTGTTGACTTACAACTATACCAGTTGGTAAATGAGTTATTCTCACAGCAGAGTCTGTTGTATTTACACTTTGTCCACCTGGACCACTACTTCTAAAAACATCTATTCTTAAATCTTTCTCTTCTAATTTGACATCAATTTCTTCAGCCTCTGGTAAGACTGCTACAGTTGCTGCTGATGTATGAACTCTTCCTTGTGTTTCAGTTTCTGGAACCCTTTGAACCCTATGGACACCACTTTCATATTTTAATGATGAATAAATATTTTTCCCCTTTATTGAAGCTATAACTTCTTTAAGTCCACCCGCATCGCTTTTGGATATACTTATTATTTCTAGAGTCCATTTTTTATTATTACAAATTTTTTCATACATTTTAAATAAATCTGCAGCAAATAAGCTTGCTTCAAGCCCTCCTGTTCCAGCTCTTATTTCTAAAATTGCATTTTTTCTATCTGCTTCATCTTTTGGTAGTAAAAAAATAATAAGTCTTTTTTTAACCTTTTCATTTTTTGTAATTAATTCAGATAACTCTTTATTTGCTAAATCAATCATTTCTTTATCGCTAGTTTTATCATTTATTATTTTCTCGAGATCGGTTTTTTCTAAATCGAACGAAGTATAAAATTTAGCATCATCGATTATCTCATTAATGTCGGAATATTCTTTTGACATTTCAGCAAATTTTTTTTTATCAAGATCTGTAGAAGATAAATCAGCCTCTAATTTTGAATGTTTTTCAATGATATTTTTTACTTTTTCAATAGGTATCATTTATTCTTATTTTGAATTTCCTCAGCTTTTTTCTCCACCAATTCAACTACCTTTGAAATAATTTCTTTGTTGTTAAGTTTCTCAGTTTGAACTCCGTTTAAGTAAAGCATGTTACTGTCTCTCCCTCCGCCAGTTATTCCAATATCTGTGTATGCTGCCTCACCAGGTCCATTTACTACACAACCAATTATAGACAACGTTATTGGTTGATTTATATGAGAAAGTTTTTCCTCCAATATTTTAACTGTATCAATAACCTCAAATCCTTGTCTTGCGCAAGATGGGCAAGAAATAATTTTTACTCCTCTCGTACGTAAGCCAATAGATTTAAGAATTTCATTTCCAATTTTAACCTCTTGCACTGGATCGTCTGACAGTGAGACTCTTATAGTATCCCCAATACCTTCCATCAACAAATTTCCTAGGCCAATCGCAGATTTTATGCTACCTGGCATATAACTGCCTGCTTCTGTAATACCAAGGTGAAGTGGGTAATCAGTTATTTTAGACAACTGTTTATAGGATTTTACAGATAAAAAAACATCAGATGATTTTACGCTAATTTTAAAATTTTCGAAATTTAAATCCTCAAGAGTTTTAATATTTCTTAAAGCACTTTCAACTAATGCCTCGGGACAAGGTTCTTTGAATTTCTCCAAAATATCTCTTTCAAGGGAACCTGCGTTAACTCCAATTCTTATTGAGCAATTATTGTCTTTTGCAGCTTTAATAACTTCTTTTATTTTATCTTTACTTCCAATATTGCCAGGATTGATTCTTAAACAAGCAGCCCCGTTTTCAGCAGACTCTATTGCTCTTTTATAATGAAAGTGAATATCAGCAACCAAAGGAATATCTATATGTTTTGTAATCTCTTTCAATGCATATGAGGATTCTTCGTCTGGACATGAGACCCTTACAATATCTGCTCCAGCTTGAGATATTTCTTGGATTTGTTTAATAGTGTTTCTCGTGTCTTGCGTGAGTGTATTAGTCATAGATTGGACACTTATTGGGTTATCTCCTCCAACTTTTACTTTACCAACTTGTATAACTTTTGTTTTTTTTCTGATTATGTCTCTAAAAGGTCTAATACTCATTTTTCTAAATTAAATTCCCTATGGAGTGCATGAACAGCTTTATTAATTAATTTTTTATCTATCAAAACTGAAATTTTAATTTCAGATGTAGAAATTACTTGAATATTAATTTTATTTTCAGCTAGGGCCTTAAACATTCTATATGTTACACCAGGTGTTGTGATCATTCCAACTCCTATAATTGACAGTTTTGACACATTTTTTTTAATTAACATACTTTTAAATTTAATTTTCTTATTATTTTTAAGAAGTCTTTCTGTTTTTGTTACATCTTCATTTTTTACTGTGAAAGTAAGATCTGTTTCTTTTCCGTTTGATGAAATGTTCTGAACTACCATGTCTACATTTATAAAATTTTTAGACAAAGGTTCAAAAATAGATGCTGCTACACCTGGCTTATCAACAACACCTATTAGGGTAATCTTTGAGTCATTTTTAGTAAATGAAATTCCCGTAATAATTTTTTCTTTAGAAATATTTTTCCTTTTTGTAATAAGGGTTCCTGGCTTATTAACAAAAGATGATTGCACGTGAACATTAACTCTGTTTAATCTTGCATCTTGTATTGAAGCGGGTTGCATAACTTTGGCTCCTAAAGATGACATTTCTAGCATTTCTTCGTAGGATATTTTTTTAATTTTTTTTGCTTTTTTTGTATAATTTGGATCAGTTGTATAAACGCCCTCTACATCAGTATAAATTATACATTTCTCAGCTTTAAAAAATTTTGCAATCATAATTGCACTAGCATCTGATCCACCTCTTTCTAGAGTAGTTAAGCGGTTTTGATGATTTATTCCTTGAAAGCCAGTTATAATTGGAACACCACCAGAATTCAGATATTTTAATATCTTTTTTTTAAATATATTTACAATTCTTGATTTTTTATAATCTCCTTCTGTAAAAATCGGCACCTGCCAACCTAGCCAAGATCGAGATTTTATCCCAATATGGTTTAGTCTGCCCGAGATAAGAGCGCATGACATTTGTTCGCCTGATGAGACTAAAACGTCGTATTCTGATGGTTCAAAATTATTACTTATTTGCCTTGTTTTTCTAATTAATTCATTAGTAACGCCACTCATGGCTGAGGAAACAACAATTACTTTTTTTTTATTTTTAGTGTTTCTTGAAATAATATCAGCAACCTTTTTAATTCTATTTATAGAACCAACGGACGTGCCACCAAATTTTAATACAACAATTTTCATTGAATACTTTTTAATTTTATTTAAAATTATATTGATAAATTACATGTTAATCACTATGTCAATAATAAATGAAAAATAACACAATAAATAAAAAAGAAATAGATAAATTTTCTAAAATTGCTTCTGAATGGTGGGATCCACACGGTAAATTTAAACCCTTACACAAATTTAATCCAGTTAGAATCAAATATATCAAAGATAATAGTATTAAACATTTTAAAATAAAGTCATTGAAACAACCTTTAAAAAAGTTAAAAATTTTAGATATTGGTTGTGGAGGTGGATTACTAAGTGAGCCAATGAGTAGATTGGGTGCAGAAGTTACTGGTATTGATGCATCTCAAGAAAATATTAATATTGCTAAAATACACTCTTTAGAAAAAAAACTTAAGATTAAATATATTTGTTCATCGCCAGAAAAACTTAATACTAAAGATAAATTTGATATCATTTTAAATATGGAAATAGTTGAACACGTCGATGATGTTAATTTATTTATAAAGAATTGTGCAAAATTTTTAAAAAAAGACGGTATTATGTACATAGCTACCCTAAATAAAACTTTAAAATCTTACATATTTGCAATAATTGGTGCGGAGTATATTTTAAGATGGTTGCCAATTGGAACTCATGATTGGCAAAAATTTGTTAAACCTAAAGAACTTATTGACTATGCAGAATACAATTCTATGAAAGTAAAAAAGATTGATGGCGTAGTTTTCAACCCCTTAAGTAATACTTGGAATATAAATGATGACAAATCAGTCAATTATATTGCTCTGTTTAAAAAAAACTAATTTTCTTTATCCTCAATCCAAGGTATCGTTTGTGTTTCTATACCCTCTTGCTTAAGATCTTTGATCTCTTCATTTGTAGCTTTACCATATATTCCTTTATTAAATTTTTTTTTTTTTGAATTGTAGTGTATTGACCTAGCTTCAAAGGCAAAATTTTCTCCTACATATTTTAGATTGTTTTTTATAAATTTTTGATACTGCTTTATTTTATTTTTCAAAATTTTAATTTTTTTCTCTTGAATATGAAAATTTTTATTATTTTTGTTTAAAATATTTGGAGCCATTAATGATTTGTTGACATCCAGAGACCCACAAAAACTGCAGTTCACTAATCTAAGTTTTTTCAGTTTATCAAATTCTTTTGATGTTGAAAACCAACTATCAAAAGTTTTAAAACAATTTTTACATCTTAGCTTATATTTTATCATATAATAATTATAATTTAATTTTTAATATTAAGATCTGTAATCTGCATTAATTTCTATATACTTTTTTGTTAAATCCATTGTATACGCAGTGAATTTTTTTGTTCCCATTTTTAAATCGACTTTAATATCTAATTTCTCATTCCTCATAAATTCTTTAAGCTGTATTTCATTATAATCTTTCGATAATTCACCTTTTTCTAATATTTTATATTCACCAATACTTAAATTGATTTTATTTAGATTTATTGAAACTTGAGATTTTCCAATAGCCATTATTATTCTTCCCCAATTTGGGTCTTCCCCTGCAAACGCAGTTTTGACTAATGGTGAATTAGCTATTGAAAATGCAATTTTTTTTGCATCGCTTTCAGTCTTAGCATTTTCGACCATTACCGAAATAAATTTTGACGCTCCCTCTCCATCTGCCGTAACTCTCTTAGCTAAATTTAATAAAACTGAATGTAAACTTTTTTCAAAGGCGTCAATTCTCTCATCATTTATTGCATTTATAATTTTATTTTTTGCTGCACCGGTAGCAAAAATACCAACCATATCATTTGTGCTGGTATCCCCGTCACAACTTATTGCATTAAAAGTTGTTTCAATGTTTTTTTTAAGTAATTTTTTTAAGATTGTTGAGGAAATATTTGCATCTGTAAATACATATCCTAATGTCGTTGCCATATTTGGATAGATCATCCCTGATCCTTTCGCCACGCCGTAAATTTTAACATTAGCATTTCCAATTTTACATTCTTCCATAGCTAGTTTAGGGACTAAATCTGTGGTTATCATGCCGAGAGCTGCTTTTACCCAAATATACTTATTTTGATTATATTTTATTTTTTCAATCAATTCAGGTAAGCAATTTTTTATTTTATTTGTTGGAAAAGGCTCTCCAATTGTTCCTGTACAACCAAAAATTATTTCATTTGATTTGACTTTCTCGTATGTTTCATCATCATCTTTCTTTTTTATTGTTAACAAATTTGAAAGTTCATCTGCAATTTCTTTCAAACCTTGAAACCCATTTTTTCCAGTAAAAGTGTTGGCATTTCTTGTATTTATAAATAATGCTTTTATCTTTTTATTTTTAATTTCACGGTTCCATTTAATGTTTTCTGAAACAATAGTTGATTGAGTATAAACAGAAGCAAAATTTGCACCATTCCTAAAATAAAATAAAACTACATCATCTCTTGGTGGATTATAGAGTTTTGCATTTACTACGGAAATTGCTAGACCATCTAAATGTTCTAAATCCTGAAAGTCGCTTATTTTAGAGTTATTTTTTTTTACATTAAATAAATTGCTTAAATTTATAACCATACTATTTAAATTAATATTTTAATTACTATATTTATAGATAATAATATGTATATACCAATAAAAATAGATGCTAAATCCATTAAAATTTATATCTAAGTTTATTAAATCAAGTAACCAGAAAACTTTGGATAAACTTAGTTTAATGGTAAATAAGATTAACTCTCTTGAAAATGAAATATCCAATTTAGATGATGTGAATTTTCCTGCAAAAACTAATTTTTTAAAGGATAGACTCAAATCTGGTGAGGACATTCAAAATATTTTACCAGAAGCTTTTGCGTTGGTAAGAGAAGCTTCCAAAAGAACTCGTGGCGAAAGACATTTTGATGTTCAAATAATGGGTGGAATAATCTTACATAATGGAAAAATCGCTGAAATGAAAACTGGAGAGGGAAAGACTTTAACAATTGCACTTGCTGCATATTTGAATGCGTTAAAAGAAAAAGGTGTACATGTAGTTACAGTAAACGATTATCTGGCAAAGCGTGACTGTACTAACATGGGGAAAATTTATAATTTTTTAGGAATGACCTCTGGATATATAAATAATGATCAAAATGATGAGGAAAGAAAGAAGAATTATAATTGCGACATTACATATGCAACCAATAGTGAGTTAGGATTTGATTACCTTAGAGACAATATGAAGTATTCGTCAAATGAATTTGTTCAAAGAACTCATCATTTTGCAATAGTAGATGAAATTGACTCTTGCTTAATTGATGAAGCAAGAACACCTTTAGTTATATCAGGGGCGGCAGAAAACAAGGAGGGCCAATATAATGCTATAGATAAATTAGTTAAGAGATTGCAGCACTCAGATTTTGAAGTAGACGAAAAAGATAAAAATATTTTTTTAACAAATAGTGGAATTTCTAATGTAGAAAAAATATTTAATAATGCTGGTATATTAAAAAATAATAATTTTTATGATCCTAGCAATTTATCTTTAGTTCACTTTGTAAATCAATCTTTAAGAGCTAATTATTTATTTACAAAAGGGAAGGATTATATAGTCAAAGACGGAGAGCTAAAAATTATAGATGAACTTACTGGAAGAATATTGGAGGGAAGGAGATATGGAGATGGCCTTCACCAGGCTTTAGAGGCAAAAGAAAAAATTGAAATACAAGTTGAGAACCAAACATTAGCATCAATTACATATCAAAATTATTTTAAATTATATGAAAAATTGTCTGGGTGCACAGGAACTGCTTTAACAGAGGCTGAAGAATTTCAAGAAATCTATGATTTAGGAGTTACAACTATTCCTACAAATAAAAAAATGATTAGGAAAGACTGGAATGACCAGATTTTCCGCACAGAAGAAGAAAAAAATCAAGCAATTTTAAAAAAAATAAAAGAGTGTTATTCAAGTGGCCAGCCTATGTTAGTTTTTACATCAAGTATAAATAAATCAGAAATATACTCTACACTTTTAAAAAAGGAAAAAATACCACACACAGTTTTAAATGCCAAGAACCACGAAAAAGAAGCCGATATTATTGCTAATGCAGGAAAATTAAAATCTATAATTATAACAACTAGTATTTCTGGCAGGGGTGTTGATATTAAATTAGGTGGTAAAAAAGACAGTAAGAACGAATTAGACAATGATAAAAAAATAATTAAAAATCTTGGCGGTTTATTTGTGCTAGGCACTGAAAGAATGGAGTCTAGAAGGGTTGATAATCAAGCAAGAGGTAGAGCTGGACGACAAGGAGATGAAGGTAATTCAATATTTTTTGTGAGCTTAGAAGACGATCTTATGAGGATTTTTGGATCAGATTCCATGACAAATGTGCTTGAAAAATTAGGATTGAAAGATGGAGAGAGTATTGATCATCCGTGGATTAATAAAGCAATTGAAAGAGCACAACAAAAAGTAGAATCTAGAAATTTTGATATTAGAAAAACGTTATTAAAATTTGATAATGTTCTAAATGACCAAAGACAAGTAATTTTTAATCAAAGAAATGATGTTATTAAATCAAATAGAATTTTTGAATACTCTGATGTTTTCCTTGATGAAATAACAAATGATTTATTAAAATTTAAAAATAATAAAGATTTTGAGGGTCAACTAAGATTGATTTTAGGAAAAAGTTTTTCGGATGATGAGTTAAATAAACTATCCTCAGATGAGGAAAAAGTATTTAAGAACAAAATTAAAGATAAGTTTTTAGAAAAAAGACAAGAAAGAATAAAATTAATTGGGGAAGATCAATCTAAAGAAATCGAAAAAAGAATTTTTTTACAGTCAATTGATATGAATTGGAAGCTACATATTCAATACCTTGAACAATTAAGACAAGTAATTGGTTTAAGGTCTTACGGACAAAGAGACCCTTTGGTGGAGTATAAAAAAGAAGCATTTTCATTATTTGAAAATTTATTAATAAAACTGAAAAATGATCTGGTGAAAATCCTTATAAACTTAACAATAGTAAATAATGTAATTGATACAAAACCAAAACAAAGCCCTAGTAAAATTGATCCAAAATATATAGGAAAGAAAATGAGTAGGAATGAACCTTGTTTTTGTGGGTCAGGAAAAAAATATAAATACTGTTGTGGTCGATTATAATTATTTAAAATAGAAC
>CACJOS010000005.1 GCA_902595115.1 uncultured Pelagibacteraceae bacterium
ACAGGAATTAAAACTGAATTAATAAGTAAAGCATCAAAAATAGTTTCTAATGCAACAGGATTTCCAGTTCAATTTAATAAAGCGATTGTCGGAAAAAATGCATTTGCGCACGAGTCTGGGATACATCAAGATGGGATGCTTAAAAATAGAGAAACTTATGAAATTATGACGCCTGAAAGCGTTGGAGTTAAAAAAACATCCTTAGTTATGGGTAAGCACTCAGGTAGACATGCGTTTAAAGATAAACTTAACGATCTTGGTTATACTGATGTGACGGACGATGTGATACAAGCAGCTTTTGGAAAGTTTAAAATTTTAGCAGATAAGAAAAAACACATTTATGATGAAGATATAGTCGCGTTAGTTGATGACAGTTTAATAATTGATAATAAAATCAATGCAATAAATTTAAAATCGCTAAAAGTCTTTGCTGGCACAGGTGAACCCCAAAGAGCAGAAATGACATTAGATGTATTTGGAGAGATTAAAAAAACTACACAAACTGGAGATGGACCAGTTGATGCTATTTTTAAGTGCATAAAGGAATTATATCCACATGATGTAAAATTATCTCTTTACCAAGTGCATGCCGTTACTGAGGGTACAGATGCACAAGCAACAGTAAGTGTAAAAATAGAGGAAAATGATAGAACTACAGTTGGTCAGTCTGCTGATACAGATACTCTTGTTGCTTCCGCAAATGCGTACTTGAATGCTTTAAATAAAATGTTAATAAAACGAGAAAAAAAATCGCTTTCTCAAAATATAGAACACCAAAAAGTAAAAGGAGGAGTGTAAAAGATGGGAATATTGGACAAAGTAACATCTATGTGGAGCCAAGACATGGCCATAGATTTGGGAACAGCTAACACACTAGTAGTTCTAAAAGGCCAGGGTGTAGTTTTAAACGAACCATCAGTAGTTGCAGTAGTAGATAACAAAGGAAAAAAATCGGTTTTAGCTGTAGGTGATGAAGCAAAAACTATGCTAGGCAGAACACCAGGTAATATTCAAGCAATTAGACCTTTAAGAGACGGCGTAATCGCTGATTTTATAGTTACAGAAGAAATGATTAAACATTTTATAAAAAAAGTACATAAAAGAAGTTCATTTGCAAATCCAAGAATTTTAATTTGTGTTCCTACTGGTTCTACGCCAGTAGAAAGAAAAGCAATTCAAGACAGTGCGCTTGCCGCAGGAGCCAGAAGAGTTCAACTTATTGAAGAACCAATTGCAGCAGCAATCGGTGCAAATTTACCAATATCAGAAGCTACCGGCTCCATGGTAATTGATATTGGAGGAGGAACCACGGAAATTGCAGTTATGTCATTAGGTGGAGTGGTATACTCAAACTCTTTAAGAGTTGCAGGTGATGCAATGGATCATGCATTAATAAGTTATATGCGAAAAGAATATAATTTAATGATTGGAGATAGTACTGCTGAAAAAATAAAAAAAGAAGTTGGTACTGCCATTGCAACAAACAATAATACTTTTGCTGTAAAAGGAAGAGACTTAAGATCGGGTACACCTAAAGAAGTAAATATTACCGAGGAAGATACAGTCGAAGCTCTTAATCCAATTTTAAGAGAAATGATTAATGGAATAAAGGATGCTTTAGAAAATACACCACCCGAGTTATCAGCTGATTTAGTTGATATGGGATTAACTCTTACAGGCGGAGGAGCTTTATTAAAAAATATAGATAAAAGATTTTCTAAAGAAACTGGTCTGCCAGTTCATATTGCTGATGATCCTTTAGCTTGTGTAGCAGTTGGAACAGGAAAAGCCTTAGATCAAGAAGAAACTTTTAATTCAATGTTATCGGAGTATTAATTTGAAGAAATGCAAGCTGGCAGAGATGACTTTGTAATTGCTATTCGTTCCGCTTTTTTAAAAAAAGAGAACAAACAAAAATTTTCGTTATTAGCTTTAATATTTTTAACATTTATTATAATTCTCTCCGAAAAGTTTAATTTGAAGCCAATTGATTATCTAAAAATTTCTCTTAGAGAAGTAGCTTACAGATCAAGTTTTATAGTATCAGCTCCTGAAAATTTTATTAAGGGAGCTTATGTTGCAACTAAAAATCATTTTAGTGTTTATGAAGAAAATAAAGAATTAAAAGAAAAATTGAATTTTGAATTATCTAAAAACTATAATTCAGAATATATTTTAGAGGAAAATAAAAGACTTAGATCTACAATAGATGAAACTACTTTTCTAACATCGGAGATAATTGGTAAAGTCCTAATTGACAAAAAAAGTCCATTTTTAAGATCTGTAATTATTAATAGAGGTAGCAAGGATGGAGTTGAGTTAGGAATGGCCGTGATGGATAAGAGCTACTTAATAGGAAAAGTTGTTGAGGTTTCTTTTACCACATCAAGAGTTTTACTTTTATCCGATTTAAATAGTAAAGTTCCAGTTGATATTATGCCAAATGATATCCAATCTATTTTATCAGGTACGGGTGGCGACGAAGGTGTCATCCAATACACCAGACAACAAGATCTAATTGAAAAGGATGCCGTTGTATTTACATCTGGGGCGGGTGGTTTATTTAAATCTGGAATTCCAATAGGAAAAATTGCTATGGATCCATCAAATTTAAAAACGGTAGTAAGTTTTTTTTCTGATTTTTCTCAGCTTAGATACGTAAAAATAATTTCTTTTAAAAAGGAAACTGAATAATGGGAGAGATAAGCAAATTTAGTAATTTTAAAAAATTCTTAGAAAAAGGCCCAATTATCCTTTTAATAGTTTCAGTTTTGAATGAATTTGATTTTAATTATCTAAATTTAAAGTACTTTTCATTCAATTTTCCTTTTATTTTAATTTATTATTGGAGCTTAAAGAGATCTGGAAGTTTGGGTTATGGATTAATATTTTTAAGCGGTTTGTTAAATGATGTTGTAACTGGTTTACCTATAGGTGTCAGCTCTCTTGCTTACTTACTTATCTGTGTTTTTTCTTCTTATCTTAGAAATATAACGTTAAGGCCAAGCGCTATTAAAGACTGGTTTTTCTTTGGTCTTGCTATTTTAGTTGTAAATTCTCTAATCTATTTAATTGTTGCTTTGTTATTTGAAGTAGAATTAGAATATTACAGTATATTGGTTAACATACTTTTCACTTTTTTATTTTATATTATTTTTAGTGGATTATTTGATTATTATCAAAAAGTAATCTTTGGAGGCCAGAATGTTTAGTGGTGATGATTCAAATGTACGAAAATTTAATACCATAAATAGAAGAGTTTTTATTCTATCTTTAGCAAAAGGAATTGTATTTACAGGAATATTAGCAAGATTATTTACTCTTCAAATAAGTGACAACAAAAAATATTTAACTCTATCAGATAAAAATAGGCTTCGAGAATGGAGGCTGCCACCAGTTCGAGGAGAGTTTAAAGATTATTTTGATAAAACAATTGCCGGCAATATAGAAGTTTATCAATTACATGTCATTCCAGAACAGGTTGAAAACTTTAAATATTTGATGATTAGATTAAAAAATATTCTTCCTTTATCAAACAATGAATTTGCAAAAATCATTAAGAAAAAAAATCAACAAAAGCCCTGGGAAACACTTATTATTTCAGAGAATCTAACCTGGGATCAATTTTCCAAAGTAAATTTTTATTTACATGAACTATCTGGAGCCAAACCTGTTCTATCTGTTGTAAGAAGCTACCCTTTTAAGGAAAATTATACTCATGTTTTGGGATATGTTGCTCAAGCTAGTGAAAATGATTTATTAAATAATGAAAACATAAAAAATAAACATGTTCCTGGACTAAGAGTTGGAAAAACAGGTTTAGAAAAATCTTTTGAAAACGATTTAATAGGTACTAATGGTGTTCAAAGATATGAAGTTAATGCATTCGGAAAAAGAATAAAACAAGTCAATTTCCAAAAAGGAGATAAAGGAAAAGAAATTAAACTTACTCTAGATACTGAAGTTCAAAAATTATGTAATGATTTGCTGGCTAATAAAGCTGGATCTATTAGCGTAATGGATATTTATTCTGGTGAAGTTATTGCGATGCATTCTTCTCCTTCGTTTGATCCAAACTTATTTTTATATGGAATAAGTTATAAAGATTGGGATGAAATTAGAGATAATCCTGACAAACCATTAATTAATAAAACTATTTCGGGACTATATTCACCCGGATCCACTATAAAACCAATTGTAGCTTTATCAGCTCTTGAAAATAATGTTATATCACCGAACTTCAAGGTCAGGTGCACTGGAAAGATGGAAATGTATGGCCAAACATATCATTGTTGGAAAAAAAAAGGACATGGAGTTGTAGATCTTAGAGGTGCAATTATTCAATCCTGTGATACTTATTTTTATGAAATGTCCAGAAGGCTTGGAGTCGATAGGCTTAAAGTAACAGCTTCTAGATTTGGTCTTGGTAATAAAGTTTTTGATAATTTATATAAAGAGGAAAAAGGAGGATTATTTCCATCTACAAGTTGGAAAAAAGCAAATCTTGGTCAGGGTTGGGTGTTAGGGGAAACTTTAATAACTGGAATTGGACAAGGTTATGTTCAAACAACTCCTCTTCAGTTATGTTTAATGACTGCTCAATTAGCAAATGGTGGTTTTAAAATTTATCCAACACTCGTTTCTAATAAAAATCAAGAAAGTCTTGAAAAAATTAAGTATAAGATGGCACAAAATCTTATTACTGAAGAAAAATATGATTCATCCATAATCAGGACAGCTGAAGAATTTTTTAATCCAGGAGAAAAAGATTATAAAAAACTTTTCAGAAATCAGGAAAATGTCAAATTTGTTTTGGAAGCAATGTTTGCATCTACAAATCAATGGAATGGAACTTCATACAAATCAAGGATCGAGGATCCAAAATATCAATTTGCAGGAAAAACGGGAACTGCGCAGGTTAAGAAAATAACGGAAGAACAAAGGGAATTAGATCTTGAGACATCCCAAATACCTTATGATGATAGAGATCATGCTTGGTTTGTTGCGTTTGGTCCTTATAAAAACCCTAGGTATTCAATCAGTGTTTTTGTTGAGCATGGTGGATCAGGAAGTAAAGCAGCTGCACCATTAGCTAAACAAGTAATTAAAAAAGTTATAGATAGACACGAGGAAAGAGAAAAAATTAGACAGAGAAATTTAGTAAATATATAAATGTTTCAACAATCATCATACTCAGAACAATTAACATTTTTTCAAAAATTAAGATCTTTTGATTTTGTGCTTGTTTTTTCTGTTCTTTTATTAGGATTAATTAGCAATATTTCAATGTTTTCGACAGATGGCGGAGAACTACTATATCACACTAAAAGTCATCTAATTAGGTTTGTAGTTTTTTTTGTGATGATGTTATTTTTGTCCTTTTTAAATTTAAGATTTTGGCACTCAACAGCATATCTATTTTACATAATTGTCCTTGGATTTTTAGTTTGGGCATCCTTGTATGGTATAACCGCGTCTGGATCTCAAAGATGGGTGAATTTATATTTTATTAATTTGCAACCATCCGAATTAATGAAAGTTGCAATTATAGTGTGTTTTGCCAGATATTTTCATAGAGAACAGATTACAAATGTAAGTAGTTTTAAAAATATAATATTATCTTTAGCAATTTTGGTAATGCCAATAGTTTTAGTGGTGAGTCAACCAGACCTTGGTACGTCTATATTAATTGCAGCAAGTGGATTGATTGTACTATGGTTGGCAGGTTTAAATATTAGATACTTCGTTTACAGTGCCTTAGTATTGTTAGTCTCTTTTCCATTTGTAATATCCTTTTTAAAACCTTACCAAAAATTAAGAATTTTAAGTTTTTTCAATCCTGATCGAGATCCTCTTGGAGCGGGTTACCAAATAATACAATCCAAAATAGCAGTTGGATCTGGAGGATTTACAGGTAAAGGTTTTTTACAAGGCACCCAAAGTTATTTAGAGTTTCTTCCAGAAAAACATACAGACTTTATATTTACACTTTTTTCTGAGGAACATGGATTTATTGGATCGGTATTTTTATTAATATTATATGCAATTCTTATTTATAGAATTATTAAAATTGGATCTATCTCAAGAAGTTATTTTGGAAGATTGTTTTGTTTTGGATTTGGCTCTGCAATATTTATTTATGTAGCCGTAAATATGTCTATGGTTTTAGGTTTGCTACCTATAGTTGGTTCTCCTTTGCCTATCATGTCTTATGGTGGATCTTCAATGCTTGCAACTATGATAGGACTAAGTATTGTGATGAGTACAAAAATCTATCATAAACAAATAATTAATTGATAAACTCTGTTGAATAATTTGTCGCGATAAATTTATATTAATAATAATATATATTTATAATATGAATAATAAACGTGTAGGTATAATTGGTGCTGGCATACAAGGCATATGCAACGCTCTTTTCCTTCAGAAAAAAGGATTTGAAGTTGTGATTTTTGATAAAGAGGAGCCAGGAAGTTTAGCCTCTTATGGAAATGCTGGTCATTTTTCGCCTTACGCTTCAGTTCCACTAAATAGACCTGATATACTGACCGATGTTCCTGCTATGTTATTAAGTTCAACTGGACCGCTTGCGCTTAAATGGAATTATGTTCCTAAAATGATTCCATGGTTCTTAAAGTTCATTAGAAATTGTACACAAAAAAAAATGATGCATACAGCTAAGTATATGCATCAGATATTAGATTTATCCTTACCAGCTTACGAAGAATTATTTGATGAGATTGATACTGAAAATCTAGTTGTAAGTAATGGAATTATGTATATCTGGAGTAATAAAAATTTATCAAGCAGAGAACTTGAAATTAATATTCGAGATGAACTTGGGGTTAAACAACAATTACTTAACCCAAAAGAAATTCATGATTTAGAACCAAATATAAAACCAATATATGATGGTGGTGTATTTTATTCCTATGCCAAACATACAAACAATCCAAGAAGATTGCTTTTAAAATTGTTTGACCTGTTTTCACAAAAAGGTGGAAAATTTTTTAAATATCAAATTAAAGATATTAATTTTGATGAGCAAAAACCTGTTTTAAGAACAGAAAGTCAAAGGTTTGTATTTGATAAAATTGTAATAGCATGTGGTGCATTGTCAAAAAAATTTACAAATGATTTATTTGAAAAAGTTCCACTCGATACGGAAAGAGGTTATCACATTCACTTCAAAGATTGTGAGCATTTAATATCTCGACCTGTTGTATTTTCTAATAGAGGTTTTGGGATGACACCAATGGAACAAGGATTGAGAGTTGTTGGAACTGTAGAGTTTGGAGGTTTAAAAAATGGACCCTCAAAAAGCAGGATTAAAAACTTAGTTGAAAATGCTAAATTTATGCTAGATGGTCTACCGGACCATGAAGATGAATGGTTAGGATTCAGACCAACACTGCCAGATTTTTTACCAGTAATTGGACCATCAAAAAATTATAAGAATGTATTTTATTCTTTTGGTCATCACCATTTAGGTTGGACTTTAGGAGCAATATCAGGGAAGATAATTTCTAAAATGATTTCTGAAGAAAAGACAAATTTGGAATTAGATCCTTATAGCTCCTTAAGGTTCAGCTAGTGAGCCTTAATATAAAAGCTTACGTGATGCTGGTTCTAGCATCAATCTTTTGGGCCGGAAACTTCATTGTAGGAAAATTTGCTTTTGTTGAGAGCATTTCTCCCTTCTCTCTGGTTTTTTTCAGATGGATAACTGTTTGGTTCATACTGTTACCTTTTACTTACAAAGAAATACTGAACAAAAAAAAAGAAATTCTTAACAATTTACCCTTACTACTTTTTCTTGGACTTACAAGTGTGGGTTTATTTAATTCATTCGTATATGTTTCACTACAATATACGCAAGTAATAAATGCATCTTTATTTAATACTGCTATTCCTGCAGCAATCATTTTATCTTGCTTTATATTCAAAATAGAAAAAACAAACCTTTATCAATTACTTGGACTTTTAATTTCAGTTTTAGGAATTTTAGTAATAATTACTAAATTTAATTTAAATATTTTATTAAATTTAGATTTTAATATAGGTGATATATGGATGATAGGAGCTGTGATATGTTGGGGGCTTTACTCCTCTTTTTTAAAAAAATTAAAACTAAAGATATCACTTTTAAGTTTTGTACATATTGTTTGTTCATGTGGATTAATTTTTTTATTACCTCAATTTAGTTATGAATATTTTCAAGGTAATGCTGCAGCTATTGATAAAACATTTATATATTGTTTAATTTATTTGGCTTTATTTCCAAGTATTGGATCTTATTATTGCTGGGCAGGAGCTGTCTCAATCATTGGACCTAACAGATCTGGAATTTTTTTGTCATTAATACCTTTGTTTAGTACATTTATGGCCATGTTTTTTTTTGATGAGCAATTTAGATATTTTCATACAATTGGTTCAATTTTAGTTATAATTGGTTTATTTTTATCGAATAAGAAAAAATAAAATGTCTAAAATTTATAAATCTAAACTTACAGCTGAACAAAAAATAGTTTTGCTAGAGGAGGGCACAGAGCCCCCTGGTTCAAGCGAATTAAATTCTGAAAAAAGGAAAGGAAGTTATCACTGTGCAGGCTGTGGTATAAAATTATTTGAATCTTCTACTAAATATGAAAGTGGATCAGGTTGGCCTTCTTTTTTCGAATCTTTACCAGACGTTTTTGAAACAAAAGTGGATCATTTATTAGGTTATCCAAGAACAGAATATCATTGTAGAAATTGTGGCGGACATCATGGTCATATTTTTGATGATGGGCCAAAACCAACAGGAAAAAGATATTGTAACAACGGCATATGTCTAATTTTTAAACCTAAAATTAGTAATTAATTTATATACATTTCATATAAGATGTTTTAAAAATATATTATGAGAAAAATTATCCCAGTAATCTTATCATTTTTCATATTTTCATCAGCTTATGCAGATGATTTAACAAACAAAATTTCAAATATAATAAGTGATTTAATACCTGGTGAAGGCACTACAGAAGTAAGTTTTGATCTAAGAGAAAACCACAAACCAGATTATAGTATTCTTGGGGTTAGAGAAATTGATAAAACTGATAGTGGTAATCTTTTTACACAATTTTCTTTATTTAATACTGAAAAGAATAATACCGAGCGAACCGTAGGAAATCTTGGTCTTGGACAAAGAATGTTAAGCGAAGATAATACTATGATGACAGGTTATAATATTTTTTGGGACTACGATAGCTATGGAAATTCAAGAACAAGTTTAGGATTAGAGGCAAGAAATGCAGTATTAGATTTTGGTGCCAATTATTATTTAAACGTTGGTGACGGAATTGACGAAGAGAAGGCTTTAGATGGATATGATATAAATTTAGCTTCACAAGTTCCTTATATGCATTGGGCGGATGTGTTTGTTAACTCTTATAAATGGTATGGAAGAGAAAGAGACGATATCAAAGGTACAAAGCTTGGATCAGAGCTTCTTTTAAACCCAAATTTAAATATTGAGTTAGCATATGACGATAAGGATAAAGCTGGATTAGAGGATGAGTGGTATGCAAAATTTATTCTTGTATATCCCCCTAGAATTGGCCCATCACTTCAAGATGGATTCATAAGTACTTCACCATGGAAGGAAGAAAAGAACATGAGTGGAGAACTGTTAACGAAAGTTAAACGAAACAACAAAATTGTAGTAGAATTTAAAGGAACATCAACAATATCAAGAACAGATTAATGAACAGATCATTTAAAATTTTAATATTTGCAAAACTTTTACTAATAATTTTTGTAAGTTACTCATATTCTGCGAGTACTACAGGTGCTGCAGATGTATATAAAGTTACAATGAGAAAAGTTGAACTTTGTACAGCGAGTACAAGTGTCACGAGTTGTGAAAATGCAATTGTAATTGGTAATACAGACAAAACAGTAGACATAGCATCAGCCTCAGCGGGCTCATCTGCTGCATCTTACGGGGACACTGCACTTTTACCTCTTGGAGTAACATACACACATATGAGAGTTACTATTGATAGAAAATTTACAATACAAGCTGACTTAACAGTAGCAGGTGTAGATGATAAATGCACAACTACTGCTGCACTATCTGGATCAGCTTATCCTGGTGGCTCTTTAAGTGGTAACGAAAAATACGATAGATTACCCATCGTAGCAGATGGAGGAACCGCAGCAGAAGCTGAATTGTATTTAAAAAATGATCAAATGAAAACTTGTACTAATGCAGCATGCTCAGCTGTCTCAGCTGCGAATGATATAACTTATCAACAAGGAGTTGTCTCAACTTTTCAATCTCAACATGCTGATGGAAGTACTTCAGACGACCATGTAATGGTCTATAAACTCACATCTCCTTATACAGTAGCATTAATTGCACCTATAATAGATATTTCTTTTGGTACATCCAAAGCTGTTACAGCCTCTGAGGTAGGTACAAATTTTTGTATGTTTGAACCTGATGAACCTATTGTTACAATTACAATAAAATAATTTTAATTAAACAATTTATGATTTTTAAATATGCTAGTTTCTTGGTAGGAGTAATTTGGTCCTATTCTTTAATTAAGACACAATCTATTTTCAGTAAAAAAGCTGGTCTAATTTTTAAAGTATTTATATCTAATGTTTCCTGGCTAACTTTGATTGCTGCAATTTATTTTGGATATAAAAATTTTTCTATTAAATTTATTTTAATTGGTGTTGCTTTTTCAATTGTCTTGGTTCATTTTGGATTTAAATTTTTAGGTAAATATTTGGCTTCAAAATTTACTGAAAAACAATTGCTTATATCAAAAACTTTTTTTGAATATTCTTTGATTGTTTGGGTTATTTATTATCTTTTTTATTAAATTTAGTTCTATTTAATAATTTCTATTAATTTTTTTGCTAAGACTTTATGTCCAACTTTATTAAAATGTGGATCATTTTTGAAATAGTATTTTTTATAAGTTTCTAGGTACGAAGAATTATTCATTTCATCGAAGAAAATCGGAAAATAATTAATAAAATTTTCACATTTATTTTTGCAGAATTCCTGCCATATTTCTACGTGTATCGAATTTATTACATCGTTTTCTAACTGATGTGGCCAAGGATAAACTGCTAAACTTAATTTTATACTTTGTTGGGAAAGAATTTCATACAACTTCTCCATTTGATCTACCATAATTTGGTTTCCTTCGTTAATTCCTAAATCATATCCTTCGATTTTATTTTCATTTGAATATGTCCATTTTGCTTTTAGGTTCACTTTATCTGTGAAAATAGGACTTTCATTAATATTGAATTTTTTTCTATGTTCACTCCTAAATTTATATTTTTTTAAAACAAACATATAGAAATTTGTTAATGGAAAATTATTTCTCAAAAATTTTCTACGTTTTAAATTTTTCTTTTCTGAATATTTCTCTGTAACTTTCAAATTTTGATCAATTGAGTAAAAATTTGTATCATCATAAAAATCACTTATATCAATAAAGACAATTACATGATCAAATTTGAAACCTTCTTGAAGAAGATAATTTACTTTAGATAAGTATATTTTGGGTGAATATGAAACTATTCCGAGGTTTGCAGTTTTGTATCCTGTTTTTTCAGTAAAAATTCCAACAAAACTATCTTCATACTCGATCGGGGTTCCTTCCGTAAATGAGTCTCCTATAAAAGCAAAATCATAATTTTTGTTATCAATTTGATTACACTTAGATTTAAAACCATGATTATTTGTACAAAGTTCATATGTATCCTCAAAATTTACGTTATTAGTGTATTGAACATTTTCCCTCAATGTATGATGATAGGTTGGATGATCTATTCTAATTAATCTTTCATAAAATTGTGATTTTGCAAAAAAAGAATCAAAGTAACTAAGAATTTTTGCACCAAAGAAAAAATCAATTACTAAAGAAAAAATGAATGTTACAAAAAGAATCTTCACTAAATCAAAAAGTTTTTTTACAATAAACATTTAATCAGTATATTTTTTCTTTAAATTTCATTAATTTTGCGAAAAATCACAATTTTGTAGACTATTTTGAGCCAATTCTACAGTTTAAAATTTATTTCAATATAGCTATTATATAAATAGTTATGTTTGAAAAATTAGAAGATTTAGCAAAAAATAATAAAAAAATTTCTGACTTTCATATTAGAAGTGGATGGCCACTAGCTTATAGACAAACAGGTGAGATTCATAAAATACCTGAAGTGATGGTTAAAGCTCAAGACCTTCAAGATTTAATATCAACAAATTGTAACGAGATTGAGATGAAAAGATTTCAAGACACTCATGAGTTAGATTCATCTGTAACTTTAAGTGGATTAAGATTTAGAGCAAATTTTTACAAAACTATTCATGGTCCAGCAGCAGTTCTAAGAAGAGTAGAAAGTGTTATACCTTCTATGGAACAATTTGATCTGCCTCCAGTCTTATATGATATAATTGATATGCACAAAGGTCTCGTTTTAGTAACTGGACCAACTGGCTCTGGTAAATCAACTACGCTTGCTGCAATTGTTAACGAAATAAATAAAACAAGAACATCAAATATTATTACAGTTGAGGATCCAGTAGAATTTATCCACAAAGATTTAAAAAGTATTGTCTCGCATAGAGAAGTAGGCAAACAAACGCAAACATTTGCAACTGCATTAAAAGCAGCATTACGAGAAGATCCAGATGTAATATTGGTTGGTGAGATGAGAGATTTGGAGACAGTCTCATTAGCATTGACTGCAGCTGAAACAGGTCACCTTGTATTTGGAACTCTTCATACTAGCGGCGCACCAAGTACAATAAATAGAATTATCGACGTATTTCCACCAGAGCAACAAGCACAAATCAGAGCGCAAATTTCAACTTCACTAAAAATGGTTGTAACTCAAAGACTTCTAAAAACTAAAGATGGACAAGGTAGATGTGGTGCCTTTGAAGTGATGAAGTGTACTCCACCAATTCAAAACTTAATTAGAGAAGCAAAGATACATCAAATTCCAAGCATCATGCAAACTGCAGTAAAAGATGGAATGATTACTATGAACAAGTCTTTAGAGGAATTAGTAAAAGCAGGAAAGATAGATGCAGGAGCAGGAAAAGAAGAATAAAGGTTTTTCATTATTAGAAATAATTGTTGTGTTAGCAATAGTTGGTGCTCTTGCTGGAGTTGGTATTCCTAACTTTGCTAAATGGAATAACAAAAGGATAATATCTAATGCTTCTGAAGAAGTTGCATCCTTGTTAAGAAATATACACGCCACAACTGAAAGAGGAACTTTTGCTTATGTTCAGTTAATATTTGAGAGTGATAATGAAGATGGAATTTCAATTAAAACTAAAGGTGTGACAATGGATAATTTTACAACCATAATGAATGACACGAGTGCTAATTGGAATACTTCAAGTGATAATAGGTGTTCAGTGACACCTTTGGACGATGAATTTTGGACCAGTGAAGACACTGATAGAGATGAATTAAAAGCAAATATATTTGAGATTTCAAGAAGCGATGTAGTATTCAACTTTATAGGTGAAGCCTCTTTGTGTTTGTCAAGGAACGGAAAATTTTATTATGGAACGGGAGCAATAGCTACAGGTGAGCAACCAGAGAATTATATATATTTACTATTAAATAAAGGGGAAAACACAGAGTGCACTATTACTTACATTGATGATGAACCTGATGAAAAAGTTATTCCACAACCCGATGCATGGGATGGAGGTGGGTGTAAATATGTAGGAGCAGTAAGGTGGACAAGGTTTGGAGAAATAGATACATTTAAATGGAATAGGAGAGATACTGAAGATTTATCAGAATGGAAGTAAATTTTATGAAAAAAAATAACAAAAGTAATTTAGGAGTTTCAATAATAGAAGCACTAATTTCAATGGTAATTGTTGGTATTGGATTTGTGGCTGTTTTACAAATAACACAGTATTCAATCAATTCTGTAAAAACGTCTGGGGAAAGAACTAAAGCTACTTTTTTTGTTAATATGTTTGTAGAGGACTCGCTTTCACTTAGAGATAATTCGACTAGTGAAAATTTTACAGATATTTTAGCAGTTGATGATGCCAGACAATTCAGTTCAGCATGCGGAACACAAGGAGCCAAAGATTTAGTCAAAGCTGACACTGCAGGAGATATTTATAAAAATTCAACTTCAGATAACGATCCGGCGGAGAATAAAACTGAAAAATGGAATGCTTTAGTCGCTAATAGAGATTATATGGATTGCTCAAGCAGTGGAAGAGAAATAAGAGCTTTTGAAATTTTTAAGCTTTGTAATAATACATCTTCACCAGGATGTATCGAAAACAAAAATCAAAGAGATGAAATCATGTATGTAGGTAGAGCTCAAATGACTTTGAACAATGGTCAAAAAAGAAAATATTTATATTTCCAGTCTGATTTTAGATTAAAACCATGATTAAAAAAAATAAAAATAATAAAGGTCTTACTCTTATTGAAATATTAATTTCAATAATAATTACATCTGTGATGGTTGCAGCAATGTATACATCTTATAATGTTGTTAGTGGAGCATACAAACAGGTTAGTGATAAAGCAAAAATTAGTGGATCTAGTAGAGATCTAGTTACAATGATTATGAGAGATATAAGAATGGCAGGTTTTAGATATTATGCGGGAGAACATGCAGCTCAAGAATTTTTAAACAATCCATTAAATGCTACATGTGTTGCTGATGGCCTTCGACTAACTGAAAGAAATTATATTTCATTTAATACTGGCTTTGATGGAGATGAAGTCAATAGTCATGCGCCTTTAGTTATCAGAAAAAATATAGCGAAAGATGCGCCAAGTCTTCATAATCCATTTGATACATGTTGTGATAGTATTGAAATAATTTATGAAGATTTTAGTTTACTTACAGAACAAGATCAGTTTCAACCATATAAAATATTTAAAATTTCATACTATGCAGCTCAAATAGATAAAGATAGTGACAAAAGATACGGAGTTTATAAAAAAGTACAAAGTTGGGTACAGCCAAGGGAAGCAGCTTATGAATTAGGAATATGTAATTGGCCAGGTCGTGAAGAAGACCTAGTTATGGGATTTTGGGATGATGATTGCCCAGAATGTTACGAAGATTTAGTAAGAGATCATGTGGTGGATATGGAATTTATACCATTTGATGAAAATGGCAGAATAATAACCGACCCGGCAAAAAATTTCCCTGCACCAGAAAACTTAAACCTCAGAGATAGATTATTTGATATTAGAACAGTTGATATGAGACTTACTTTCAGATCAAAGAATGAATTTTATAAAGATAACAAACAAATAGATCCAAGCAATCCAAGCAATAGGGTCGCAAGAAAAATTTATGGTTTGCAAAGAAATTTCACACCAACTGATGATAAATTAGATAAATATTTGAGAGACTCTGTAATTGTAACAGTAAACACAAGAAATATAGGGCAAGCATTTCAATGATTAAAAAAAATAATAAAGGATTTGCTTTAGTATTATCTTTAGTTTTACTATTAGCTATGTCTTTAATGGGTGGAGCTTTAGTAATTACTGCTTCCTCAGATCATTCAAGTAATAATAGTAGCGATGAATATCAACAAGCTTTTTATGTAGCTGAAAGTGCTTTGCTTGAAGCTCAAAAAAGTTTAATGGATCAAATGATAGGTCCGATAAATAGAGATAATGGATTTAGAGATTATAGTGCAAGAAATGTTCCAGGAAACCAAGAAGCTGCACTTCCAGGTACAACTGGAAGCGACAGCACACCTTGTGTAAAAAGTTTTAAAAATATTGATAGTAGTGATGGTTCCACATTTAGGGTTGTTGAGTACGTAAGAGATCAAAGTTTTTATCAGCTGATTGGACCTATTATTGAAAATGATCTATTAGGTGCAACTTTAGGAAGTCCCGAAGATATTCAAAGAGAACGAGACAAGCTACAGACTTATAGATATGAGTATATTTCAACTTATATTGGGGCAGAAACTTATTCTGGTAGCGGCACAAGTCTTAAAAAAAGTGCTACCAATATTCAAAGAAGAGGTGCAGCTTACAGGTTATATGGATGTGGTATCCTAGGAACTGTCGATAGGCCACAAATTCTAGTTCCGCTAGAGACTATAGTTATATTGGCATACTGAGTAATCAAATGAAATAATTATTAAAAGCTTAAATTCATCACTTAAGAGTGTTGAATATTGAGTAAATTTTACTAAAATCTTTATAATGAGAAATATAATCATACTATTGTTTCTAGTTTTAATTACACAATCAAAAGCATATGCATGCTCTATATTAAATGTTGATATAGGAACTTCAGTTAATGTTGCTAAAGAGAAATTTGATTTTCTTGAAACATTCGATTCATCTACATATGGGGATGATTTCTCCGTTAGATACACTGTACCTGCCAAAGATTATTGTGAGGACTCAAATTTAGAAAATGCTGATTTAGAAGTGATTGTATACAACTCCCAAATTGCTGGGATTAATGTTTTATCCTGGGACCCTAATATAAAAAATGAAATTTATGATTTTACAAACAGTTTTATTGGTTCTATTGGTGAAGATTTAAAAAACGACAGAGCTGGCTTAAAAGATTTAAGTCTTGGAAATTTGTTAATAATATATAGTAAATATGAACATCAAGAACAAATACACGAACTTTTAGAGATAACAAATAATCAATTAAGCAACTACGTCGTTGGTGAACAAATTTTAGATGCAAATTTATAAAATGAATAAAATTTTAAAATTATTGTTTGTAATATTTATTTTTTTTAATTTGCAAACAAGCTCAAATTCAAAACCAGTTCCACCAGGAGCTGGAGAGGGAGATGTAGCAGCCAATATTTTATTTTTGGTCGACAGCTCAGCGAGTATGTCTGCCTGGATTGGTAATGATGGTTTGGATAGTATACCAAACGCTGTATATGACTCAGCTGGAAGAATTATAGTTACTCAAGCAAGAGGTCAAGGAGTAGTTAGATATACATATAATAATGATGCTGACGTTCAAGCTTATGAAAGAGATCGATCTTTTGGTTCTAGAGGTGCGATTAGATTTGCAGGCACATGTAGGCAAGTTTTATTTAATAACGGTGCAACTGGCACCAATCAAAGAATGAATACAAACGTCTCTAGGAATAGAAATGCTAAATCTGTTAGAGGATTGACTACTAATGTTTTAAATAATGAAAATTTAATTTTTTTTAATACAATAGTAAGAAGAACATTTCATTTAATATTTGCTTTTGATGAAACAGGTAGAAATTGTAGAATGGTATTGGATCTTCCAGAAATTGGAACCGTTAGAGGTTTTGATGTTAAAACTATAAATGGCGTTCCTTATATATTTGCTTTAGGCGTAAGTAATGCAAGTAGAAGAAACGGATCTTTCGCGTCTTGTAATTTACAAACACTTATGTGTGAGACACAAAGATTTGCTAGAGGAGCTTGGAGTAACTTAATAAATAGTTTTTCTCGAATGTCTGTAAATAATGAAGGTACCATGCTGTACTTAGGAAATGGTGATTTACATGGTCATGCACTTACAAGAACTGGAAATGCGTTTACGTTAAATCAGAGCAGACAAAGGTATTGTACAAGGACTAACAATCCAGACTTAGATACTCAATTAGTAAATGTAACTTCAATAGCTGTTTCTCCAGGTGATAGTAATATTATATATGTTGGCTCAGGCATCAATTTTGCAATCCAAAAGTTACAAGTTTCAGATACAGGATGTACTGTAGTTTCGAGTATTGGAAAAGGTATAAGAAGTTACAATAAAAATACTCCAGACTCAGGCTCAACTACTATAGATGCAGATAGTGTTAATTTTTCACAGGTTTGGGGATTGGAGGTTGATTCTGCAAATAACAGAATACTGACATCAACCGATTTTGGATTTATTGATGAATTTAACGAGGACGACTTTACTAATGCCGCCAGAGATTCTGCTTGGTTAGAAAGTATGGGAGGTCCAAGAATAAATAGATGGACTGGAGTTAAGCAAGCTATTGATGCAATTGTAAATGACACAACTTTAACAACTGGAGCTCATTTTGGATTTGGACATTGGAACGCAGGCGAAAGTGGTCGAGGAAAAAATAGTAGAAGAGGCGGTAGGCATTGTCATAGAAATGACGGGTGTGTTTACTACCGTGGCTGGAATGGTTCTCACCCAGAGGGTAGAAGCCAACTATGTAATAGTGACTCTTGTATAAATGTTGGAGTAAGCTCAAGAGGCGCGGGCAGGATAATGAATGTTCTTAGACCATTGGGGCTTGCGTGGGGTACAGATGCTAATGCCTTTTCACAAATGGCACAGAAATATTTTAATGATGCTAGTGCAGGTGGATTAGTTTTTGATGCGACGTCTGAATGTCAGTTAAATTATGTGATTGTCGTTGGAGACGGTGCTATGAGAAATACAGGTCCAGCACAAGCTCGTATCGCAGCATTGAGACGACAGGGTATTAAGACATTATTTGTAGCATACGGCGGAAATATAAGAGGAACCTCAATGAGAGCATTTGAGAGGTTAGCTAATGCTGGTTCTTGTGGCGACGATAGTTCAGATGAATGTGAAGACGTCATTGTAGCAAATACACCTGAAGATTTAAAAAGTGAACTGACAAGTAAAATTAGGCAAATTATTGCTGACAAGTTAGCGTTTACAGCTCCATCAATTACCGCAACTATTCAAGAAGGTGGATCATTGTATCAAGCACAATTTGGTTATGAGCAATTTGCAGAATGGAGAGGAAAAATATTAAGAAAAAAATTAGATAAGGACGGCACAGTTACTCATGAAATGAACGTTGAGGGAAATTGGAATGCAGCAGTAACGATTCGAAATCAATCAGCATCAGCAGGCAATGATGATAGAAGAAATCTTTGGACTGCAATGCCAACTGTTCCATACATAGGAGATTGGGATAATTTCACAACTGAAAACTCAAGTGCGATTGGAAATCTATTTGAATCTTTAAACTATACTGTAAAAGATTATCACGATGGTGCAACAGGTTGTAATTTAGGTTCTAATGGAAATTCAGATGATATAATTGGACTAATTAATTTCATGAGCGGTACAGATTATTTTGATTATGATGGAGATTGTAATATTAATGAAAAAAGAGATAGCGTCATGGGAGATGTTTACCATTCACAATTGGTAGAAGTTGGAAAACCAGATGCAAATGTTAAATTTGATAGTGAAAATAAAGAAGCCTATTGGAGAGGCAAAAATAATTATCAAAGCTTTGCAATAAATAATGAGTCAAGAAAAAGTGTAATCTATGCTGGAGCAAATTCAGGTATACTTCATGCTTTAGACGCAAAAACTGGAGAAGAACTTTGGGGTTTTATACCACCTTTTGTTGCAGGACTATTACCTCAAGTGATAAATAAAAATTATAATGGTAAAGTAAACGGTAATGCTGGTGGTTCCAATCCAATATTTGGTGTAGACGGCTCACCAGTGATACACGACGTTTTCATAAAAGGAATTTCACCTTCGGGAGCTATTGAAACTAAAAAAAGTTGGCATACTATATTATTCATTCCATATGGACGAGGAGGAGCTGGTTTCTCTGTATTAGATGTTACCCATCCAGAAATAAGTGGATCTAAGGGTCCAATTCATATGTTTTCAATTTACAATGATAATATCAATAAAAGAATTTTAATTGCTGACCATGAGGGTAATATCACACAAAAAACTTACAACTCTGGTTTTGCATCTATGTTGCAATCTCAAGAGGGTATTGTGGCACAAGAAAACTATAATGCTGCAAGAGAAGAGGATGAGGGAAATCAAACAGACGCTAATCCTGAAGTTACTGAACGACAAGATGCAATAGCACCTTGTGATGATAGTGATGATTTTGCTGTTAATGGAACAGCATCTTGTTTCAGAGGAACAACTTTTAATTTCGATGGTATAGTTCTCGATTACGACGATGGAGATAGCATACCAGATGGAGTTTTAACAGCTACAGAAATAAAAGATGGAGTGGCAAAGTCTATACCAATCGCAAGCGCAATGATGAAAGATGGTAGTTTGCAAGTTACATTTAATGAAGAAAAAGTAATTAATATAAATGTGTCTGATGCTGAACCGACTGAATCTAATCAATTTAGTATCTCAACAGCATGCAGAGGTGCAACTGGAATAGATCCAATTTACGATTATACGCAGTTAGGTGAAACTTGGTCATCACCGAGAATATTTAGAATTCCTTCAGTATCTAAAACAAAAAGAGATGATGTAAAAAACGATACCTATGTGGCAGTGATGGGGGGTGGTTTAAGTAAGAATGATCCATGCGCAGGTTCTGCTCTTTTCTTAGTAAATTTAGAAGATAGAGATAACCCTGGTTCAATTTTTGGCGCAGAAGAAAATGGAGGACCTATAAGTATAGTTGATACCGATCCAGCTGGCATTACAGTGGGTGATAATGTAGAGCCTACACCAGGTGGAAGTGATATAAATAATTCAATACCTTCAACGCCTTTAGTTATCACACCAGATACAGCGTTTAATATTCCTTGGAGAGGAGCAATGGTTTATGTAAATGATCTTGAAGGAAAGATTACAAAAATAAACCTTACAAGTTCACAAGAAAATGATGCAGATTTATTTGATCAAACAACATTATTCAAACTAAATGCTAGTACAGATAATGCAAGGTATAGCTATTTCTCAATGGATGCTGGTATAGGTTTCACTGACAATCAGTTCTGGTTATTTGGTTCTACCGGTAATTTTACAGACTTAGGTGGTCAGGAGCCAGGATTAGATAATATTTTATATGGAGTTAAAGATGAAGATTTTCCATTGTTTAATCATAATGCACGAAATTCCGGTGCACCTCACACAAAAGTTCCAAAAGGATCTGAAGATGGTTTTGTAATTAAAGCGAACCAAAATGCTGAACAGGCAGATAGTTTAGAGGATGCAGTTATTTGTAATAATGTTACTGGGGATGTGTTTGGTGATAAATGTCCTACACGAAACAAGAAAGCTTGGTACATAGCATTAGATAGAGATGAAGGTGGATCATTTATAACACCAAGACAATATAGAAAAGCATCTGCACCACCAACTTTATTTAGTGGTAAGGTATATTTTCCAGTTTACCAACCACCTATTGGTCAAAATAAATGTAATCAAGGTAATGCCTACATATGTGTTACGGATGACGAATGTGGCACGAACAAATCTCAAGGACTACAAACCAACGCTTCAATTGAAACCAATGTTGATAATAACACGGCATCAAGCACTGGTTCTCAAGATACAGTTACCATTGGAACAGAAAATAATGCTTGTGCTTATATTAATGAAGGTGTGTTGTCCGAACTTGTTGTGTTTGGAACCAATCTCTACGCTAACGTTGCAGGTCCAAGTGAAGACTCTTCTACACTTTATAGAGTTCCTGCCTTACCTGGAGATATAATTTCAAATAGAGGCGGTTGGAGAGACAGTAGTTATTAATAATTATAAATTAATTATAATAATTAAAATGTATTTTTCTCAATCAAACTAAGAACAAAAATATAAAGTCTATAAGTAATAAATAAAGAACACACCCAATTACTAAGTGAGGACCAAAAGGAATTTCAGTACTTAAATTTTTTGATTTTCTAATTAAACTTGGCAAAGAAAATCCTAAAGCTGTTAAAGATGAGAAAATTAAAATGAATGGGATTGAAATCCAACCAAACCAAAACCCTAGAGCAGACAAAAGTTTTGCATCACCTAAACCCATACCGTCTTTATTTTTGATTCTTTTATATAAAAATATTAATAACCAAATTATAGAATATCCAAACACACCACCAATAAGAGAGTGAATAAAATCCGGAAAGATAGATTGATTTAAACTAGGGTCAAATGATTTGATAAATCCTATAGCCATTAAGCTATATGTTATTTGGTTGGGAATGATAAAATGTTTTAGATCTACAAAAAAAATAATAATAAAAGATATAATAAGTATAAAAAATAACAAAGTCGTAGTCGTTAAGCCAAATAACAAAAAAACAAAAAGAAAAGAAAAAGCACAAATTGCTTCAACTAAAAAATATTGAAAGCTTATTACAGAATTACATGATCTACATTTTCCTTTAAGAACCATAAATGAAAAGAATGGAATATTGTCATACCAATTAATTTGCTTTTTACATTTTAAACACTTAGACCTTCCAGTAATAACGTCCTCATCCAATGGTAGCCTATAAATACATACATTACAGAAGCTACCCCACAGAGCTCCCAAAATGAATGCTGTAATTGATAACACGGTCTATAGTTTGATTTGGGCTGTAATTTCTAATATACTATCAAAAACATAATGAATTAAAACAAGTGCATCTTGTAAATGAAGGTAAAAGTTAGGTGAATAAATGATTACTTCCATGGTGGAAAATTATCAAAAAAGTAATAGATTGCCAATTAAAAACATGTTTTTTGGTAAGAAAAAAGAATTGAAAAATGAGGTAGAGGATACTAGTAGCAAAGATTTGGCTATTGTAACTCAAATGAACCAGGAGTTTGCAAAGTCTCTTGATTTGAAAGAAACATTACAGAATTCATTAGAAGTAATTATTAAAAGAATTAATGCGCAAGCAGCAAACATTTTTCTTATTGATGACAAAAGCCAAACATTTCAGTGTATTGCATCCAAACATCAAGCTTACCTAGAAGATTTTGAAATACCAATTACTCAAGGTGTAATGGGAAAAGCAGCAGTTATAAAAAAATGTATTAGAGTTGGAGATGTAAGAAAAGATGTAAGAGAAATTGCAGAGTTTTATTTTGATTTAGATAACAAAACAAATTTTACTACATATTCTGTTTTATGTTCACCATTAATTGTTTCAGGGGAATGCATTGGTGTTATACATTGTTTAAATAAAAAAACTGGCAATAAACTTTTTGAAGAAAATGATAGAAAACTTTTAGAAACTTTATCTGGACCAGCTGCTTTAGCAATTAGAAATGCAAAGATGGCAAAAGATTTAGTTGAAAAGAATAGAATGCAAAAAGAAATAGAAATTGTTGGTGAAATACAAAAAACTTTATTATCTCAAAACAAAAAAGAAAATTTTCCAATCGCTGGAATAAATATTCCTGCAAAAGTAGTTTCAGGAGATTTTTATAATTTCGCAGAGATTTCAGACGGAGTTTTTGGATTTGGTGTTGCAGATGTTTCAGGTAAAGGAATTAAATCATCTTTGTTAATGTCAAAGGCTTCAAGTCTTTATAGATGTTTAAGTAAAACAAATTTTTCTGCAGCAGAACTTTTAAATATTTTAAATTCTGAAATATGTGAGACTACTTCAAGAGGAATGTTTGTTACAATGTTGATAGGAATTTATGATAGCAATAAAAAAGAATTAACTTTAGCAAACGCAGGACACGAACCTCCGTTAATTTATTCTAAGAACGGAAACTTTTCTAATTTTGAAGAAGCAGGTCCACCACTTGGTATTGCACCAAAATTTAAATTTAAAGAAACAAAAATTAATTTTTCTAATAGCTCAATGTACATTTTTACTGATGGTATTACGGAGATTAAAGATGCAGAAGGAAAAATGTTAGAGTCTCAAGGTTTCCAAAATTATATAAAGAAGTATCAAGAAGTTCCAAACAACGAAAGATTAAATAAAATTATTGAAGATATAATTAAATCTGGTCGGATACAGAAAGATGATTTAACAATTGTGGTTGTTGATGGTAAATGATTGGTATAAGCAAGATAATGATTATATTTGGGATAATTCTTACAACTATTTTGTATTGGGCCTCAAGTAATGTCTGCAGATATAACTTTGCAATAGAAAAAAAATCAAATATATTAAATATAATTACTAATGAAATAGATCCTTCGTTATATCAATCAAGAAATTTTTACTTTAAAGAATTAAATTGCAATAAAGTTAATCTAGATTTTAATTTAGAGAGAATGATTGATAACTTTAGAACAATAACTGTAATGGTCTACCAAGAATTAAATACAGATATAAGAGGAAACCCTCTTGAATAGGTAAAATTTGATTTATTTCATAATTAATTCTTTAATTTAAAAAAATTTAAAAAAAAACAATTTAAAAGTGCATTATTTTTAAAAATTTTTCTAAAAATTGTACAATTTAAGGTAGAAAAAAAATTTATTTGTCAAATTTTTCATCTTTTGTGAAAATTTTGAGCTCTAAAATAAAAAAATTTTTATAAAAAAATATCTCTAACACAAAAAGGTACTACTCTAACACAAAAAAAGTTAATTATTTAATAATTGTAATTATTGTTGATTTTATTGAGTTTTTTGAAAATTTAAAAATTTAATATTCTCTAACACAATTTAAAAACCTGACTTGTGTTAGAGTTTTTAAAAATTGTGTTAGAGATTTGTAAATTTACCACAATTTCAAAAATTTTGCTTAAAATTTTTTTTTAATTAAAAAGTGTTGATTTAATTGGATTTTTGCATAAATAGCCCATTTTGGTCATGCAACTTATAGTTATGTGTTAGACTTACAATGATATTTGTGTTAGAGATTCGTAAATTTGTGTTAGAGAAAATATATTTAAAATGATATGAACGATCAAGACGACGAAAAAAAAATAGTTAACGAGGAAAGTTCTCAGTCAAATGATGAGAATCAACCAAAAATTGATTCAAATGATAGCACAAAACCTGAGGAGAGTTCAAATAATGAGACAACTTCTGAGGGAAATGAGAGTAAAGATCAAAAAGTTGACCAAAATCAAGAATTAAGAGTTGAGAGCAGCACAAACGACCAAGATTCTGGTTCTGGCCACCAAGTAATACATAAAAAAGATGGAAGATTACATATTTATGTAAGGCAAGATAAGTATAAAGGCGAATTAAAATCAAAAAATTGGGTAGGTAGACTTTATATTGACGGAAAACAAAAAATTTCTTCTTCAGGTACGACGAATTTGGATGAAGCAATACCAATTCTTGAAAAATGGTACGATGACGTTATTGCTGAGAGCGAAAGATTAAAAAAACAAAGTGTTCAAGCAGAAAATATTGAAAATCAAACAAGTGTTGAGGAAAATAAACCAAATATTAATGAACAACCTGCGCCTACCGCTTCAGTACCCGAGAGTGTAGCTGCAAACCAAAACACAGAAAATAAAACTTCAGATCAAGCAACTCAAGCTCAAACAACAGAAAGCTCTGAAGTTTCAAAAACGGATCAAGTGAAAAGTAAACTAACAAATATATTTGGAAAATTAAAAGATATTAAAATTAAAAAACCAAATATATCAGGAATTAAAACACCAAAACTTTCAGCAGGCTCAAAAAATAATTTAAAATCTAAACTTGAAGGTTTTTTTAAATCTAAACTTGGAAAATCTTCCGTACAAGGTGAAGAAATTCTTGGTGTGGAATTATCTAACAAAGAAATTAGACTTGCTCAAATTTCAAGTAACAAAGCTAATCAATGGGTTTTAGAAAAATTTCATACCCACAAAATAGAAATTTCAGATGAAAGTACAGTTTTAGAAAACGCTGATAAATTTACAGAAGAACTTAAATTAGTCCTTCAAAAATATAAAATTTCTACTCCTAATGCAGCTTTGTCAATACCAGTTACAAGCGCGATAATTAGAGTTGTAACTGCCCCACTTATGAAAGAAGAAGAATTACAGAAAGCTATCGAAACAAACTCATTGTGGGAAAACTTAGTTCAATTAACTGATAATCTTGACGACTATTCTATTTTTCATCAAGTAATAAATAAAAATGAAAAAGCAAATACAATGGATATATTGTTCGTTGCTTCAAAATTAGCAGACATTAATAGTTATACAACAATTATTAAAAATGCTGGATTAAATCCAGTGATCATTGATGTAAAATGTTTTGCATTGAAATCTGCAGTAGATCAAATTAACCAAATTTCAAATAAAACTGAGGATGCAAATTTAACTGCTGTATTAGAGTTTGGTTTAGATGAAAATTATTTAATGATATTGTACGATAATAACCCAATTATTACTGATATATTTTTAAGAGGATTAGACAGAAAAATTATTCTATCCTCACAAGATGTCGAAGAGAAAGAGGGACTTGTTAGAAGGTATGTAACACAAGTTAAACAGGCAATTCAAGATTTTGAGACTAAATACGAAAAAAGAATTAGAAATATTAAAGTTGTATCCGATATTGAAAACGTAGAAGAATATTTATCTTTTTTTAGACGCCATTTAATGAATGTTGGTTTTAATCTTTTTGACCCGATCGAGGGTTTAAATGTTCCAAAGCAATTCGAAGAAAAAGTAAATCTACCAAATAGATCATATCTTACAACAGCTATTGGTCTTGCATTTAGAAAATTAGATGTATTCGGTTACTATAAATTTGTTACTGCAGTAAAAAATATCAACTTATTGCCAAATAGACAAAGCATGTTCAAACAAAAGAAGATGAAGGCAATTTCTGGTTTCGCCTTCAAGGGCGTAGCTGCAACTGTTGCAGGGCTATACTTAATTTTATTTTCTTTATCATTTTGGCAAATTTATTCATATAACAAGCAATTATCTGATTATGAAAAGGTAAAAAAAATTCATGTTGAGAAAGGAAAAGAAGTTAAGGAAATTGATAAAGAGTTAAAGCTAATTGAGACCACATTAAAGTTGAGCAGAACTTTAAAATCAAACAAGGAACTTACATATAGAGTTCTTGCACAAGTTGCTTCTAGTGTACCAAAAAGGGTAAGATTTGACTCTGTTGAATACAACGGGAAATTTAATATCACTATTCAGGGTATCGCGGCTACTGACCAAGACATTTTAAAATTTATTGAAAATTTAGGAAAACAAAAATTGATAGAACAAGCATCCTTGTCATCAATGAAACTTCCAAGATCAACTGTAGGAGGAGCAACAATGAAAGGATTTAGAGTTTTTGTAAAAATTAAAAGAGGCTAATTATGGACTTAAATATTGATTTAAAAAATTTAAAAGTCGAAGATATAAAAGAAAAAATTTTAAAGTTAGCAGATAAAAAAACTTTAACTAAAATAGGTATTGCGGTAGGAGCTGTAATATTTTTCTTAATCATTTACTATGCAGTTTTAAATCCAATAGTTAATAAGAAAAAAATCCAATTAGATGACATGAACAAGAAAAAACAGGAAACTGTTGAATTTGTTCAACAAATAAAATCAAAACAAAGAAAAATTAAAAAACTTAAACCAAGATATGATCAGTACTCAACTTTATTCCATTCAAAAGCTGAGGTGGAAGGCTTGTATAACACTTTAAGTTTATTTGCTGGAGAAAATGATTTAGTTATTTCGAAAATTGAAAAAAAAGAGATAAAGCAGGTTACCAAATCAGCTGCACTTGCCAAAGTATCTAAAGGCAAAAAAAAGAAGAAAAAAGCAAAGAAAAAAGGTGCAATTAAAAAAGAAAATGTGGCTTACTACACAATCCCAGTAGATTTTGAGATTACAGGTAATTTTATTGGCTATATTAAGTTTAAAAGAGCTCTGTCTCTATCTAAAAAAATGTTAAACTTTGACAAAGAGTCAATCAAAGTGGTAAAAGGGGATTCAACCGGGACGATAAAAGTAAGTGGAACTTTAACGATAGTGGGGTTGGCTGATGACTTTTTTTAAAACATTAATTTCATCGATAGTAATTTTATTATTATTGGTTAGCCACTCTATGTCTGATAACCACGATAAAGAGCAAAACATTATTGAGAAAGCTAAAAAAATTAATCAAGAAGTTAAAAAAGAACAAGCATTAAAAAGTGCAGAGGAACCATTACCGCTGAACGATCCTTTTGTAGGCGATTCTTCAATAAGCGGCAGAACAGAAGTTAAATTATTAGAAAACGATCAAACTAGTAGCGAGCCTAAAGCAGGTGAGAGCTTGTACAATTACAAATTGGTAGGAGTTGTAGCTAGTGAAGCAGATAGCTTTGCAACACTTATAAACGCTGGTGGAGACACACTCACATTAAAACTTTTTGAAGAATTAAGTCCAGGAGTAAAGTTAGTTGCACTTAATAATAATGAGGCCGTATTTGAAAGAGATGAGGACTCATATTTAGTAATAAATTTTAAAAACCAGATTGTTGAGAGGGCAAGATAAAAAATGAATAAATTAATTAACAAAACAATATTAATTTTATTTATCTCAATTATCGCCTTATCAGGTTGTCAAACCAATCAAAAAGATAAATTCAAATTTGGAAAAAAATATAAGCATAACACTCCTTTAATAAAAACTGATGTAAAAGAATTAGGAAAAAAAGAAATAGATCAAACTGTTGATATGGGACCAACTCCTGTTGAAGGTGATGTTATAAAGTTAAATAAAAGAAAAAAAATTTCCTCAGTTAAAGAAAAAAACTATCTATTAATACCTGACGACTATGATCTTCTAAAACAAAATGTAACATTTAAGTTTCAAAATTTAGATTATAAAGAAGCAATGAACTTAATGGCTAAAATTGGTGATATAAATATTTTAGTTGGTGAAGATGTTGCTGGATCTGTAACAGCTGAGTTAGTCGAAGTTCCGTGGGATAAAGCGTTTAATGCTCTTTTAGATATTAAAAGTTATGCAGCAGATATCGATGTTGCAAGTAATATTATTAGAGTTGCAACTCCTTCTACTTTAACTTCTCAAGAAAGCTACAAGTCAGCAAGAGCCTCTGCTGTTAAAAAGAAAATCGAAATAGAAGACTCTGTTGAACCTATAGTTTCAGAAATTTTTAGATTATATTATATCTCTCCAGCCGAAGCTAAAGCTACAATATTAGAACTATTTACACAGACGGCTGGAACAGGAAGCTTTGTTCCGATCCAAGTGACTGAAGAAAGCACCACAAGATCAGTAATTGTCAGAGGAAAAGAAAAGGATTTAGATGTTGTAGATAAAGTAATTAGAGAAATTGACGTAAGAACAAAGCAAGTATTGATTGAAGCTTTTATAGTTGAGGCAACATCAACTTTTGAGAAAAGATTAGCTACGAAACTTGGTGGAGCTTATACAAGAAAAAGTCTGAGAGCCGCAGGTACGGGAGGAGATGGACCGACTATAACTTCTGGTCCAAGTGGATCTGAAGGTGCAGATTTTACTGCAGATACAGCAGCAATCACAGGTGCGGGATCTTCAGGCGCTGATGGAATATTTAATTTTAATGCTTCTGGTACCATACCAGCTACCGCAGGTTTAGGTGTATTGAAAAAGACACCTGCTGGTATATTAAGAGTTCAGATAGAAGCTTTACAAGCAGAAGGACAAACAAAAATTATTTCAAACCCTAAACTTTTTTCCTTAAACAATCAGTCAGCATCTATAACTCAAGGTATTCAAATACAAGTACCAGGAAGCGGAGACAGCCCGGTCACATTTAAAGACGCAGCTTTAAAAATGCAGGTAACTCCAAATATAATAGGAGATGGAAATGTTCTTTTAGATATCCAAGTAAATAATGACTCTCCAGTTGGATCAGCAGGTAGCATAAATACAATGGAAATACAGACTAAATTGCTTATTGCTGATGGTGATATAGTTGTAATAGGTGGGATAAAGAAAAATGACATCTCAGATAACCTAGAAAGCGTGCCAGGTCTTAATAAGTTGCCGGTTGTAGGAAAAATGTTTTCAGGTAAAGGAAAAGTGGATAATATGTCTGAACTTTTGGTATTTATAGCACCGAGAGTACTTTAAAATTGTTATGCTAAAAATAAGTAGAGAAAGCGAAATTAATTTAATTAACGTCTTAATTGATAATGACGTTATATCTGGCAAAGATTTAATAAGTATAAAAAAAAATAGTACCGAAGGTAATAAGTCACAAATTGAAGCTGTATTTGATTTAAAACTAACTGATGAAGATAAGATTTTACAACTTTTAGTAAAAGAGCAAAATCTTGAAGTGGAAGATTTATCTAAAATTGAAATTTCAGATGATATTAAATCAGTACTGCCATCTAATTATATTAAAGTAAATTTTGTTGCACCTTTCAAGATAGATGGAAAAACACTTCATATAGCTATACCAGACAGTTCCAAACTTGGCTTAATGAGAAACCTTAAAGCAATAACAAAAAAAAATATTGAATTGCATGGTGCTAAAATAACTCAAATTTCAGAATTTATAGAAAAATTAACTAGCGAAAGTGGCGAAGTTACAGCGGCAACAATTAGAGAAGAAAATAAAGAAAAGACAAAAACTTTTGATTCTGATTTAGGTGAAGCAGGAGAAGTTCTAGAAAAAGCACCAGAAGAAGATATAGAAGCAATTGAAAATGAATCTGAAGTTATTAAGTTTAGTACTGCAGTTGTTGCAGATGCAATTAAATCAGGCGTCAGTGATATTCACATAGAACCATATAGGTTTTCATCTAGAGTAAGATATCGTTTGGATGGAATGCTTCAAGAACAAGAGCAGTATAGAAAATTTTTACATGATAACTATGGTGCAGTTGTTACAAGATTTAAGATAATGGGCAAACTAGATATTGCTGAAAGAAGACTTCCTCAAGACGGAGCAATAAATTTCAAAATTGATGGAAAAGTTGTTGACCTTCGACTATCGATTTTACCAACAGCAAACAATGAAAGAATTGTTATGCGGGTTCTAAACAAAGACGCAGGAGATATAACTTTAGAACAATTAAATTTTGATGATGCGGATTTAAAAAATTTAAGAAAATCAATACATAGTACTCAAGGATTAATTCTAGTTACTGGACCAACTGGATCTGGTAAATCAACTACCTTGTATAGTATATTAAAAGAAGTTAGTAAGCCTCATCTTAATATTTTAACAGCTGAAGATCCTGTCGAATATGAACTTGATGGAGTTGGACAAGTTCAAATTAAGGATGACATAGGATTAACTTTTGCATCAGCCCTAAGATCTTTTTTAAGGCAAGACCCTGAAATAATACTCGTCGGAGAGATGCGGGATAAAGAAACGGTTGATATTGGTTTGAAGGCTGCATTAACCGGGCACTTAGTATTTAGCACACTGCACACTAATGATGCACCAAGTACAATCACAAGATTGCAGAACATGGGAACTCCAGATTATTTAATTAGTGCAGCTTGCCAATTAGTTTTAGCACAAAGACTTGCAAGAAGAACTTGCAAAGAATGTAGAGTACCAGACGAAGATGTAACACCAAAAGTTTTACAAGATTTAGGATTTACAGCTGAACAAGCATCAAGAGCTAAAGCTTTCAAAGGAAAAGGTTGTCCTAAGTGTAAGGATACAGGTTATAAAGGTCGTCAAGGTATTTATGAAATACTGGTTGTTTCAAAACCATTAAAAGAAGCAATATTAAGACAAGCAACAACTCCTGAACTTAGGGAAATTGCAATCAAAGAAGGCTTCCAAACAATGCAAGATATGGGAAGAAGATTAATTTCTGCGGGAGATCTTAATTTTAGAGAGTACGAAAGAGTTCTCACTTCAGAATAAAAAAATTTATGGAAATTTATAATTACAAAGGTATTTCGGATGGTAAATACGTAGAAGGTGATATTGAGGCTCTAAATCTCGATGAAGCATCTCATAAACTTAAAGAGCAAAAAGTTATTATTACCAATCTTATAAAGGGTAAGAAGAAAAAAACTGAAAAATCAGGGGAAAAGAAAAAAGGCTTTTCGTTATCATTTTTAGGCAAAAGTAAGAAAATTAAAGTTGAAGAAATCCTTATATTTACAAAACAATTTGCAACAATGGTAAAAGCTGGACTACCAATTCTTCAGGTTTTAGCAATGTTAAGAGATCAGCTTGAAGGTCCAGCAATAAAAGAAGTTATAGAGGATATTAGGAAAAGTTTAGAAGGTGGAGTTACTTTATCAAAATGCTTTGAAAAGTACCCACAACATTTTGACAACGTTTATGTAAACCTAATTAAAGCAGGTGAGGCTAGTGGTAAATTGGATGTCTTTTTATTCAAAGTACTAGATGCCATCGAAAAAAAAGAGAAAATTAAAAAGAAAATCAAAGGTGCATTGATGTATCCTAGTATAATGCTCACAGTTGCACTTACTGTAACAGCATTCATGTTGATTAAAGTAGTTCCAATATTTGCAGAAATGTATTCTGGAATGGGATTAGAATTACCTGCTGCAACAGCAACGATTATGGGTATGAGTGATTTTTTAAGAGGTACAGGCGGTAAAGTAATATTTTTTGGTGGTATTGCTTTTTACTTTGGATTTAATTTTGCAACAAAAAAAAATGCAGCCATTAAATATAGATGGCACAAACAAGTTTTAAAGTTACCATTATTTGGAGAAATGATATTAAAATCAATGCTGGCAAGAGTTTCATTAATTCTTGGAAATTTAAGTGCAGCTGGTGTTAATTTATTGGAAAGTTTAGAGATTGCAAAATCGGTAAGTAACAATGTTGTTGTACTCGAAGCTCTTGAAAATGTAAAAAAAGGAGTTTTCTCAGGAGATACATTGACAAAATTATTTTTAAAAGAACCTCTATTTCCACCAACCTTCAGTCAATTAATTTCTGTAGGAGAACAAACAGGACAACTCGATGAAATGTTTAATTCAGTTGCAAAATATTATGAGGAAGAATTCGACCAAACGGTAGATAATATGTCTGCATTGATTGAACCTATAATGATTGTATTTATGGGAGTTATGATTGGTGGTTTAATGATAGCTATGTATTCACCAATATTTAACGTTGGTGCTTTGATGGGAGGTTAAATTTTATAATTGTTTAGTGAGAACTAAATGATTAATCCAAGGTTTTTTCCCATCCTTAAATTCCACAGCATCCATTATTTCTTGAATAAAAAAAGTTCCAAGTCCACCTGGTTTCACATTATCAATTTCTCTATGCTTTACTTTTTTTGGATCAACAGGTGTTCCTCTATCGTAAAAAGCTATTTGGAGTTTGTTGTTTTCACAACTTATTTGAACAACCATTAACTCAGTTGGACTTGCGGAATTTTTAAATGCATGTTTAACAATATTTTGTGCAGCTTCTGCAATAGCTAAAACTAATTCATCTTTTAGATCTTCTTGAATATGAAGTTTTTCAAATACTTCTCTACAAAAAACTCTAACATCTTTTAGGCTAGATGAATTTACCAAAAATGCTTTTTTTTCAATGTGATCTTGGTGAGCGATTTCACTCATGAATTTATTCCAAATTTAATATTTGTTCTAATTTTGCCATCATAATAACTTTTAGAACTGACTTACTTACATCCTTAATAATAACTTTAGTATTTTTCTCAAGTGCTCTTTGATGACTTTCTATTAATACTGATATTCCGGAAGAGTCCATATATTGAACTTGACTTAAATTTAAATGAACTTCTTTACCACTATCAATAACTGGAAAAATTACCTCTTTAGCTTTTTCTGTTACATCCATATCTATTTCTCCATCTAGATGTACAGTGCTTATATTTCCCTCCTCAGTAACTTTATAACTCATAAAAATTTCCTCGCCATTGATAAAACTTTTTCTACAGGTTTACTTACCTCTATTAATTCAAATTTTGTACTTTTTTTTTCAGCAAGTTGTTTACCTTCAATGAGTACTGAAATACCAGAAGAGTCCATATAATCTACTTTGCTTAAATTTACTTGAACACTTTTTCCACTCTCAATTAATGGTAAAATAGTTTGTCTTGCTTTATCTGCAACATCCATGTCAATTTCACCATTAAGATGGACAATGCTTATGTTATTTAGTTCCTCTACTTTATAGGTCATAATTTACAAGTTATGCCCAATTTGAGCATAATTCTTTTATTTTATACACTTTTTTTGATATTTACATAATCAAAATTTATTATTAATGTTTCACAATAAAAATTTATAAAAGAGGTTTTAATGAAAAAAAATAACAAAGGTTTTACTCTTATTGAGCTACTAGTTGTTGTAGCGATTATAGGAATTTTAGCAGCTGTTGGAGTTGTTGCCTACAATGGTTACATATCTTCAGCTAAGAAAAATGCAGTAAAGTCTATTCATAACAATGTTATGAAATACATTGCATCAGAGTACACAAAATGCTCGATTAATGATGGTGATACTATTATGAAAAAAGGTGGTACAGGTGGTTTAGACTGTAAAACAGGAACACAGTATTTAGCTGCGAGTGATATTACAGCCCACTTAGAAAGTACATCCACTTCACCAATCGAAGACAAAAATCCGTACGATACGGATAGTCTTGCTGTGGACGAAGGAACTGGTGATGCTTACAGTGCTGGAACTGTTACTATATCACCAACAAGTGATAGCTTAATAACTATTACAACATGTTTTGGTAATGGTAAGACTGATGAGCCATGTGAAGCAGATGGTGATTTTGTTTTAAAGAATACAGTAACTGTTGAGTAATAATCTAAATTGTTTTTATAAAAGCCCGGGTAAATGCCCGGGCTTTTCACTTATAGAACTACTGGTAGTAGTAGCTATTATTGGAATCTTAGCATCTGCTAGTGTGCTAACTTATAACGGTTATTTAAATTCTTCAAAAAAAACTACAATGAAAAGTTTAATGCAAGCAGTTGCTCTTGCAGAGGCAGAATGGTATGCAGAAACTGGTTCGTACTTAACTAATTCAGAAGACGAAACTTGTAATCCTAGTGAGACCACAGTTGCAGCATTGAATGACTCACTTTTTGATGATGAAGATGTAGTGCCTGACGATTTAGGATGGACACTTTGTGTTGCTTCAGCTGGTAGCGGAGGATCGTTTCAAATTTTCGCTGAAAAAACAGGTGGTGGAGCTGAAGATGTAATGTGTCTTAACAGAAATGGCTCAATACGTGAGGGTGGTGATTGTAGTTAATATTAAACGACCAATAAATATTAGATTATCTAGCTAAACTCTCCATTTATCTTAGACATTTGACGAAAAAAATTAATTGAAATTTTCATTTATTAAAATATTCTCTGTTGAATTTTGAGTTAGGGAACATGTACAATATTAAAAAAATATCAGTAATTTTATTCATTACTTTTTTATTTTTCACGAAAGCTATTTCATCTGAAAAAAATATCACTTACATGCAAATATTGCAAAAACCTAATGATTTAGAATTAAATATAAAGTACGCGCAGCAACAAGGAAAGATGGGTAACTTCAAACAAACTATTTCAACATTAGAAAGATTGAACATGGTTTACCCAGATAATATTGAAATTAAAATGTATTTACTTTCTGTTCTTGTTCAAGCAGACTCGCCAGATAAAGCTTTAATCGTTATTGATGAAATTAAAAAAAGCGAGGATGCTACTGAAGAAGATTTATTAACAGTTGCGGATATAGAAAAAGAATTAGAAGACAGAGCAAGACCTAAGTTATGGAGTTTTGTTGCTGGAGTGAACTGGGGTTTTTCACAAAGCAACAACGTTAACAATGTTTCAAAAACTAGATTAGGATTAACTTCAGATGCAATCGATGTATTTACATCTCCATTGCACGATAGAACTTACTCAGCTAGTACTGATTTATCAGCAGTTAGAAGAATTGGAGAAGACTCCTCGTTTTTACTTAACGCAAGTGTTTCTGATTCACGACAAGTTATTGAAACCGGTGATGATGTTGAAGGATATACATTAACAACTTCCTATGACACAACAATAGGCAATCAAGGAATATCCATATTTGGAATGTTTAGTAAATCTGACTACATAGATGATGCTGACAGTTTTTCGACTATAGCAGGATTATCGGGCTTTTTTCCAAGCGGAGATAGAAGTACATATAGCTATTCTTACACTTTAACTGATTCTAAAGGTAACCACAATTCATCAGATACAACAGCTAATGAAACTAATTCAATTGGACATAGCATTAACATAGGACATGATTATGCAGCAACTGAAATTGTCTCTACTAGTACAGGAATTGGATATAGTATCTCTGAGAATAAGGTTGGAATGAATGACTATGAGACCTTTGAATTTACTATGAGATTAAATCTTAACTTTCCATTCGCTTATATATCTATAGGAGATGCCCTTTCATTTAATGATTACTTTGAACCTGACACAAGCGTTTATTCAAAAAAAATAAGAACAGATGTGTCAAACACTTTTGATATTATACTATTAAAACCGCTTGGTGATTTTTTGCCTATTTTAGATCCTAATAAATTAATAAACTTATCTTTGTCGTATGATAAAACAGTATCAGAGGCAAATATTATCAATTTTGATTACGAGGCAGAATCTATAGCTTTTGGTATTTCAAGATCATTCAACTTAAGACCTTAGAAAAATCTTTTTAGAAAAGTTTATTTAACCCCCTGTTTTATTATGTTTTTTAGGTTGTAAAAAACCCAAAGTGAGTAAAATAATGGTTTTTTAAGTCTTAAAAATTGGTATAAACTGACCTTATGAGAAAAATATTGTCTTTAATTGTTGGCTTTATATTTTTAACTACATCCTTGCATGCCGAGGAGAAACTAACAATTGAAAAACAACTAGTTGGTATTGTTGGAGCTATAAATGGAACTGTTAAAACAGGTAACAGAACTCTAAAAGCTGGTGACAAGATATACTTAAATGAAACAATCTTTGCAGCTGAAAACTCAGGAACACAAATCTTACTTTTAGACCAATCAACTTTTACAATTGGTGCAGAGTCAGAAGTTGTGATGGATACCTTTATATATGATCCAGAGACAAACGATGGAAAAATAGTTGCAAGTGTAAAGCAAGGAAGCTTAAAAGTAATTTCTGGATTAATTAGCAAAAAAAATCCAGATAGTTTAACAGTAGAAGTTCCAGAAGGAACACTAGGATCTAGAGGTACAGAATTTCAGACTAATGTAACTAAAGGAAAAACAGATACATTATTAATCGGACCAGGAAAAAATAACACTTTAGGATTAAGACCTGGAGCAGTACTTGTTGGTAATGATAAAGGTCAAACTTTATTAAACAAACCTTACAGTATAGCAAGTATGACAAAAGGAAAAGCACCTGGTAAAGCAAAACAAATTACAAAAGCACAATTGAAAAAATTCAATAAAAAAATGAAAGCTTTGAGAGTAGCAAAAGCTTCTGGTGCTTCAAAAGAAGAAAAGAAAGCGCTTAGAAAAAAAATTAGACAAGAATTAAAAGCACAAGGTTTTGAAAAGGAAGAAATTAGATCGATAATAAAAGAGAACTTCAAAAAAGATAAAGAGCAAAGAATTGTTTTGCTTAACGAAAATGAACCACAAACGAATGAGTTAGAGGTTGACCAAAATATTGCTGAAGAAGTAGAAGCTCAAGAAATAGAGGTTGCTGAACCAGATGCTCCTAAGGCTACTGAAGAGAAACCAAAGAAAGAAAAAGCTAAAAACAAAAAAGGTAAAAAGAAAAAAGATAAAGCTAAAAAGAAAAAAGGTAAAAAGAAAAAAGAAAAAGCTAAAAAGAAAAAAGGAAAAAAGAAAAAAGAAAAAGCTAAAAAATCAAAAGGTAAAAAGAAAAAAGCTACTAAGAAAAAAGCAACTAAGAAAAAAGCTACAAAAAAATCAACTAAGAAAACAACAAAGAAAAAAGCTACTAAGAAAAAAGCTACTAAGAAAAAAGCTACTAAGAAAAAAGCACCTAAAAAGAAAAAAGCAGTTAAGAAAAAAGCACCTAAAAAGAAAAAAGCAGTTAAGAAAAAAAAGGTTAAAAAGAAAAAAGTAGTTAAGAAGAAAAAAGTAGTTAAGAAGAAAAAAATAGTTAAGAAAAAAATTGCTAAAAAGAAGAAGAAGAGAAAAAAGAAGAGAAAAAAGAAATAATCTCTAAAATCCCCTCTAATAAGTTTTATTTACTTTAATTATAATAGATATACATTCAAGTAGTGAAGGCTTTATTATCAAAATACAAAAACTATTTTACTTTTTTTATTCTGCTAATTCTTTTAATTTCAATTAAAGTTTCAAATCCTAGCTTTGTTAAATCAATTTCATTTATAAGTTTTGATTTATACCAAAAAATATTTCCATTAGAAAAAAATGAAACAGAAGTTGTAATAATTGACATAGATGAAAAAAGCTTAGGAAAATTTGGACAATTTCCATGGAGCAGATCAGTTTTTGCTAAAATTTTAGAAAACGTTAATGCAACAAATCCAAAAGCAATTGGTTTTGATGTTTTCTTTACTGAGAAAGATAAACAATCTCCAGATGAATTTTTAAAAGCTTATAACTTAATACCAACAGATGTAGGTGAAATCCAAAATTTAAAAGGACATGATGAAAAATTTAGTGAACAATTAGAAAAATCAAATTCAATAACAGCAGTTTTAGGAAGTAATGTTCCATCTCACAGCAACTATGATAGAAAAGCAAAAGCAAGATTTTTATCAAAAGGTGGTGACCCTAAAAAGTTTACCTACTCTTACCCTTATTCGATTGGATCTTTAGAAATGTTGGAAAAAAGTGTAAAGGGACTTGGTTCAATTTCTTTTTTAGACCAAACTGACGGAATAATAAGATCTCTACCATTAATAGTTCAATTTGATAAAAAAATTTATCCAACAATGGGCCTTGAAATGATCCGGGTTGGTGAAAAACAAAAAAATCTTTATGTTGAAATGAATGAAGTTGGAATTACTAGAATAAGTTCTAGACCACATAAGATTTTATCAGATCCAAACGGAATTATTTGGATAAAATTTAAAAAATCTTTAAAGAGTCAGTATATTTCTGCAAGTGCAGTTTATGACGGTAAATTTGATGACGAGAGATTTAAAAACAAATATGTTCTAATAGGAGCTTCAGCACAAGGTTTATTTGATCTAGTAAAAACCCCATTAGGCAGAACCATACCCGGTGTTGAGGTTCATGCTAATGTAATAGAAAATATACTAAATCAATCCTATTTAATAAGAAATCCAAACACTTATGTTTTCGAACTATTTTTTTCGATATTAGTGGCATTTATAACTTTCTTTCTCTCTCAAAGAATAAAACCAAAGTATAGCTTAACTGTATTTTTTGGAAGTTTAGTAGCTACTATAGTAATTGGATTTAGTTATTTTTTATTTAAATCTGAATTAGTTGATATCAGTTATCCAATTTTTATACTTACTTTAACTTTTTTAACAGGTTTGTATTTTAGGTTTTTAGAGGAAAATAAAATTGCACTATCAAATTTACAAAAAGAGGCAAAACTTCTTAAAGAAAGGGAGCTCGCTGGTGGAGTTCAAAAAAGTCTTTTTCCTAACATCGAAAAATTTGAAAATTTTATCTATGCAAAAAACGTGCCAGCAAGAGACGTATCAGGTGACTATTTTGATGTTGTAAAAGTAAGTTCAAATGAATATTTCTTTACACTTGCCGATGTATCTGGAAAAGGAATTAAAGCAGGTATGTATATGGCCAAAGCATCTTCTATATTTAGGACTTTATCTAACTTGTCCTTTCCACTTGAAAAAGTTGTATTTGGTGTGAACAATGAACTCGTAGAAGCAAAATTTAAAGGAATGTTTGTAACTGCTGTTTTTGGAAAGTTTAATATTGAAACATGTGAAGTAAATTTTGTAAATGCTGGACATGAAAGTATTATGGTATTTGATCGTAATAAAAATTTTGAATTTATTAAATCGGAAATGCCTCCAATTGGAATTATAAAGTACTTTACAGAGTCAATGGTAAAATCGAAAACAATTAATTTAAAAGATAAAACCTTTGTAGTTTATACTGATGGAGTTACAGAAGGATATTTAAAAAACGGAGAAGAACTTGGGGCAGAAGGTGTTCAAAAAATTGTAAAAGGCTTAACCAGCATCACACCAAAAATTATTGTGGATAGTATTGCAGAGAAACTAAATTGGGGAGCTGAAAAATTAAGAGATGACATAACCTGTTTAGCCTTAGATCTTAAAAATACAGATTTAATTAAACAAATTAAGAAAAAAAAGGTTGAAAATAAAGAAGAAAGCAAAATATAGGATAAAACTCAAATTGGTTTATAAAAATTTTTCTTTAAAAATTTTTTGTATATATTATTAATAGATCGTTAGGGAAACATGAAAAAACTATTTGTTATAACATTAGCTTTCTTATTTTTAAATGGATGCGCGCAGACAACATCTATGATGGGCCCGACTTATACAATGGTTAAAACTGGAAGTATTCTTCAAGCAGGATCATCTGCTGCAACATCATACGGAATTAAACAAGCATTAGGTCAATCTCCATCTGAATATATAATTTCGTTATCAAATGATCAAACTTTAGAAAATGATCAAGCTGAAGTTAAAAAATGTCAAACATTTACTCTTACTGAAATATTTTTTGAGACATTAGATAATATTGATTGTTTAACAAACCCTTTTAAAGTTTTAAGATAGATTAATTTCCTAAAATATTTCTTAGCTCTCCACTTTTTTCTAAAGCTCTGAGATCTTCGTATCCACCTATATGATTATCTTCAATAAATATTTGCGGCACAGTTCTTCTACCATTACTTTTTTTGATCATCTCTTCTCTAATTTTAATATCATTTCCTATATCAATCTCTTTAAAAGATGCATTGTTTCTTTTAAAAAGTCTTTTTGCTGCATCACAGAATGCACACATAGGTCCAGTGTACATGATTATATTTTTCATAATTTATATATAACAAGTTATTTTCTTATTACTAGGTTTGAAATTCGTTTTTATTTATTTTAATTCTGATGTTTTTTCTGCCTGCTTCAAATTTTTTTCTGTGTTTTATACTTTTTGAATGGACACGTTTTCTCCAAAGTCTGAAGGATGATGGTTTAAGAGACTTTCGCATAATTTTAATTACCTCATTTTCAGATTTTCCAGTTTTGCTTTTAATTTCCTCAAAAGTGATTCTGTCTGCCCAGGCTGCCCATATAACCCAATCTGGACTCTCTAGTTTTGGCTCTGGATTTTTAACTTTAGTTTGAGGTCTGTGACTTTTTTTCATTATTTTTTTAATAAATTTGATAAAATCATTAATGAAATATTTATACCATATGTTATATTGTTTAAAGATAGTCCTATCTAGCCATCTTTAGCTCCCGGTTTTATAGGGCTATCCACAATTACTAAAGTCAAACTTCCCATTTTTTTACTAATTAGAAATTTTTGGTGTAATAATAATGTTATCTATTTTTTATGAAACTAGGCTTTATAGGTACAGGAAATATCACATCAGATGTGATCACAGGTGTTTGTAGATCTGATTTAAAATTTAAACAAATTATAATCTCACCTCGAAATAAAAAAAAAGCTAAAAAACTTAAAAAAAAATTTAAGAGAGTGATTATTGCAAAAAACAATCAAGAGGTTGTAAATAAATCTAATTGGGTATTTATTGGGGTTCTACCTAAGGTTGCTAATCAAATTTTACCTAATTTAAATTTTAGAAAAAAACAAACTGTTGTAAGCTTTGTTGCAACTTTAAATCTATCGAACCTAAAAAAAAAAATTAATTGTAAGGTAAATTTAGTGAGAGCGATACCTATGCCTCCGATATCTCTTGGACTAGGTCCAGTTATAATGTGTCCGCCAAATAAAAAAGTAAAGAATTTTTTCAATAAACTTGGAACAAGTATTGAAATTAAAAACGAAAAATTATCTAATAATTTTTGGGCTATTTCGGGAACAATGGCAGCATTTTACGAAACTTTAAAAATTTTGTCAGATTGGTTAGTAAAAAAGAAAACTAACAGAAAAAAAGCGCAAGAATATATTACCTCTCTTTATTTTGCATTAGCTGGGTTAGCATTAGAAAATTCTGATAAAAATATGAATAAATTTGTTTCTAATTCCCAAACACCCGGAGGATTAAATTGGCAAGGAGTAAACCAATTAAGAAAAGCTGGCTACTATAAATTATTACAAGGCTCACTAGACAATTTGTTAAAAAGATTAAACAAATCTTAATTTATGCAGCAAAACAAAAACATTTTGCAAGTTAACGGACTTTCAAAATATTTTGGAGGTTTAGCGGCAGTATCAAATTGTACACTCAATATTAAAAAAGGCTCTATTACAGGAATAATTGGTCCTAATGGTTCAGGTAAGACCACATTATTTAATTTAATTGCAGGCAATTTAAAACCAAATCAAGGCACAGTTTTATTTAATAATGATGATATTACTGGAGTTCCTGCTTATGAGCTTTTTTCAAAAGGCATATTAAGAACATTTCAAATAGCTCATGAATTTACGAATCTTACTGTATTGGAAAATTTGATGATGGTACCTGGAAATCAAACTGGAGAAAAACTAATTAATGTTTTAATGAGTTCCAAAATTATAAAATCAGAGGAAGAAGAAATCAAAAATAAGGCATTAGAGGTTGCTGAATTTTTGAATTTGAAGCATTTGTCAAATGAATTAGCAGGCAACTTGTCGGGAGGACAAAAAAAACTTTTAGAACTTGGTAGAACTATGATGGTGGATGCCAATTTAGTTTTATTGGATGAAGTTGGTGCGGGAGTGAATAGGACATTATTGAAAGATTTAGGAACTGCAATACTCAGATTAAATAAAGAAAGAGGATATACCTTTTGTATGATTGAACATGATATGGATTTTATAAGCCGTATGTGTGATCCTGTTATTGTTATGTCTGAAGGCTCAGTATTATTTGAGGGTACTTCAGATGAAGTGAAAAAAAATGAGAAAGTAATTGATAGTTATTTAGGAAGAGGAAAAAAATAAATGGCATTTTTTGAGGGAAGCAAAATGACTGCTGGATATGGAGATGGTCCAGACATAATTAGCTCATGCACAATAAATGTCGATAAAGGAGAAATTGTTGCAATTCTAGGCCCCAATGGCGCAGGCAAATCCACGGCAATGAAAACTATGCTTGGATTACTTGATTTAAAATCCGGCAGTGTTTTAATTGATGGTGAGGACATAACAAATTTATCACCGCAAGACAGAGTCAAAAGAGGAATATCTTTTGTTCCTCAAAGTAAAAATGTATTTGCTGAGTTAACTGTAAAAGAAAACCTGGAGGTGGGTGCTTTCTTAAGAAATGATAACCTAGACAAAATCCTTAATGATATTTATGACTTGTTTCCTATTTTAAAAGATAAACAATCACAAATAGTTGGAGAGTTATCGGGAGGTCAAAGACAACAAGTTGCACTTGGACGCGCTCTAATGATCAAGCCTTCTGTATTAATGTTGGATGAGCCTACTGCTGGTGTCTCACCAATTGTGATGGACGAGTTATTTGAGCATATAATTAAAGTAAAAGAAACTAATGTTGCAATAATAATGGTAGAACAAAATGCTAAGCAGGCTCTAAGTATATCTGATAGGGGTTATGTTTTAGTTACAGGTCAAAATAAATTTGAGGGATCAGGTAATGAACTTCTAAACGATCCAGAAGTTAGAAGATCTTTTTTAGGAGCTTAAATGGATTTTATAAACGCAATTATATTACTTTTAAATTACACTGTAATCCCAGCACTTACTTATGGATCACAACTAGCTTTAGGCGCAATATTTGTAACTTTAGTCTACGGTATTTTAAGGTTTGCTAATTTTGCAACTGGGGACATGATGTCGTTTGGAACAATGGTTGCTGTACTATTAACATTTTATTTCCAGTCTTTGGGAATAAGTTTTGGTTTTTTACCTACTGCTTTACTAACAATACCACCCGCAATTTTAGCGATGATTTTTTACATGTTATTTATTGATAAGTTTGTATTTAGTTATTATAGAATTAAAAAAAGCCCACCTGTTCAGCTAGCAATGGTTAGCGTTGGTGTAATGTTTCTTACACAAGCAATAATAAGAATAATTATAGGACCATTTGATAGAAGGTTTTTTGATGGGGAAAAATTTATTTTAAAAGCCAATGAATTTAAGGAAATGACTGGGCTAAATGAAGGTTTAGCAATTAAATCTACTCAAGCAATAACAATTTTTGTTACAGTAATTGTAGTTTCAATAATGTTTTGGTTTTTAAATAGAACTAAAACTGGAACAAGTATGAGAGCTTATTCTGATAACGAGGATTTAGCTTTATTATCAGGAATTGATCCTAAAAAAGTTGTTTTAATTACTTGGATTATTGCTGGTATATTAGCCACAATCGGTGGAGTGCTCTACGGTTTAGACAAGAGCTACAGACCTTTTGTTTATTTTAATAATATGCTTCCAATTTTTGCAGCCGCGATTGTGGGTGGAATTGGAAATCCATTCGGAGCTTTTCTTGGCGGTTATGTAATTGCATTTGCAGAAATTTTAGTTACTTATGCTTATAAAAAATTTTTCACATATTTATTGCCAGAATTCATGGAACCAGATTCCCTGATGCAGTTATTATCAACAGACTATAAATTTGCAGTATCATTTTCTATTTTAGTGATTGTACTACTTTTTAGACCATCAGGAATATTCAAGGGTAAAACTTTATGATGCAACATAAAAATATTATAGCTGCTTATTCAATAATGATATTATTGATTATTGCAGTTGGAATACTCCAGTCTTGGACTATAGCTCTTACAATCTTAAACTATTGTTTAATATCCGCTGTAATGACAATAGGTGCAAATATACAATGGGGTTATGCTGGTCTAATTAATTTTGGAATTATGGGCTATACAGCGCTAGGAGGTTTGGCGGCAGTTTTAGTTAATGTACCACCTGTAAAAGAAGCTTGGAAAGCTGGGGGATTGGGTATGGTTGTTTCTCTAATTCTTATAATATCTGGTGTTTATATAATCCGTACAGTTCTGAGAAAATTCGAAAATTCAAAAAAAAAAAATTATATAGTTGCTGCAATTATTATTATAGGTTTTGTAATCATAAGATATATTTCTGGTCCAGCAATTGAAAATATAGAAGCTGTTGACCCAGCCAAAACAGGGTTCCTTGGTGGATTAGGTTTACCAATAATTTTCTCATGGATAGTTGGTGGTTTATTTGCTGCAGGTATAGCTTTCATAGTCGGTAAAATTGCACTTGGACTAAGAGCAGACTATTTGGCGATAGCTACGTTACTTATAGCAGAAATTATAGTATCAATAATTAAGCATGAAGATTGGTTAGCTAGAGGTGTAAAAAATGTTATTGGTTTAAAAAGACCAGTTCCTTACGAAGTCGATTTACAAGGTTCGACATGGTTTATAGATCTAGTAGAAAAATTCCATTCAAAAAAATTGGATTTAATTACTTCCTTATCTGAAAGGCAAGATGTTCTAAATCAATTAGTAATTGATGCATCTTCAGTTTATGTAAAATTGTGCCTAGCAGGTCTATTTTTGACTGTTGTAATAATTTTATTAATTCTTACTCAAAAAGCGTTGTACTCGCCTTGGGGAAGAAAAATGAGAGCCATAAGAGACAATGAAGTGGCAGCAAATGCAATGGGAAAAAATGTTGTTAAAGAACATTTATTAATATTTATTTTGGGTTCTGCAATTGTCGGGATTGCGGGTGCTATGATGGTGACAAATGACGGCTTATTTACACCAGGCAGTTATAGACCAATGAGATACACATTTGTAATATGGGTAATGGTAATTGTTGGTGGGACAGGAAATAATTTTGGTGCAATATTAGGTGGATTTGTCGTTTGGTTTCTGTGGGTTGAAGCTGCACCAATCGCTCTATTTTTTATCAACTTCTTTACATCTCACTTAGAAGAAACTAATGCCTTAAAAGCGCATTTAATTCAAAGTGCTGCATATTTTAGATTTTTACTAGTTGGGATTGGATTATTAATAATAATGAGATATCGTCCAAAAGGCATAATACCAGAGAAAATAAATATTAAAAAAATATGAAGTATATTTTATTAGGAATGGCTTTAGCTTTTGCAATGTATTTATCTGATAAATACATATTTTAATGAATAAAAATCTTATTTTATTAACCCTAAGTCAAATTTTTAGTTTTACGGCGGCACCAGTAACTGTATTTTTGAGTGGAATAATAGGATCTCAAATTAGCCCTATGAAATCATTAGCGACTTTACCTATGTCAATCTCTGTTGTTGGAATAGCTATTGGCGCAATTGTAGCTACAAAAACTATGAGCTTAGTAGGAAGAAAACTTGGTTTTATTTATGCATCAATTGGCAATACATTATTTTCAATTTTGGCAGCTTATTCAATATTTAATCAGAATTTTTATATTTTTTGTTTTGCTAACTTTTTTATAGGTATTGGAATGGCCTTTACTCATCAATATCGTTTTGCTGCTGCAGAAAGTGTTGAAAAAAAAATGGCTCCAAAAGCGGTTTCGATACTATTGTTTGGAGGTATCATTTCAGCTTTTTTAGGGCCAAGTTTGGCCAATTATTCAAAAGATTTTGTTAGCGAGAATTTGTACGTAGGATCATATTTATCTTTAGCAGTTTTAACATTCATACCCACAATTCTTTTTTTGTTTTATGAAAGCAAATCAATTAATAAGGAAAATATTAATTATACTGGAAGAAGTTATTTAGAATTAATTTCTCAACCAAGATTTATTCAAGCGTTAGCAGCATCAGCATTTGGATATGCAATAATGACTTTTTTAATGACAGCAACACCTATAAGTATGCATGTTATGGAAAAAATGAGTTTAAGTAAAACAGGTATTGTAATTCAATTTCATGTTGCTTCTATGTTTTTGCCATCGCTTGTAACAGGACATCTAATTAAAAAAATTGGCCATAGTAATGTGATCTACATTGGTATATTTTTTTACAGTATTACCTTGTTTATAAGTATTTTTGATCAAACTTTTTTTAATTATATGTTTGCCCTTATTTTTTTAGGTATAGGTTGGAATTTTTTATTTATATCAGGAACAAGTTTACTTGTGCTTACATACGAAGAGAAAGAAAAATATAAAGCACAGGGCTTAAATGATTTTATTGTTTACTCAGTTCATGCATTAGGCAGTTTATCAGCAGGAGTGTTTATTGCTTTAATAAGCTGGAAGATAATGAATTTAATTTGTATCCCTTTTATGATTTTAATTATTTTAGCGAGTATAAGAGCTGATATTTCAAATAAAAACACCCTAGCGTAATAAAACGCTAGGGTGTTTAAAATAAAAATTATCTTTGTTTTTTAGTTTTAAACTTGCCGCCTTTAATTTCTTTCTCTAAGAAAGAACCAAAAGCTTCACCAACATCAGTAAATTCTACTCCTGTTGCTCCTTCATAATTTACAGCTTTTCCTTTAGCTAGCAAATCAAGAGCCTTTTTAAGTTGGCCTGGGTAAATTTTTGTTCCAGGTGCATTCGCAACAGACATTACATTTTTTTGAATAGTATTTCTGTCTGCTTTACCACCAGCTTGCATAGCAAGTGTGATTAATGCAGCTGCATCATAAGATTCTCCAGTATATGGTCCTGATGAGTCAATGCCAGCAGACTTAGCTACTTTGGCAAATACTCCAGCACCTTTTCCTGTTGATCCAGGTATAGATCCAAATGATTTATTTAAAGCTTTACCAAAAGAGTCTGTAAGAGAGTCTCCAATCATACCATCAGATAAAATAAATTTATCAAATGCGCCTGAGTCTAAAGATCCTTGAATAATACCTTTTCCACCTTGATCAAGATATCCAATAACTGCAACAGCGTCTCCACCTGCAGAAGCTAATGTTGCTACTTCAGATGAATAATCTGCTTTACCATCTTCGTGAGCCGCAACTGTTGTTACTTTAATACCATGAGCTTTTACTGCAGCTGAATATACATCTGCAAGTCCTTTTCCATAGTCGTTATTTGTATAAGTTATTGCAACGCTTTTAACTCCTCTATCTTTAGTTATATCCGCAAGAATTTGTCCTCCTCTTGCATCTGATGGGGCAGTTCTAAAAAAATAACCTCTATCATTAATATCAGTTAGTCCTGGAGATGTAGCTGATGGTGAAATCATAACAACTCCATTTGGTACAGCAACTTTTTCTGCAATTGCTCCAGTAACTCCTGAACAATCTGCTCCCATAATTGCAACAGCTCCACCAGAAACTAATCCTTCAGCGGCTGTAACAGCTGCAGCAGAGTCCACACAAGTCGAGTCTGCTCTTGTTACTGAAATTTTTTTACCACCAAGTAATGAGCCTGAGTCGGAAGCTTCTTTAAATGCAAGCTCCGCAGATGCTGCCATTGCAGGTGTAAGTGATTCAATTGGACCAGTGAAACCTAAAATAATACCCATTTTAATTCCGTGTCCATCTGCATTAGAATTTGTGACCATAGAAGATACAAATAAAAATACAGCAATTATTAATTTTCTCATTTTTCCTCTAATTTGTTAGTATTTATAAAAAGTTAATTTAAGGACGATTAAATTTAATTTTCAACATTAAAATTATTATATATTTTGATGGGAAAATGCTGCTATTTTATCCAAAAAAGAAACTTTAAACATGAAAAAATTGTGGCGAGCATCAAAAAATCAAATTTTGAATTCAAATTTGATGCAGTATGAAAAATTCATAAAAGATAAATATAATCTTAATTTCAAAAGTAATTACGATAAAATATTTAATTGGAGTATAAAACATAAAGAAAATTTTTGGGACAGTATTTGGGATTTCTGTAAAGTTAAGGGACTTAAAGGAAAAAATAAAATTAAAAATTCAAAAATTTTTTATAAAAATTTATTTTTAACTGACTACAAATTAAACTTCGCAGAAAACATCTTAGTCAAAAGTGATAATTCAAAAGCTATTACATTCATAAGTGAAAATGGGTTTAGAGAAGAAAGATCATGGTTTCAGTTAAATCAAAATGTGAGAAAGATAATTTCATATTTTAATAAAATAGGTATTAAAAAAGGTGATAGAGTATCTGCATACTTACCAAATATAATTCAAACTGTTGAAAGCTTTGTTGCCACTTCTGCAATTGGAGCAATATGGTCATCTTGTTCTCCAGATTTTGGTTTAAATGGTCTAATTGAAAGGTTTGCTCAAATAAAGCCAAAAATTTTAATTATTGGTGATAGATATTATTATAACGGAAAAGAAATCAATGTTATTGAAAGACTTCCAGATATATTAAAAAAAATTAAATCAATCAAACACGTTCTTGTAATTAATTACCCAGGTAAAAAATATCTAAATTTTAAAAAATCTAAAGGTATAAAATTTAAATTCTGGAAAGAAATCGAAAGATATTCCTCATCTTCAATTAATTTTAAAAAATTTAATTTTAATACTGAACTTGCTATTCTTTACTCAAGTGGAACGACTGGTAAACCTAAGTGCATATGCCACAGATCAGGTGGTATACTGTTACAGCATTTAAAAGAGCATCAGCTTCATTCAAATATAAAAGAAAATGATAATATTTTTTATTTTACAACATGTGGATGGATGATGTGGAACTGGTTAGTAACCTGTCTAAGTTCTAAAGCGTCTATCGTTTTATTCGATGGATTTCCAATGTTTAAACAAAAAGATTTACTATTAAAAATTGTCAGTAAAGAAAAAATCACACTTTTTGGCGTAAGTGCAAAATATATAGATGCTTTAAAAAAAAGTAATATTTCAAACAATTTTGATTTAAAAAAACTAAATACAATATGTTCGACTGGATCTCCCTTATCAAAAGAAGGATTTGAATATGTATATAAAAAAATTAAAAAAAATGTTCATCTTGCATCAATTTCTGGTGGTACAGATTTAGTTTCATGTTTCGTACTTGGAAATATTTATAAATCTGTAATTTCAGGAGAAATACAATCAAAAGGCTTAGGAATGGATGTGGATATTTTTAATGAAAGCGGTAAATCAGTAAAGAATATAAAGGGAGAGCTGGTTTGTAAAACTCCATTTCCTTCAATGCCAACAAAGTTTTGGAATGATAAAAATAATAAAAAATTTCAAAATGCTTACTTTAACAGATATAAAAATATTTGGCATCATGGAGACTATGGAGAGATAAAAAATTCAGGTGGGTTTTTAATTTATGGTAGATCAGATGCCACTTTAAATCCTGGCGGTGTAAGACTGGGCACAGCAGAAATATATTCCGAAGTAGAAAAATTTAAAGAAATAAAAGAGTCGATTGTTGTGGGTCAATCTTGGGATAATGATATCAGAATAATTTTATTTGTTATCCTTAATAACGGGGTGATACTAAATGATGAATTAATAAAAAAAATTAAACAACAAATTAGAATAAATGCTTCACCAAGACATGTTCCAAATAAAATATTTAAAGTAAAAGATATTCCTAGAACCAAAAATGGAAAAATTGTCGAATTAGCGGTGAAAAATATAATAGATGGTAACACAATTAAAAATAAAGAAGCGCTGGCAAATCCTGAAGTTTTAGAGGAATATACACAAATAAAAGAATTATATGAATTTAAAAAAAATTGATCCGAAATTTTCAAAAAAAACAAACCCTAGGATTGGTTTGATTGCTTTAGCCTCAGATTTTATAATTGAAAAAGATTTCGCAGATGTCATCAAAGATAAAGATATAGATTTTTTTGTTAATCGTATAAAGACATATGACCCTTTAACTAAAGAAAATTTAATTAAAATGTCAGAAGATCTTACAAATGTCACGAATGATATTTTGCCAAATGAGAAAATTGATTGTGTTGTTTATGGTTGTACATCTGGAACAATTGCAAGCGGTTATGAAACTATTGAAAAAAAGATAAAAAATGCAAAACCTTCATCAAAAGTTACAACTCCTAGCACTGCAGCTATAGCTGCATTAAAAAAATTGAATATTAAAAAAATTTCTATTTTTACTCCTTATCCCCAAAAATTGAATAATCAGGTTGTCTCTTTTTTCAAGGATGAGAAATTTCAAGTAACATCAAATTCATATTTAGATATTGATTCCGATAGTGATATTTGGAAAGTAGATCTAGATTTTTTGTATGAAGTTTTAACAAATATGGATCATGGAGATGCTGATGCAGTATTTATTTCGTGTACCGCTCTTCCAGTTCTTCAAATTATTCAAAAACTCGAGAAAAACCTAAATAAATTTGTTCTTTCTAGCAATCAAGTTTTAATCTGGGATACGTTAGAAAAGATTGGACAAAATAATTCTATATCTGGATTTGGAAAGTTGTTTAATTCAAATTAATCATGTCCTTTACAAAAGATGAATATAAAGAAAGATTAAAAAAAACAAAACAGTCTATGCAACAAAAAGGCATAGAACTACTAATATCCCAAGATACCAATAATATGAATTATCTTACTGGATATGATGCTTGGTCTTTTTATTATTCTCAATGTGTACTTGTTCATGCTGATCTAGAAGAACCGATTTGTTTTGTTAGGGCCCAGGATGCTGGAGGCGCTTATATTAAGACGTATTTAAAAAGGGAAAATATTATTGTTTATAAAGAAAAGTATATTCATACATGGCCAACACACCCATACGACGCATTAATTGATTTTATTAAAGAAAGAAAATGGGAAAAATCAAATATTGGTGTTGAAATGGATAGTCATTACTTTACTGCATTTTGTTACGAAAAGTTAAAACAAGGATTGCCAAATTCAAAGATCAAAGACTCTAAAAGATTAGTCAATTGGGTAAGATTAATAAAGTCAGATGCAGAAATAAATCTAATGAAGGGAGCTGCAAAGATTTCCGAAAATGCAATGAAAGTTGCAATGGATAGCATAAATCCTGGAGTAAGACAGTGTGATGCAGTAGCAGAAATTCAAAGGGCTTTATTTAGAGGAACTCCAGAAATTGGTGGAGAATATGCAAGTATTGCTGTTTTACTACCCACAGGCAAAGGCACATCCGCATCACATTTAACGGCTACAGATGAGAAATTTGTAAAAGGAGAGGCGACTGTTGTTGAATTATCTGGAGTAACCAAAAGGTATCATTGTCCAATGGCACGAACAGTCCATCTTGGAAAACCAGAGCAAAAAAAAATAGATGCAATGAAAGCTACAAACGAAGCTTTGAATGAAGGAATATCTGTAGCTAAACCTGGAAACACAGCAGATGACGTGGCTCAAAAATTTTGGGGAGTTCTTGATAAATATAATATTAAAAAAGAGTCTAGAACAGGATATTCAATTGGAATTGGATATCCTCCAGATTGGGGTGAACATACTTTAAATATTTACAAAGGAGATAAAACTATTCTTAAACCAAATGTTTGTTTTCATATGATTGCTGTAATGCAATTTGGTGATTGGGGTGTTGAAGCATCAGAGTCTGTAAGAATTACGGACAAAGGAAGTGAGTTATTTTGCAATTTCCCCAAAGACTTGCATATAAAATAACTTGAAAAAACATCACTTAAATGTTTTAAAACACGCTTATGTCTAAGAATTCAGAATTCGTCAAATTCGATAAAGTCGATAAAAGTTATGATGGCAAAGTTTTAGTTGTTAAAGATCTTAACTTAGATATTTCAGAAGGTGAATTTATAACAATGCTTGGACCATCTGGCTCTGGAAAGACAACTTGTCTTATGATGTTGGCTGGTTTTGAAACTCCAACAAATGGAGAAATTTATTTAGATTCAAATCCAATTTCAAATATTCCTCCACACAAAAGAGGAATTGGAATGGTATTTCAAAATTATGCACTGTTTCCACACATGACTGTTTATGAAAATTTAGCTTTCCCTTTAAAAGTAAGAAAAGTTTCAAAAGATGAAATTGATAAAAAAGTTGATAAAGCACTGTCTATGGTTTCTCTAACTGGTTTTGAAAACAGAATGCCAGGGCAATTATCAGGTGGACAACAACAAAGGGTCGCTGTAGCTCGTGCGTTAGTTTTTGATCCGGCTGTTGTTTTAATGGATGAACCATTAGGCGCTCTAGATAAAAATTTGAGAGAGAGCATGCAGTATGAGATTAAACATATTCATGAAAGTATTGGAGTTACAGTAGTTTATGTTACACATGACCAAGGTGAAGCATTAACTATGTCAAACAGAATTGCTGTATTTAATGATGGCAAAGTTCAACAACTTTCATCACCTGACAAATTATATGAAGAACCAGTGAATTCTTTTGTAGCAGAATTTATTGGGGAAAATAATACTTTCCAGGGCGAAGTATCAGATATTTCTGATGGAAAATGCAAAGTTAAATTAAAAGAAGGTGAAATAGTAGCTAATCCAATAAATGTTAAATCAAAAGGTGATAAAACTACTGTTTCTATAAGACCTGAAAGAGCTCTTATTAACCCACCTCAAAAAATGGATAATAATTATAAGGGAAAAATTGAGGAAGTGATTTATCATGGTGATCATACCCGTGTAAGACTTAACGTTCTTGGAAATCCTGAATTTATTTTAAAAGTTCCAAATAGTTCACAAAATATCGATATTAAACTTGGGAATACAATTAATATTAGTTGGAACTCAACCGATGCAAGAGCTTTAGACCCAAAATAAACCAATTTAGAATTATTCTTAATATAATCAGCCCTAATCCACTTAATTTTTAGCAAATACTTGGTTGACTCCGTTTTTTTTACTTGTTGTAATTATGTTTTTAAAAAAACGTTTAAACGGAGGATAAATGAAAAAATTAAGTAAATTATTACTTACCCTTTCTTTTGCTCTTTCAATAACTTCATCAGCATTTGCAGTTACAGTTGCATCTTGGGGTGGAGCATACACTGAAAGTCAAAAATTAGGATATGGTGATCCTACTGCTAAGAAACTTGGTGTACCTATTAACTGGGTGGATTATTCTGGTGGATTATCAGAAATTAAAGCACAAAAAGAAGCTGGTGCAATTACATGGGATATAATCGATGTATTTGCAATGGATACTATTACTGGATGCGACGAAGGTTTATTTGTTGAATTTGATTTTGATAAAGACTTTCCACCAGCACCTGATGGAACTCCAGCGAGTAAAGATTTCTTTGCTCCAATGCCAAGTAAGTGTGCTGTAGGAAATATTTTATATTCTTGGACTTACGCTTATAATACTGAAAATGTAAAAGGCACTCCAAAAACTATAAAAGATTTCTTTAACACAAAAAAATTTCCTGGAAAAAGAGCTATATACAAAGGCGCTTTAACAAATTTAGAGATTGCTTTAGCAGCTGATGGTATTAAACCAGGAAAAGGTGGAGCAAAAATCTATGAAGCTTTAGAAACAGAAAAAGGTGTTGATAGAGCAATGAATAAGATCAAAAAACTTTGCACAGACCCTCAAGGTGGATGTGTATTTTGGTCTGCAGGTGCTCAACCACCAGAACTTTTAATGAGTGGTGAAGTAGTAATGGCAACTGGTTGGAATGGTAGATTCTTTAACGCAATTGTTGGAGAAGGTGCACCATTAAAACAAGTTTGGGATGGCCAAGGTCTTGACTATGAATATTTCGTTTTAGTCAAAGGTGGACCAAACGAAGCAGATGCTAAAAAAGCATTAGCTGAGATGACAAGTACAGAAGGTTTAGCAGGAAGTGCTAAATATATAGCATACGCACCTTGGAGAAAATCATCTTTAAAAATTATGGAAGCAGGTGAGCCGTGGTACAAAGACGGTAAAACAAACATGGTTCCAGAAATGCCAACTGCTCCAGGAAACACAAAAAATTACTTCTTAGTTGACCCAATTTACTGGGCCGATAACGGTACAGAGCTTGGAGAAAAATGGGAAGCAATGAAAGCTGGACTATAATTTAAGTTTTAAAGACTAAAATTATATAATATATTTAGGGCGGTTTTAATAACCGCCCTTTTTATTTTATGAGCAGCGAAACTAAACAAATATTAACTACTGACGGAATTCCTTTAGAGGTAAGCTTAAAAAAAGCAGAAAAAAAAAATAAAATTAAAGCTTTTCTTTTAGTAGCTCCATTATTACTTTTTTTAATAATTACATACATTTTTCCAATAGGTGAAATGCTTTTTAGAAGTGTAGATGATCGAATGGTCACAAACATGCTTCCAAAAACATTTAAAGCAATGGAAAAATGGGATGGTAAAGAATTACCCCCAGAGGAAGTTTTTGAGGCATTTTATTTGGATTATAAATTTCTTGTTGAGGAAAAAACATTTGGAAAATTAGCCACTCAATTAAATTACGAAAAAAATGGTTTTAAAAGTATTCTAAAAAAACTTCAACGTAAAATGAAAAAATTTGAACAAGGTAATTATAAAGAGCAAATCATGAATGTACATAAACGTTGGGCAAACGTTGAATATTGGAGAGCTATAAAGAGAAGAGCCCCAGATATTACTTATTCAAAATATCTCAAAGCAATGGATATGTATGAAAATGAAGATGGAAAAATATCACAAGTTTCAGAAGATAGAAGAGTGCACAGAATATTATGGCTTAGAACTTTAGAGATTGCTTTTTTTGTAACTATATTATGTTTTTTAATGGCATACCCGATCGCACATTTACTAGCAACCTTACCAATGAAATATAGTAATCTATTAATGATTTGTGTTCTATTACCTTTCTGGACTTCTTTATTAGTTAGAACAGCAAGTTGGATGATACTTTTACAACAACAAGGAATTGTAAATGATTTTTTTGTATGGATTGGCCTTGTTGGCGAGGAAAATAGACCAGAAATGATGTACAACAAAACAGGCACTTATGTTGCAATGACCCAAATTTTATTACCTTTTATGGTGCTGCCACTTTATAGCGTTATGAAGACAATTTCCCCAAGTTTAATGAGGGCAGGAAAATCACTTGGAGGAACTCCTTTTGTGGCTTTTTGGAAAGTTTATTTTCCCTTAACAATTCCTGGAATTGGGGCTGGGTGTTTATTGGTTTTTATACTTGCAATTGGATACTATATTACACCAGCACTTGTTGGAGGTGCCTCAGGTACTTTAATAAGCAATCAAATAGCTTTCCACATGAAAAGTACTTTAGATTGGAGTTTTGCATCTGCAATGGGTCTTATGCTTCTAACCGGAGTTCTTGTAATTTATTGGATTTATAACAAACTTGTTGGAGTAGACAATATTAAACTAGGATAATTATGGCATTACCAAAATATACAGAGACAAGATATAGAATTTGGCACTACTTTTATCTTTTTATATGTACCTGTGTTTTTTTCTTTTTGATTGCACCTTTGTTTGTAATTTTTCCATTATCATTTAATGCAGAAGAGTTTTTAGTTTTTTCAGATGGAATGAAAAGATTAGATCCAGACGCATTCTCACTAAGATGGTATAAGGATATGATATATGGAACTAAAAATCCTTGGGGCCTTGCAACAAAAAATAGTTTTATAATTGCAACTTTTGCTACAATAGGCTCTGTGATACTTGGAACAGTTGCAGCATTAGGGTTAAGTAGCAGACATATGCCTTACAAAGGAATAATAATGGCGACACTAATATCTCCAATGATCGTACCTTTGATTATTTCTGGTGTTGCAATATTTTTCTTTATGGCAAAAGCAGGACTGGCTGCAACTCATACAGGAATCATTTTGGCACATATTGTTTTAGGAACTCCGTTTGTAGTAATTACAGTAACTGCTACACTATCTGGCTTTGATCATAGCGTAACTAGAGCTGCATCAAGTTTGGGAAGTGATCCCGTTAATACATTTATGAAAATTACATTACCTTTGATTTTACCAGGAGTAATATCTGGAGGTTTATTTGCCTTTGTAACTTCTTTTGATGAAGTAGTAGTTGTTTTATTCTTAGCTGGATTAGAAAATACAACTATTCCAATTCAAATGTGGACAGGTTTAAGAGAGCAATTAAGCCCAACAATTTTGGCAGTTGCCACATGTTTAATTGTTTTATCAACTCTAATTTTGGTTACAGCTGAACTTTTAAGAAGAAGATCAGAAAGAATTAGAGGAATAAATAGATAATTAATCTACCGACTCAATTACAGTAGCAATCCCCATACCAAGACCGATACATTGAGTTGAAAGCGCATATTTTTTATTTTCTCTTCTTAAAAGATCAGCAGCTTTTCCGGTAATTCTTGCTCCTGTAGCTCCAAGCGGATGTCCTAAGGCTAATGCACCCCCATCAATGTTAACTTTTTTTTGGTCAATACCCAAATCTTTTATACAAGCTAAAGATTGTGATGCAAAAGCCTCGTTAAGTTCAAAGATATCAATTTTATCAATTGATAAATTTGCACGCATAAGTGCTTTTTTTGATGCACCTATTGGACCAAGTCCCATATAATCTGGATCACAACCTTCAACAGCTGTAGAAACTATTCTACCCAATATATTAAGATTATTTTCTTTCGCATAATTTTCTTCACAGATTATTGTTGCCGCTGCTCCATCAGTTAAGGGTGAGGATGTTGCTGCTGTGACTGTTCCTTTTGTATCAAAAGCAAGTTTTAATTGATCTAATTTTTCTTGAGTACTATTGGGTCTAATATTTCCGTCTTCTTTACATTCACCTATTGGAATTATTTCTTCAGATAACTTTCCATTTTTTTGAGCTTCATGTGCTTTATTATGACTTGATATTGCAAATTCTTGTTGCTCTTCTCTTAAAATATTAAATTTTCTTGCTACGTTTTCAGCTGTAGTACCCATTGAAAAATATACATGAGGGTTTTCTTTTTCAGTATAAGGATAAGGGACTGGGTCAAATCCAGTATTAACTCTAGACATACTTTCTACTCCACCACAAATAAAAACTTTACCTGACCCCATTACAATTTTACCTGATGCTATATGGATAGCCTCCATTGAAGATCCACACCACCTGTCAACGGTCATACCTGAAGTTTTAACATTCATATCAGCTAAAAAAGTAACTAATTTTCCAATGTTGAAACATTGTTCACCGACTTGAAAAGCACAACCGACCACAATATCTTCAATATCTTCCTTATTAATTTTGCTTTTAGAAACTAAATTTTTTACAACTTCGGATAATAAATTTACTGGCTTAACATCAATAAGTGCACCCTTCCTTGCCATAGTGAAGGGCGAACGAGCATATCCGACAATAACAGGTTTAAACATATTAATATGTATATATATTTATTTAGGAAATGGCAAAGAGGTAATAGTACCTTTTACTAATTTGCCGTCTAAGGTTTCTACTAAAACTTTTTGATTTTCTTTCCAATTATCTTTTGAAATCATAGAAAGACCTATATTTTTTTTTATTCTCGGTGAAAAAATTCCAGATGTAATTCTTCCAATAATTTTTTTACTTAGTGAAAGTACTGGCAAAAGCTTACCATTAGGTTTATAGGGTTTTCCACCAAACATAACCCCTCGCATTTTTTGTTTTAATCCACTTTTTTTAATTTTTTCAAGAGCTTTTTTTCCAATGAAATCATGATCATCAAATTTACAATATTTTTCTAAATTACATTCGTAAGGATTATTTTCTTTAGTAAAATCGTTTCCATATGACATTAGCCCACCTTCTATTCTATCTATCAGATTAGGACATCCCGGTGAAATATTAAATTTTTTTCCAGCTTTCCAGATTGTGTCCCAAAGCTTTTGTCCCAAGTCTTTACTATCAAAATATTTTTCAAAACCTTTGAAGTAAATTTCAAAACCATCTTGTTTACTATAGCCTGATCTTGCTATTATTTGTTTGGTTCCCATAAAGTCAAATATTCTAAAATTGAAAAATTTTATTTTTCTTATTTCTTCTCCAAAAATGGATACAAGTAAATCTTCAGATTTTGGTCCTTGTACTGCTAATGGGTAAACATCTGGTTCTTTTATTTTAACATCCAAACCTAATCCAATTGCAATACCATTGGCCCAAAGCAATATATCAGAATCAGCAATAGAAATCCAAAACATGTCATCATCTAATTTTAGGAGAACAGGATCATTAATCATACCTCCTTTTTCATTTAAGATTGGAATATAAAAGCATTTTCCAGTTTGCATTTTTTTTAATGGTCTTGGTGTTAACTTTTGAATAAGTTTAAAAGCATCTCTACCAGATATTTGAACCTGTCTTTGACAAGAAACATCCCATAGCTGAACATGTTTGCTTAAATGCCAATAATCTTGCTCTACAGTTTTTCTAAAACCTTTTGGTAAGAGCATATGATTGACAACAGTAAAATCTGACACACCTAATTTTTCAACCCTATCAGTAAAAGGCGTACGTCTTATACGTCTTGACATATTTAATTTGATATTTTTTGATTTATGAACTGTTATTTTTCTCATTAATTTATTTTGACCACCACACGGAATATCCGTTTGGTGCAATTATAACAGGTATATGATATTTTTTCTTAGGATTTTTCATATTAAACTTGATTACTATATCTGTAACATTAGTTTTTTTTTTATAGTAATTTTGTATATTAAAAATAATTTCATATTTTAAGGAGGTATCTTTTTTTGTTAGAGAAAATTGTTTATAGATTCTCCCATGTTTATCTGTTTTAGATTGAAAAATTTTTCTTCTTGATCCATTTTTATTTATTTGATTTATAATTACTTTCACACCTGATGCATGTGAACCATCTGTTGAACTTAATAAGTGTGATGAAACTATTGCCATTTATTATTCAATTGATGCTTTATCTCTCTTATTGCTTACTGCAGCTACAATCGGGCTGATAACTCCTTTAGCTTTTACATTTACACATGCAGTTTTTCCACTTGCCAGAGCTCTTTTCAGTGCTGGAGCAAGCTCTTCTCTTTTAAGGACAAGCTCACCATGACCTCCAAATCCTTCAAATATTTTATGAAAGGGAATATCTCTAAAATCAGTTGCAAAATGTTTTCCACTTTCAAACAACCTTTCTTGTTGTTGAGAAATACAATCTAACCCACCATTATTATCTATTACAACTACTATTGGCTTCTTTTCTTGAAAAGCTGCTTCAATAGATAAGCCTCCAGATAAAAAAGCCCCATCGCCACTTATCAATACTACATTTGATTTTGGATTTAGATTTTTTGCAGAAAGTGCAAACGGAACTCCAACACCGAGCATACTAAAAGTTCCGGGATGTAAAATACCACCAAGTTTTTTTCCTTTATGACCAGCAATATTAATTGCTATTTCAGACCAAAAATGAGTATTTCCACCATCTATCACCAACCAATCATTATCCTTCATTGCATCTTGTACATCTAAAGCTAATTGGAGAGGATGAATTTTACCACCTTTTTTTTTTGCTTCGATTGTTTCTTTTTCAAGATCTTTTAAAGATTTATCAATCCATTTCTTTTTTCCCAATATGTTTTGCTCAATCCATTTACTGTCTAAATTCCATTTATTATTTACTTTTAATTTACTTAAAGTGTCCAAAAATACCCCTGGATCACACAGCATATTAATATCTGCAGCTCTATTTAATTCGATTTCTTCATGAGATCCATTTATACAAACAATTTTTGTAGATTTAGGAAATAGTGGGGGATTCCCAAAATTCATCTGATTGTCAAGTCTTGTTCCAACCATTAAAATTAAGTCTGATTCATCAAACGCAAATTTTGAAGGGGGATATTGGTGTATATCTGCCAATCCCATGTACGATTTAGCTTCCTCCCCTAAAAGTTTTTGATGGTATGGAACATTAAAAATTGGAATATTTAAATTTTGACCTGCAGCTTCTAATTTCTTCTCAGAACCTGACCACCAGACACCATGGCCACCGATAAGCATCGGTTTTTTGGAATTCGACGCTAATTTTAAAACTTCACTCATTTGATTGGGGTCTGGCCAAGCAATATTTTTTATTTTTTTTGATTGAGAAAAAGGTCTTTCCTCTAATCCTGCATTTTCAGGAAAAGATGAAAACATTATATCAACTGGGACACTTAAGTGAACTGCCCCCGGGTAACCATTTGTTGCTATTAAATAAGCTTTATCGACAAATTCACGAATTCTATTTCCATCAGTAATACTTGCGCTATATTTTGTTAATGGTTCAGCAATTTTGACATCATCAATTTCTTTAAATCCTCCTGCCCCCTGTCTTCTTAAACTACTTGATCCAGTTATGAAAATCACTGGAGATCTTTCTCCCCATGCTTCCATCATAGATGGAACAGCATTTGCAAATCCCTCTGGCCCAACAAGACATACAGTAGGTTTTCTAGTAATTCTTGTGTGTCCATCGGCAAGGTGCCCTGCAATCTGTTCATGAGGGCAGTTTATTACATCTATTTGACATTCCATTAACCCTTCTAATGCAGGATTGCAGAATCCACCTGATAAAGTGAAAACATTTTCTATACCTTTATCCCTTAAAGCTCTTGCAATTAGAGATCCACCTCTTATTTTTTTTTCTGACATTTTAATATTTAAATTCTCTTATAAATCTCTCAGCTATAATATCCGAAGATATATCTTTTATATCATTTAAACCTACTAATCCCAAGGCTGTACTAACTTCCTCTTTAATTATATCGACTATTCTTTTCAACCCTTTAGCACCGTCAGCTCCAATACCATACATTAAAGGTCTACCAACCATTGTGAAATCAGCTCCAAGGGCTAATGCTCTTACAATATCACTACCGCCTCTAATACCACTATCAAATATGATTGGAAAATCTTTTCCCAAAGAATTTCTTATCAAAGGAAGTACTTCAATTGATGCTGTTGCGCTATCTAATTGTCTTCCACCATGATTTGAAACTTGTATAGCATCAGCTCCTTCTTCTTTAATTTTAATTGCATCTTCTGGAGACATCACGCCTTTTATAATAAGTTTTCCTTTCCATTTTTCTCGCACTCTTTTTAATGTATTCCAATCAGTGGATCCTCTACTTTCACCTCTATTAAATTTATTTCCTCGCTTCGATGTTTCATAATTCATTGGCTTAGGAATTCCATATAGAAGTGTGCTTATTGACCAAAGTGGATGTGTAGCAAAATCAAAAAATTGTTTTGGGCCTAAATTAAACGGTACGGTAAAACCATTCTTATTATCTTTGGCTCTTCTAAATTGTATAGGGACATCAACAGTAAGAATTGCAACTTTATAACCTTTTTGATGACCTCTATCTAAAAGTTCCATAAGAAATTCTTCATCTTGAAAGTTGTATAATTGTAACCAACAATTTCCTTTAGAAAGATCATACATTTTTTCTAGTGAAGTTGATGATGCCATCGATACACATATTGGCACATTATTATTAACGCTTTCTTGCGCTAACATTACATCTGCACCTGGCCAAGTTAAATTACACATTCCCATTGGTGCAAAGCCAAATGGTTGATCGTATTCGGAGCCTAAAAAACTTTTATTAATTTTTCTTTTTTCCACATTTCTGAGAACACGAGGTTGAAGTCTAATCTGATCTAAAGCTTTACTATTATTTTCGCATAATTTTTCGTCTCCAGAAGCTCCATCCACAAAATCAAACATCATTCTTGGCATTCTTTTTCTAGCTAAATTACGAGCATCTTCAATACTATGAATTCTTTTGCTTGGAAAAATATTACTCATTCGTTTTTTTTATATGATCATTTAATACAATTCTATTATTATTATCATCAATAAAATATGCATTTCTATTTTTGCTTGAAGAACAAACAGAAGTTGGTTTACCGTTTATGAATAGAACAGCAACACCATCATCAATAGCTATACCATTAGGTATTTTTTTATTCTTAATACTTAATTCAAATTCATAAATTCTATTTTTTTCAGACGCATGAGGTGTACAACTTCCTGATATAAAATTCATTCCTCTAAGGGGTTTATATCCATCTCCTAGAGAATCTGTAAATATCCATTCAAACCAACAAACAGCACCAGCGCTAACACCTGATAAAATAATTCCTGAGTTATAAGCTTTTTCAAAATATTTATACAATTTATTTGTCTGCCACAAATCTAGCATGAAGTTGGTATTTCCTCCTCCAACATAAATTATATCTTGATCCATTATCCAATTTGAGAAACCTTTTACTTTTGAACAAAGTTCAAAATGAGATAATTCAAGATTATATTTTTTTAATTCTTCATAATATATTTTAATTTTATTTAAATTATCTTTGCTTGCTGTAGGTAAAAATCCAAATTTAATTTTTCTATCGATTATTTGATTAATTACAAATTCATCTAAAAATTTGTCTGTTTGGTGTGTGAATCCGCCACCGCCTATAGATATAATTTTTTTCTCAACAATATCCATTTAAAGAAACTATTTTGTTTGAATTCCTGGCCAAGGTTCTGGCTTAGTTGGTATATTTTCTACTAAGCCCCTAACTATCTCATTTTTTTTATCGTACATTGGTAGACTGCAAATTTCACCTTTATAAATTTTTCCATCTGAACACTTCACATCTATTACTGAGCTAGGTCCAAATTGATCATTATTTAAATGTATAATTGCAACTCCACAAACTTGAAATGGCGACCATGTGCTTGATGTAACTCTTCCAATTACTTTGTTATTAGAAAAAATATTTTCACCTTTTAGAGCCACACTTTCTTTAACTCTAAGGCCCCATGTTCTACATTTTTTTTCAAGACTCGATAAAGCTTTTTTTCCAATAAAATCTTTTTTATCTAAATCAACAAATTTACCAAGTCCAACAGAAAAAGGATTTGTATTCTTGTCAAAGTCTTGTCCTGCTGAAAGAAGACCTGCCTCTATTCTTCTTCCTCTAAAAGATGGTGTAGCTGTTAAAATCATGCCCATCTTTTTTCCTTCAGATAGAATTAAATCACCAATTTTCTCAGCGTTATTTTCAGGTCTAAAGTAAATCTCCCATCCAAGTTCGTTTGTAAATCCAGTCCTGCTTATTATAATCTTTTCACTGAATATTGTTACTTCTTTGCAATCAAAATAGTTCCATTTTTCTGCAATGTCTTCTTTTATTAATTTTGATAACAACTCCATTGATTTGGGACCTTGTATTTGACTTATCCAAACATTTGGATCAGATATTTTTACATTGTAACCTTCGGCATTCGCTTTGTACCATGAAAAAAGATCTCCATCAGCTTGAGCAAACCAAAATTTATCCTCTTCTAATCTTAATAATATTCCATCAGTTATCATTCCACCATCATGGTAACAAGCAAACTGATAAGAACATCTACCAACTTTCATTTTTGAAATATTTCTAGGGAAAATTTTTTCTAAAAATTTCAAAGAGTCTGGACCTGATATTTCATAAGGATATTCTCCTGTATGCCTTAAAATTATTTCTTTTCTTGTTTTCCAATACATTTGATCAGGAGTTGCATTTGATAATTTTTCTGTAGTAAGTCGCCCAGCATAATGTGAATACTCAGGGTCGTAAGGCAGTTCTTGATAGGTAAGAGGATGAATAGGGAGAGTTCTAGCTAACTCTACTTTATTTTCACCATTCAGTTTAGTTGGCTTTATTGAAAACCTTACGTTTTTTAGGATATCGTGCATATAATTTAATAACGATGATTATTAAACAACAAATGCCAATAAAACAATAAAGTTTTCTTTATTGATATCAAACAAATGAATTGTTAACTTTATGCTTTAAAAAGAGGGGCAATTTTATGAAACAAATATATAAAGTGATATCATTTTCATTGATATCTTTAATGTTGTCTTTTTCATTAGCGAATGCATCAAGCGGTGTCTTTAAACTATCGCATGATCTTGGTTTTGGAAAAGATACAAACCTTGATGCAATTACTAAAGGGCGTTTATTTCAAGTAGTTATAATGACTCAAAACCGTTTAGTAAGAAAAAATTTAAAAGGCAAAGTCACAGCATCATTAGCAACAAAATGGTCAGCAAATTCAGAAGCAAACGAGTGGACTTTTAATCTCCGTAAGGGAATAAAATTTCATGATGGTTCAGACTTTGATGCCGAAGATGTTAAATATTCATTAATGCGTGTTAAAGATCCTGATATTGGATCACCTGCGAAAAAAAGTATGAGCTCTGTTACGGATATTGAAGTAATAGATTCACATACCGTAAAAATGAAATTAAATACTTCATTTGCAGATTTTCCATTATTATTAACTGATTATAGATTAAGAATGATTCCTTCAGGTTCTGGAGATACTATTGGTCAAACTGGTATTGGAACTGGACCCTTTAAGGTAGCAACATTTGATCCAGAGGGAACGACTGTGCTTATAGCAAACCCAGATTATTGGGAAGGTGCGCCAGGAGTTGCGGAAGTACATGTTATCGCAATACCAGATGGTGAAGCAAGAGTACAAGCTTTATTAACTGGTCAAATTGATATGAACAGATATGTACCATTTAGCCAAAAGAAAATTTTTGATGGTAATAAAAAGTTTAATGTTTCAGTAGTACCAACAGGAAATTGGAGAGGCATGGTAATGAGAACAGATACTGCACCTTTTGATGATCCAAAAGTTAGAAAAGCTGTTAGACTTGCAGTCGATAGACAAGAGCTTGTTGATTTAGTAATGGGTGGAGCAGCCACAGTATCTTGCGATACACCAGTTGCACCATCAGATCAATATCGTTTAAAAATGAAGTGTCCTCAAGACATTAAAAAAGCGAAAAAACTTCTTAATGAAGCAGGATACCCAGACGGGTTTGATATGGTAATTCACGTTTCTACTAAAGAACCTACTTGGCCAAC
>CACJOS010000006.1 GCA_902595115.1 uncultured Pelagibacteraceae bacterium
ATTATATTTTGGCCAGAAGTGGCATCCAAAACTAATAATACCTCGTGAGGAGCTTTTGGGTCAATTTTTTTTGTTACATTTGCTATTTTTTTATACTCTTCCATTAAATTCTTCTTATTTTGTAATCTTCCAGCAGTATCTATTAAAACATGGGTAAAATTTTTACCTATCGCTTCTTCAATAGCTTTATATGCAACAGAAGCCGGGTCAGAGCCTTGAGAAGATTTAATGATATCGACATCAATTTTTTTTGCCCAATTTTCTAACTGTTCAATTGCTGCAGCTCTAAAAGTATCTGAAGCCGAAAAAATTACTTTATTACCATTATTTTTTAAAATTTTTCCAATTTTTCCTATCGTAGTTGTCTTACCTACACCATTAACACCAGAGACAAGTACAGCATTCAAGTCAGTTTTATTGGAGAAAAAATTACTTTTTTCGAGAGGTGACATTAAGCTAATAATGTAATTCTTAAGAATTAAATTAATTTCTTCTAATTTATCTTTATTTGGATCAATCTTTTTTTCTGCAATTATTTTTTTTATTTCTTCTGAAGCAGTAACACCCACATCCGATTGTATTAAAAATTCTTCTATTTCATCTAAAGTTTTATCATCAATCTCTTTTTTAATAATTATTTCCTTTAGTCCAGAAGAAAAACTTGAGGCAGTTTTTTGTAAGCCTAGTTTGAATTTTTCAAAAATACCCATTTTATAATTTCAAATTTATATTTTTGACCTCTGAAACTGGTCCAGTCATAAAAATATTATTATATTTATCTACCTCAATATTCAAAACACCTTTTTTAAAATTTATGTTAACTTTATTATTAACTAAATTTTTCTCTATAGCAGCAACAGCAGATGCGCACGCTGCCGTACCACAGGCTTTAGTAAGTCCCGCTCCTCTTTCCCATACATTCACAGTTATATTATTTTTATCTGTGACTTCAGCAAATGTTACATTTATTTTTTCGGGAAACAGATCATGATTTTCAATTTGAGGACCTATTATTTTTAAATCATAGTCAAAACAATTTTTTACAAAAAAAATTATGTGTGGGTTCCCTACATTGACACAAAATCCATTAGAAAATGTTTTATCATTTATTTTTAAAGTTACATCAGCAGGATTTATTGTCTTTGATAATGGAATATCCTCAAAACTAAACAAAGGTTTTCCCATTTCAAGTTCAACTTGTAAATCTCCAACTATTTTTGCATTAAGCACTCTATTGTTTGTCTTTAACTTTATTTGTTTGGTATTTAATTTTTCACCCAAAAGATAAGCTACGCATCTTGACCCGTTTCCACAAGCGCTTACCTCACCTCCATCAGAGTTAAATATTTTTATAGGAAAAGAACTTTCTTGTTTTTTATCTATGAAGATAATTTGATCAAATCCAATATTAGATCTGTCTCCTAATTCAATAATTTTTTCCTGTGTCAAATTAATTGAATTTTCTCTTCTATCTATGATGATAAAATCGTTTCCTAAACCATCCATTTTGTAAGCATTAAATTCCATATATTTATACTTAACTTATTTATTGACTTTTTGAACCTCTATTATAGTTTATCGCCACTTCCGCAAAAGTAAGCAATTTGCGGTGTCTTTGGAAACAAAGAGATCGACACCAGTCAGCGAGGGTTCGCCCACTGGTGCGATTGCTGCTGTGTAAAATTATGTTTGAAAATTTGACAAATAAATTTGAGGAAATTTTTTCTTCTTTAAAAAAAGCCCCATCACTTGATGAAAAACAAGTGGATGAAGGATTAAGGTCTGTTCGGCTAGCTCTTCTTGAAGCAGATGTATCCTTAGATGTTGCAAAGCAGTTTATAGAAAATGTTAAGCCAAAGGCATTAGGAAAAGAAATTGTTAGGTCAACTTCACCTGGTCAAATGGTTGTTAAAATTGTCTACGATGAATTAGTCAATTTTCTAGGAAGCAAATCTGAAAAAATAAATCTTAATGCAGTTCCACCAGTTTCAATGATGCTAGTGGGTTTACAAGGATCAGGTAAAACCACCTCTGCTGCAAAAATCGCAAAGTATATTGAGAAAGTAAATAAAAAAAAAATTATGATGGTGAGCTTAGATGTTTACAGGCCAGCTGCTCAAGAACAATTAAAATTGCTAGGTGAACAAAATAATATTTTAACATTACCTATAGTCGAAGGACAACAACCTTTGGATATTTGCAGACGTGCTCTTAGCGCTGCAAATTTAAACGGATCAGAGGTAATAATTTTCGATACAGCAGGTAGAACGCAAATAGATCTGCAAATGATGAGTGAAGTTAAACAAATTGAGCAAACAATTAATCCATCTGAAACTTTACTTGTTGCTGACTCTCTTACTGGGCAAGTAGCAGCAAATGTTGCTAAAGAGTTTAACAGCACTGTCAATTTAACAGGAATAATTCTTACAAGATCTGATGGTGACGCAAGAGGCGGTGCTGCTTTAAGTATGAAATATGTATCGCAAGTTCCAATTAAATTTTTAGGTGTGGGTGAAAAAATCGATAACTTAGAAGAATTTCATCCCGACAGAATTGCTAACAGAATCCTTGGTATGGGAGACATAGTTTCCCTAGTTGAAAAGGCCACTCAAGACTTAGACGAAGAGAATTTAAAAAAAACAGAGGAGAAATTGAAGAAAGGTCAGTTTTCATTAGATGATTACCTTTCTCAATTGCGACAGATGAAAAAGATGGGAGGAATTGAGGGTATTATGTCTTTTTTACCTGGTGTGTCAAAAATAAAAAATCAAATGGATCAAGCTGGAGTAGATGAAAAAATTGTAAGTAAAAATGAGGCTGTAATTTTATCTATGACAAAAAAAGAGAGATCAAATCCAAAAATAATAGATGGATCAAGAAAAAAAAGAATTGCTAATGGCTCAGGTACTGACATTGCCACTATCAATAAATTGTTAAAACAATTTAAAATGATGTCTGAAATGATGAAGAAGATGTCTAAAGGAAATATGAAAGGTTTGGAGGATAAAGGAATTCCGCCAGAACTTTTTAATCAACTAAAATAATAAAAGGAGAAAAATGTTAAAGTTAAGATTATCAATGGGTGGAACAAAAAAAAGACCTGTTTATAAAATTGTGGTTGCAGATAGCAGATTCCCAAGAGATGGAAGATTTATTGAGAAACTTGGTTTTTTCAATCCACTTTTACCAAAGGAGAAAAAGGAAAGAGTTGGTTTACAATCTGAGAGAATTAAATATTGGTTAAGTCAAGGTGCTAAACCAACAATGCGTGTAGCAAGAATTCTCGGAGAAAATCAATTAATGGAAATGCCGGCGAAGGGTAATAATCCTTTAAAAGCAGTTCCAAAAAAAGACAGAAAAAAAGAAGCTAAGGATGATGCTCCTAAAGATGGAGAAAAAAAAGCTGAGGCTCCAAAGGAAGCTCCTAAACAAGAAGAGAAAAAAGCTGAGGCTCCAAAGGAAGCTCCTAAACAAGAAGAGAAAAAATAAAAATGTTTATTGCCAAAGTATTTACTCTTTATCCAGATTATTTTCCTGGACCACTTAACAAAGGTCTTTACGGAAAAGCTATGGAAAAAAAAATTTGGGGTTTAAAAACTATAGATATTAGAGAATACGCATTGGATAAGCACAAAACAGTTGATGACACACCTTATGGAGGTGGATCAGGAATGCTTCTTAAACCAGATGTTATTGCAAAATCAATAGATGCAAATACTAAAAATGGAGAAAAAATTTATTACCTTTCTCCAAGGGGCAAAGTATTTAATCAAAATATTGCAAAAGAAATATCTAAAGAAAATAAGGTAAATATAATTTGCGGACATTTTGAAGGTATCGATCAAAGAGTTTTAGATAATAGAAAAATAGAGGAAATAAGTATTGGTGACTTTATATTATCTGGAGGTGAAACTGCTTCGTATGTTTTTTTAGACTCCATTTTGAGATTGATACCAGGCGTTATTGGCAACGAAGATTCCAAAAACGAGGAAAGCTTTGAAAATGGCTTACTAGAGTATCCTCAGTATACAAAGCCACAGATTTGGGAGGAAAAAAGCGTTCCAAATGTACTTTTATCAGGTGATCATGCGAAAATTAAAGACTGGCGTTTAACGCAATCAAAGGCTATAACACGCGACCGAAGACCAGATTTATGGCAAAAATATAATAAAAAGAATTAAATTGATTAATTTAAACATGAAAAATATCGAAGAAATTAACCAAGCAAATGTAAAAAAGATTGCTGCTGAGAAGAAACTCCCAGAGTTCTTTACTGGTGACATAGTAAAGGTTGGAGTAAGAATAACTGAGGGAAAAAGAGATAGAATTCAGTATTTCGAAGGAGTTTGTATTGCAAAAAAAAATAGAGATATTAATTCTTCATTTACGGTTAGAAAAATATCTTTTGGCGAAGGTGTAGAGAGAACTTTTGCATTATATAGCCCAATAGTTGATTCAATTAAAGTTGTTAGATCTGGTAAAGTAAGAAGAGCAAAATTATATTATCTTAGAGATAGAACTGGTAAATCAGCAAGAATTGCTGAGAAAATTAGAAAAAAAATAGGTATAGATGTTGATACAAAACCAGAAACTGTAACCGAAGAAAATGTTGTAGTTTCTAAAGATGAAAAATCAGCAGATAAAGAAACTTCTTCAACTGAGACAACTAAAAAAGATGAAAAAAAAACCGAGTCTCTAAAAGTAGAGAGTAAAAAAGAAAATCTAGAAGACAAAAAATAATTTTTTTTCTAAATGTCTAAAACTTTATACGATAAAATCTGGGATGATCATCTTGTTCATGCACAAGAAGATGGAACATCATTACTCTATGTAGATAGACATTTAGTTCATGAAGTTACGAGCCCGCAAGCATTTGAGGGATTAAGAAACTCAAATAGAAAAGTTAGAAAACCAAATCTGACACTAGCCGTTGCAGATCACAACGTGCCAACATCTGATAGATCAAAAGGCATCTCAGATGAAGAGTCTAGACTTCAAGTAGAAACTTTAGAAAAAAACTGTGAAGAGTTTGGAATAAAGCTTTTTGGAATGGATGATAAAAGACAAGGAATAGTTCATATAATTGGACCTGAACAAGGTTTCACACAGCCAGGGAGTATAATAGTCTGTGGAGACAGTCACACAGCAACCCATGGAGCTTTTGGATCTTTAGCTTTTGGCATAGGAACTTCCGAAGTAGAGCACGTATTAGCCACGCAAACCTTAGTTCAAAAAAAATCAAAGAACTTTCGAATTAAAGTCGATGGAAAGTTATCCATCGGTGTAACATCTAAAGATGTTATTTTACAAATTATTGGCAAAATTGGAACTGCGGGTGGAACTGGTTATGTAATTGAGTATGCAGGAAGTTTAATCTCATCACTAAGTGTAGAGCAAAGAATGACAATTTGTAATATGACTATTGAGGGAGGTGCAAGAGCAGGATTAATTGAGCCTGACCAAAAAATATTTGATTATTTAAAAGGTAGACCAATGGCACCTAAAAAAGAAAATTGGGATAAAGCTTTAGATTATTGGAGCAAATTAAAATCTGATAATGATGCTAGCTTTGACAAAGAAGTTACTTTAGATGGAAAAGATATTATGCCAATGGTAACGTGGGGAACCTCTCCACAGGATGTTATTTCGATAGATGGAAGGATACCAAATCCGGACAATGAAGCAGATGAGGATAGAAAAAATTCAATAGAAAGATCTTTAAAATATATGGGTTTAAAACCTGGTACAGCTATAAAGGATGTTAAAATAGATAAAGTGTTTATCGGTAGTTGTACAAATGGTAGAATTGAGGACTTAAGAGACGCAGCAAAAATAATTAAGAACAAAAAAATTGCACAACACGTTTATGCCATGGTGGTTCCTGGTTCTGGATTAGTTAAACAACAAGCCGAACAAGAGGGTTTAGATAAAGTCTTCAAAGAATCAGGTTTTGATTGGAGAGAACCTGGATGTTCAATGTGTTTAGCCATGAACGCTGATAAATTAAAACCAGAAGAAAGATGTGCATCTACTTCAAATAGAAATTTTGAAGGTCGTCAAGGCAGAGGTGGGAGAACACATCTTGTAAGTCCTGGAATGGCTGCAGCGGCAGCAATATCAGGATCTTTAGACGATGTGAGAAAATATCAAAATTAAATGCAAAAATTTAAAACCATAAAAAGTATACCTGCATATCTTCCAATAGTTAATATTGATACGGATATGATAATTCCTAAGCAGTTTTTGAAAACTATTAAAAGAACAGGTTTAGGAAAAAATTTATTTTATGAAATGAGATATAATGAGAAAGGTGTACCAATTGAAGATTTTATTTTAAATACAAGCCCATTTAATAATTCAGAGATTTTAATTGCTGGAAAAAATTTTGGTTGTGGTTCCTCACGAGAACATGCACCATGGGCATTACTTGATTTTGGAATAACTTGCGTTGTCAGTTCAAGTTATGCAGATATTTTCTACAATAATTGTTTTAAAAATGGAATTTTACCAATTGTACTTCCAGAAGCAAAAATAAAAGAACTCTCTGAATATTCAAAAAGAAAAGAGGAAATTATTGTAAATCTTGAAGAACAAAAAATTACTTTTGGAAATAATGAGATTGACTTTGAAATAGATCAATTCAAAAAGAAGTGTTTGCTTGAGGGTTTAGATGATATCGCTCTTTCATTAGAAAAAAATCCAAAAATTACTGAATTTGAAAAAAAATTATCCTCAAACAAGCCGTGGATTTTTAATGATTAAAGTAAAGAAAAGAAAAATCTTACTATTACCTGGAGATGGAATAGGTCCAGAAGTTGTATCGGAGGTAAAAAAAATAATTAATTGGTTTAATAGTAAAAGATCCTTAGATTTTGAAACAGATGAAGATCTTGTAGGTGGTGCTGCCTATGATAAACATGGAACACCTATCACTGATGAGGTGTTTTATAAAGCACTTGAAAGTGAGGCAGTTATTTTAGGTGCAGTCGGCGGTCCCAAATGGGATAACTTAGATTTTTCAAAAAAACCCGAAAGAGCGTTATTAAAATTGAGAAAAGAATTAAAATTATTTGCTAATCTAAGACCAGCAATTTGTTTTAGTCAGCTTGTAGAAGCATCGAGCCTTAAACCCGAAATTGTTTCTGGACTTGATATTATGATAGTTAGAGAGCTTACTGGTGGAATCTATTTTGGGGAGCCAAGAGGAATTAAGCCTATAGATAACGGCGAAAGAAAAGGTGTTAACACTCATACATATACCTCAAGTGAAATTGCAAGAGTAGCAAGAGTTGCTTTCGATTTAGCAAAAAAAAGGAATAACAAAGTAACGTCGTGTGAAAAATCCAATGTTATGGAGGCTGGGCAATTATGGAAAGAAGAAGTTGCAGAAATTCACAAAAACGAATTTAAGGATGTCAAACTCGAGCACATGTTGGCTGATAACTGTGCTATGCAATTATTAAGAAACCCAAAACAGTTTGACGTAATTGTAACAGATAATCTATTCGGAGATATACTTTCTGATGAAGCTGCGATGTTAACAGGATCTCTTGGTCTTTTGCCATCAGCTTCCTTAGGAGCTAAAGATAAAAATGGAAAAATGAGATCAATGTATGAACCTGTTCATGGTTCTGCCCCAGATATAGCAGGGAAAAATCTTGCAAATCCAATTGCAACAATTTTAAGTTTTTCTATGGCGCTAAGGTATTCTTTAAATTTGGAAAAAGAAGCTAAAGAACTTGATTTAGCAGTGCAAAGCGTTTTGGACATGGGATTAAGAACAAAAGATATATATTCTAAGGGAAATAAGGAAGTTTCAACTAGTGAAATGGGAGATGCAATTATTGCGCAATTGCAAAAATAAATAATTTCACATATTTTATAGCTATTAAAAATTATGACTACTTATACAGCACCAATTGAAGATATGATGTTTCTCTATGAAAAGTTGAGAAATAACAAAAACTATAATGAGATTGAAAAATATAAAGAAATAACTCCAGATTTAGTAAAAGATATATTAGATGAGGCGGCTAAAATTAATCAAAATATTATTTTACCATTAGCTAAAGCAGGGGATGAGAATCCAGCAGTGCTTGAAAATGGTGTTGTAAGAACACCTCCAGGCTATAAAGAAGCGTACAGTAAATTTATTGCGGATGGATGGATGTCTTTATCTTGTGATCCAAAATATGGTGGTCAAGGGATGCCCAAAACTGTTAGTGCCTTTTTTGATGAAATGCTTTCTTCGGCAAGTTTAGCTTTTAAGCTTTATACAGAACTCACATTAGGTGCTTATAACTGTATTCGTCACCATGCATCTGATGATATAAAAAACATGTATTTACCAAAAATGGTTGAGGGAAAATGGAGTGGAACAATGTGCCTTACAGAACCAGTTTGCGGCACTGATCTTGGAATCCTGAAGACAAAAGCGCATGAGCAAGAAGATGGCACATATAAAATTTCAGGTCAAAAAATATTTATTACATCTGGTGATCATGATTTAACTGAAAATATTATACACCTAGTTCTTGCAAGAGCCTCTGACTCACCTTCAGGAACTAAAGGCATTAGTTTGTTTCTTGTTCCAAAATATATTGTTAAAGAAAATGGATCAGTTGGTCCAAAAAACGGTATTTCCACAGGATCAATAGAAAACAAAATGGGAATAAAAGGATCTGCAACTTGTGTTTTAAATTTTGATGAAGCAACTGGATATATGATTGGACCAAAAAATAAAGGACTTAATTCAATGTTCACTATGATGAACTTAGAAAGAATAATTGTAGGAATTCAAGGCTTAGGACTTTCAGAGATTGCTTATCAAAATTCTTTAAACTACGCTAAAGAAAGAAAGCAAGGCAAGAGCAATTCCAACAAGTCTCAAAATGGAAGTGCAGATTTGATTATAGAACACGCAGATATCAGAAGATCATTACTTAACATGAAATCAATTATTGAGGGTGAACGAGCCTTATGTTTTTGGTTATCACAACAAACGGAAGTTAGTCTAAATCACAATGAGCCCAAAATAAAACAGGAAGCATCAGATTTAGTTTCACTAATGACACCAGTGGTAAAATCTCTATTTTCAGATTTAGGAATGGAAATAACAAGTGATGCAATGCAAATTCATGGAGGGTATGGTTATACAAAAGATCAGGGTATAGAACAGCTTTATAGAGATAACAGAATTACACCAATTTACGAAGGTACCAACTCAGTTCAGGCTATAGATCTAGTTTTTAGAAAACTTATAAATAAAAATGGAGATATTGTTGAAAATTACATCAATATTTTAAGAAAAGATATAGAAACAGAAAGTTCAGAATTAAAACCCTACCAGGAAAAATTAAAAATTTATTTAGAAAAACTTATTGATTTTACTACTTGGATTAAAGAGAAGATTAAGGACTCAAAAGACGATGCTAATGCTGCATCTAATGATTATTTAAAAGTTCTTGGTTATGTTGCACTAGGTCATTCATGGTTGAAGGTTTTAGAGGTTAGTTTTAAAGAAGTGTCAAATAATAAAAAATTCTATGAAGATAAAATACAAACAGCTAAATTTTATTTTCATAGAGTGCTACCAAGAGTAGAGAGTCATTATTCTAGTGCAATTTCTGGTAGTGGTTACATAATGGATTTTAAATTTAATTAATTAATGAATCATTACGAGACAAATCTTGATAAAAACAAGGCCAATCATGTACCTTTGACCCCTCTTACATTTTTAAATAGAGCGAAAGATATTTATCCAAATTATGAAGCAATTATTTATGAAGATAGAAAATATACCTGGATGCAGGTTTATAAAAGGTGCCTTAAATTTGCAAGCGCGTTAGAAAAAATAGGAATTAAAAAAGGAGACACAGTTTCATTCTTAGCTTTTAACACTCCTGAGATTTTCGAAGCACATTATTCAGTCCCGATGACTGGTGCAATTCTTAATACAATTAATATTCGTTTAGATGCCAAAACAATTGCATATATTTTAGAACACAGTGAAGCTAAAGTATTAGTTGTTGATAGACAATTACATACAGAAGTTAAAAAAGCTTTATCCACTTTGAATAAAAAAATTACTATAATCGATATAAATGATAAATATGCTGATCAGTCTAAGTTAGAGAAAATTGGTGATCTAGAATATGAGGAATTCCTTAATTCTGGAGATGAAAATTATAAGTGGAGAATGCCGGATGATGAGTGGGAAGCAATTACACTTAGTTATACTTCAGGGACAACAGGAAACCCTAAAGGAGTAGTTTATCATCACAGAGGTTCATATTTAATGTCAACAGGAAGCGCTACGGCATGGAATATGCCTAACAGATTAAATTTTTTAACTATTGTTCCTATGTTTCATTGTAATGGATGGTGTTATCCATGGACTGTACCAATGTTAAATGGAAGAACAATTTGTTTAAGAAATATTGATGTCAAAAAAATATTTGAATTAATAGATAAATATAATGTAACTCACTTTGGTGGTGCTCCAATAGTATTAAATATGATTACAGGTGCTCCAGAATCAGACAGAAAAAAATTAAAAAATAAAGTTTATGTTCTCACTGCAGGCGCACCTCCTCCAAGCATAATTTTCAAAAAAATGAAAAGCTTGGGTTTTGAGGTTATGCATGTTTACGGTCTAACCGAAACCTATGGTCATGTAACACAATGTGCTTGGAATGATGACTGGAATGCATTTGAAGAAGAAAAACAAAACGAAATAAAAGCAAGACAAGGAGTAAGATATCCAAACACTGAAGGTGTTACAATTATGGATCCTGAAACCATGAAGGAAGTTCCAAGAGATGGAAAAACCATTGGAGAAATAATGATAAGAGGAAATGTTGTTATGAAAGGATATTTTAAAGATAAAGATGCAACTGATAAAGCAATGAAGGATGGATGGTTTCACTCAGGAGATTTAGCAGTAATGCATCCAGATGGTTATATAAAAATACAAGATAGATCAAAAGACATAATTATTTCTGGGGGTGAAAATATTTCATCTATTGAAATTGAAAATACATTAGCCAAACATCCTTCAGTGTCAATTGCTGCGGTAGTGGCAAAACCGGATGAAAAATGGGGAGAAGTACCGTGCGCATTTATAGAAGCTGTAAAAGATAAACCAACGACAGAAAAAGAATTAATTGATTTTTGTAAAGAAACACTTGCAAAATTTAAAGTTCCAAAAAAAATTGAATTTTGTGAATTACCAAAAACATCTACAGGAAAAATCCAAAAGTTTGAATTAAGAAAAAAGGCTAAGGAGCTAAACTGAATTTAGAGGTAGACAATAAAAATGTGTTTATCTCTACAGGAGGTATGGATATTGATAAGTCTAAACCAACAATACTTTTGATGCATGGAAGCGGACTAACACATATTGTTTGGTCTCTTCACGAACAATTTTATGCTTCTCAAGGATTTAATGTTTTATCAGTAGATTTACCTGGTCATGGAAACTCAGATGGTCCTTCGATAAAATCAATAGAAGAAATATCTGATTGGGTTGTAGGTTTAATTAATAAATTAGATTTGAAAAAAATTAATTTTATTGGTCATTCCCAAGGTTGTCTAATTGGAATTGATTTTGCATCAAAATATCCAAAATTAATAAATAAATTAGTTCTTGTTGCAGGTTCTTATATGCTGCCAGTAAATCAAGATTTGTTGGATTTAGCAGAAGCAGGTGATGATAAAGCGATTCATTTAATGATGAAATGGGGCTATGAAGGTTCAAAAGCCTTTATTGGAGGAAATCCAGTAAAAAAAATTATTAATTCAACACGAGAAATTCGAGAAATTTTGTCTGTAGACTTAAGCGCTTGTAACAACTATAAAGCCGGAAAAGAATCTCTAGATAAAATAGAATGTCCAACTCTATGTATATTTGGAGATTTAGACAAAATGGTGCCTCTCAAAGTAGGAAATAAAATGGCTGAAATTATAAAAAACTCACAAGTAAAAGTAATTCAAAATTGTGGTCATATGATTATTTATGAGAAAGCTTTCGAGATGAGAAAACTAGTTAAAGAATTTTTATTGAATTAATGAGTAATTTTTATATTGCAAAATCAAGAAGACTTAGAGGCACAAAATATACCTCAAGAGTTGAGAAACAAGGTGTTACTCATTACACAGTCTATAATCATATGTTACTACCAGCTGCATTTGGACCACTCGATGAATTATATCATCATCTTAAAGAGCATGTTCAAGTTTGGGACGCAGCGGTGCAAAGACAGCTTGAAATTTCAGGAAAAGACTCATCTAAACTCGTGCAATTAATGACTTGTAGAGATTTATCAAAATCGAAAGTTGGCAGGTGTTATTATTGCCCAATAATTGATGACAACGCTGGATTAATTAATGATCCAGTAGTTTTAAAACTTTCGGATACACGTTGGTGGATATCATTATCAGACTCAGATGTTGGACTATTTGCAAAAGGACTTGCAATAGGAAGAAATTTTGATGTTAAAATCTCAGAGCCTGATGTAGATATATTTTCAGTTCAGGGACCAAAATCATTTAAACTAATGGAAAAAGTTTTAGGTCCTAAAATTACTCAATTAAAGTTTTTCGGTTTTGATTACTTTGAATTTGGTGGAGCGAAACATCTTATTGCTAGATCAGGATGGTCTAAACAAGGTGGCTACGAAGTCTATATGGAGCATACTGAGGCTGGATTAGCTTTGTATGATAAACTATTTGAGGTTGGTGATGAATTTAACTTAAAACCAGGGTGCCCAAACTTAATTGAAAGGATAGAAAGTTCGTTGTTATCATATGGAAATGATATGGATTTAGGCGATAACCCATATGAATGTGGATTTGATAATTATATAAATCTTGATAACGATATTGAATTTTTAGGAAAAGAAGCACTAAAGCGAATAAGGTCTGAGGGTGTTAAGAAAAAACTAATGGGAGTAAAACTTGATATCGATAATATTTCCGTTACTGGATCAATGAATTTGTATGATAGTAAAAATGAAATAATTGGCGAACTTAGGTCAGGATCATATAATCCAATGTTTAAACAAGCTATTGGAATAGCTATGATCAAAAAACCTTACTTTAAACCTTCTCAAGAATTTAAGGTCAAAATAAACGGTAAAAACGTAAGCGGAAAAGTTTGCGATTTACCTTTCATTTAGTATAAATTCACAAAATATACTATGAATATTGCAATCGTCGGAGCTACCGGAAATGTAGGAAGAAAGATCCTTGAAGTTTTAGAAAAAAAAAATTTTAAGGTAGATAATTTATATCTATTAGCTTCAAGTAAAAGTTTGGGATCATCTTTAAATTTTAAAGGCAAAGATATTAAAATTGAACTACTAGATGATTTTGATTTTTCAAAAGTTGATTTGACTTTCTTTTCTGCAGGTGGAAAAATTTCAGAAAAGTTTGCCCCAAAAGCCGCTAAAAATTCTATTGTGGTTGATAACTCTAGTTTTTTTAGGATGGACCCAGAGGTTCCACTAATAGTACCACAAGTGAATCCAAATGACATGAAGAATATACCAAAAAATATAATTGCTAATCCCAATTGTTCTACTGCTCAGTTGGTGATAGTTCTAAAACCACTTCATGATTCATATAAAATAAAAAGAGTTGTTGTATCTACATATCAATCAACATCAGGTGCAGGAAAAGCACCGATGGATGAAATGGTTGAACAAACAATGGCTATAATAAATAGTAAAAAAGTTTCTTCAGAAAATTTTACTAAACAAATAGCTTTTAACGCAATACCCCACATAGATACTTTTGCAGAAGATGGATATACAAAAGAAGAATTAAAGATGATACATGAAACAAAAAAGATTTTAGATGATAAAATTGAACTAACAGCAACATGTGTGAGAATTCCAGTAAAAGTTTCTCATGCAGAGTCTGTTAATATTGAATTTGAAAAACCTTTTACTGTAAAAAAAATAAGTGAAACTCTTAATAACTCACCAGGTTGTAAAGTTTTTGATAAAAGAGAAAATGCAGGTTACATTACCCCAGTAGATGCAGAAGGTAAAAATGAGACTTTTGTATCAAGAATAAGAGAGGATAATTCAAAAAATAATTCTTTGAATTTATGGATTGTTTCAGATAACTTATTAAGAGGTGCGGCTCTTAACGCTGTAGAAATTGCAGAAACATATTTTAGGATGGGAAAATGAAAAATGACAATCCATTATCACCACATATTCAAATATATAACTGGCACATATCTTCTTTAGTCTCAATTTCACACCGAATTACAGGAATAATAAACTTTGTATCTTTAACTTTGATATGTTTCTGGGTTTCCTATTTGGTTTTAGGAAAAGATAACTATGAACTTGTATTTGTTTTTTTGAATTCTTTTTTTGGGAAATTTTTAATCATGGGAATTGTTTGGTCTTTTTCTTTTCAAATATTAAGTGAAATAAGACATTTGTTTTGGGACTACGGCATTGGATTTGATCTAAAAATTGCAAATATCACAGGGTCATTAGTGATAGTTGGTTCATTTATATTAACTATTTTAATTTACATATTAGGAAAAAACTTTTTATTATGATTTCTGCAACAAAAAAGTGGATATTTCTAAAGTTGAGTGCTGTAGTTATGTTGCCTCTGATGATCTGGTTTATATTTCAATTGGTATCTATATATAGTATGGGTTTTGATGACATTAATTCTTTTTTTGTAAAGCAACCAAATAAGTTATTATTCTCTTTATTTGTAATAATTACATACTTTTACTCAGCATTAAGCATAAGTGAGGTATTTGAGGATTATATAACGAATGAAAAAATAAAAAATGTCGCAAACAAAACACTCTATTTATTTGCTATTATAATGCCAATTTTTACAATATTTATATTATACAAACTAAGTTTATGAGCAGTTACAAAATAATAGATCACGAATACGATGTTGTAGTTCTAGGCGCGGGAGGATCTGGTCTTAGAGCTGCAGTCGGATTAAGTGAAGCTGGATTAAAGACAGCATGTATCTCAAAAGTATTTCCAACTCGTAGTCATACATCTGCAGCGCAAGGAGGAATTTCAGCAGCATTAGGAAATATGGGTGAAGATGATTGGAGATGGCATATGTATGATACTGTTAAAGGATCTGATTGGTTGGGAGATCAGGACTGTATCGAATATCTTTGTAAAGAAGCACCAAGAGCAGTTTTAGAGCTTGAAAAATATGGGGTGCCATTTAGCAGAACTGAAGACGGCAAAATTTATCAAAGACCATTTGGTGGTATGACAAAAAATTATGGAAATGGAACGGTGCAGAGAACTTGTGCAGCGGCTGATAGAACAGGCCATGCAATTTTACATACACTTTATGGACAAGCTTTGAAACATAACACCGAGTTTTTTATTGAATATTTTGCATTAGACTTATTAATGAAAAATGGAGAGTGTAAAGGATTGATAGCATGGAATTTAAATGACGGAACAATTCATAGGTTTAGATCACATATTACAATAATTGCAACTGGAGGATATGGTAAAGTTTACTATTCGGCAACTTCTGCTCATACTTGTACTGGTGATGGAAATGCAATGGTTTTAAGAGCTGGGTTACCACTTCAAGATATGGAGTTTGTACAATTTCATCCCACTGGTATTTATGGTCATGGAACTTTGATTTCCGAAGGTGTTAGAGGTGAGGGAGGATATTTAGTAAATTCTAAAGGCGAAAGGTTTATGGAAAAATATGCACCTAAAGCAAAAGATCTTGCTTCCAGAGATGTTGTAAGTAGATCAATTGCAGTTGAAATTAATGAAGGTCGTGGCGTCGGCAAGGATAAAGATCATGTTCATTTACATCTTAATCATTTAGACCAAAAAGTAATTGAAGACAGATTGCCAGGCATCTCTGAAGCTTCAAGACTTTTTGCGAATGTTGATGTAACTAAGGAACCAATTCCAGTAGTACCAACAGTTCATTATAATATGGGTGGAATACCTACTAATTATAAAGCGGAAGTAATAACAATGAACGGATCAGAAAAAACTGTGCCAGGACTTATGGCAATTGGCGAGGCTGCTTGTGTCTCAGTTCATGGTGCAAATAGACTGGGATCAAATTCTTTAATTGATTTAGTTGTTTTTGGCAGAGCAGCAGCAAAAAGAGCAGCTGAACTTGTAAAACCTGGCATGAAACACGAAGACATACCTCAAAGTGAGACAGATAAATGCTTAGACAGATTTGATAAATTAAGAAACTCAAAGGGATCAAATCCTACTGCAGAATTAAGATTAGCAATGCAAAAGACTATGCAATCAAAATGTGCAGTATTTAGAACTGAAAAAACTTTAACAGAAGGTGTCAATGAAATTAGAAAACCTTTTGAAGGTATGGAAAATATTTCTGTAAAAGATAATTCTTTAATTTTTAATACAGATTTAGTTGAAACACTTGAATTTGATAATTTAATTAGACAAGCAATCACAACCATGGATTCTGCCTATAGCAGAAAAGAGAGCAGAGGCGCCCATGCAAGGGAAGATTTTCCTAAAAGAGATGACAAATCTTTTATGAAACATACTTTGTCTTGGTGTGATGGTACAAAAACTAAAATTGACTATAGACCAGTAAATATTTCAACACTTACAAGTGATGTTCAGTACTTTCCTCCACAAGAAAGAGTATATTAATGGTTCAAATAAGGTTACCTGAGAATTCAAAGATTGAAAAAGGAAACTATTATAAAGATAAAACAGGGTCGAAAAATTTAAGGAAAGTAAACATTTACAGATGGGATCCTTCGGCAGGAAAAAATCCGAGAATAGACACTTATGAAGTTGATATGGATAATTGCCCTTCTAAAGTTTTAGACATCTTAAACAAAATTAAAAACGAAATCGACCCATCTATCGCATATAGAAGATCCTGCGCTCATGGAGTTTGTGGTTCTTGCGCAATGAATATGGATGGAAAAAATGGGCTTGCTTGTACTAAACCACACTCTGAAATCAAAGGTGATATAAATATTTATCCCTTGCCTCATTTAAAAGTGTTAAAAGATTTAATTGGAGATTTAAGCACATTATACAAACAATACGAGTCAGTAGAACCTTGGCTTAAAACCTCAAAAAGAAATGATGAAAAAGAAAATCTACAATCCAAAAAAGATAGAGCAAAATTAGATGGTTTGTATGAATGCATAATGTGCGCTTGCTGTTCAACGTCTTGCCCAAGTTATTGGTGGAATGGAGAAAAATATTTAGGACCAGCTGTCTTACTTCAAGCTTATAGATGGATCATAGATAGTAGAGATGAAGATAGAAAAGCCAGACTAAAAAAAGTTGCAGACGAGTTAAAATTATATAGATGTCATACTATCATGAATTGCACAAACGCATGCCCAAAGGGTTTAAATCCAGCAAAAGCGATTGCATCTATTAAGAAAATGCTTGCAACAAGCTAATTAGTTATTTAAATAATTTTTCAATGAATTTAATTCAACACTTTGTAAATGGAAATTTATCAAAAGGTGACTCCATGAAAAGAGGTAAAGTTTTCAATCCTGCAATTGGAGAACAAACTTCTGAAGTGATACTAGGATCCAAAAAAGATTTAGATAATGCAGTTTTAATCGCAAAAAAAGCTTTTGAAAGTTGGTCACTTAAGCCACCACTTCAAAGAGCAAGAGTAATGTTTAAGTTTAAAGAATTAATTGAGAAAAACTCCGATGAAATTACAAAAATGATTGTTGCAGAACATGGAAAAGTTTATGAAGATGCGAAGGGTTCTTTGACAAGAGGTTTAGAAGTTGTTGAATTTGCATGTGGAATTCCCCAAATCTTAAAAGGAGAGTTTACTGAGAATGTTGGCTCTGAAGTTGATAGCTGGTCTATAAGACAACCATTGGGAGTTTGTGCTGGTATTACCCCATTTAATTTTCCAGCCATGGTTCCCATGTGGATGTTTCCGATGGCAATTGCATGCGGAAATACATTCATACTCAAACCATCTGAAAAAGATCCATCATGTTCAATAAAACTAGCGGAACTATTTAAAGAAGCTGGTTTACCAGATGGTGTATTTAATGTTGTTAATGGAGATAAAGAAGTTGTGGATGCAATTTTAGTTAACAAAGATATTCAGGCTGTAAGTTTTGTCGGATCTACTCCAATTGCAAAATATATTTATGAAAATGCCGCTAAAAATGAAAAAAGAGTTCAGGCCCTTGGTGGTGCAAAAAATCATTGTGTTGTGATGCCTGACTGCGATTTAGATCAAGCAGTAAATGGTTTGATGGGAGCAGCTTATGGATCTGCAGGAGAAAGGTGTATGGCTCAATCGGTTGCAGTTGCAGTTGGTGGCATTGGCGATAAATTAGTTGAGAAACTATCAAGAAAAGTAGAAGCCCTAAAAGTTGGCCCCGGCATGGATAAAAACTCTGAGATGGGTCCATTGGTAACTAGAGAACACTTAGATAAAGTAAAAGGATATGTTGATTTAGGTGTTAAAGAGGGAGCAAAACTTGTTGTAGATGGAAGAAACTTAAAACTACAAGGATATGAAAAAGGTTTCTTTATTGGAGGATGTTTGTTTGACGATGTTAAAAAAGATATGAGAATTTATAATGAGGAAATATTTGGACCAGTACTATCAGTAGTGCGTGCAAATGATTTTTCTGAAGCTACACAATTAGTAAATGATCACGAATTTGGAAATGGAGTGAGTATTTTCACAAGAGATGGTGATGCAGCTAGAAGTTTTTCCAGTAAAATAAAAGTTGGAATGGTTGGAATAAATATTCCAATACCTGTACCAATGGCGTTTCATAGTTTTGGAGGTTGGAAAAGATCTCTTTTTGGCGATCAACACATGCATGGACCAGAGGGTGTCAGATTTTATACAAAACTTAAAACTGTAACGTCGAGATGGCCATCAGGCATAAGATCAAACCCAGAGTTTGTTATGCCTACAATGAAATAACATGAAAAAAAAAATTTCACTTATAGGGGCTGGTCAAATAGGAGGCACCCTTGCGCATTTAATTGGGATTAAAGAACTTGTTTCTGAAGTTGTATTGTTTGATGTTGCCCCGGGTGTTGCAAAAGGTAAAGCATTAGATATTGCACAATCATCCTCAGTTGATGGTTTCGATGTAAAATTTAAAGGTACTGACAAGTATGAGGATATTAAAGACTCCGATGTTATAATAATTACTGCAGGCGTACCTAGAAAACCTGGAATGAGTAGAGACGATCTATTAGGTATCAATTTAAAAATCATGAAGCAAGTTGCACTTGGTGTGAAAAATAACTGCCCAGAGGCATTTGTAATTTGTATTACTAATCCGTTAGATGTTATGGTCATGGCATTTCAGAAGTACTCAAAACTACCAACAAATAAAGTTGTTGGAATGGCAGGTATTCTAGATAGTTCGAGATTTAAACTTTTTTTATCTTTAGAATTAGGTGTGCCAGTAAAAGAAATAGATGCAATGGTTATGGGCGGTCATGGAGATACAATGGTCCCACTTCCTAGATTTACTAAAGTCAACGGTAAAATGCTAAATGATTTAATTAGCGAGGGAAAAATTTCAGCAGATAAAGTTGAAAGTATTAATCAAAGAACAAGAGATGGAGGTGCAGAAATAGTAAAATATTTAGAAAAAGGATCAGCATATTATGCCCCCGCAGCTTCGGGTGTAGAGATGGCTATATCTTTTCTCAATGATGAAAAAAAAGTTTTACCATGTGCTGCACATTTAAACGGCGAGTATGGCATTAAAAACGTTTATGCTGGTGTTCCAGTTTTGATAGGAAATAAAGGTGTAGAAAAAATTGAGGAAATCCAGCTCGATGAAAAAGAAAAAAAAGAATTTTTAAATTCAGTAAATGCGGTTGAAAAGCTTTGGGAGGCAGCCGTAAAAATTGATCCTGAATTGAATAATTGATGAATATTCATGAATATCAAGCTAAAGAATTATTAAAAAAATTTGGCGCTCCAGTTCCAAATGGAGTTCACGGCGAGACTTCTGAAGATCTATTAAATAAATCAAAATTACTTAAGACTGAAAAATACGTTTTAAAAGCCCAAATTCACTCTGGTGGAAGAGGAAAAGCTGGAGGTATTAAAATTACTAATTCCTTAGAGGAATTAAAGCAAGCTGCTGATCAAATGCTAGGTAAAACTTTAGTCACTAATCAATCAGGACCAAAAGGCAAAAAAGTTAAAAAATTATATGTAGAGGAATCATCTAACATAGATAAAGAATTCTACTTATCGTGCTTGGTAGATAGAGCAAAATCAAAGATTGCATTTATTTCTTGTTTAGAAGGAGGAATGGATATTGAAGAAATAGCAAATAAAAATCCTGAAAAAATAATTACAACAAGAATTGATGTAGAAAAAGAAATTTCTGATTTAGATTGTGAGAAAGTAATAGATGTTTTTAAATTAGAATATGATGCTAAAGACCAAGCAATTGAACTTATTAAATCTATGTATAGATTATTTATAGAAAAAGACGCAAGTTTAATTGAGATAAATCCTTTAGTTTTAACAAAAGAAAACAATATTCTTTGTTTAGATGCAAAAATTAATTTTGACGATAACGCTATTTTTAGACACCCAGACATTTATGAACTGCGTGATTTAAATGAAGAAGATCCAACTGAAATTGAAGCTAATAAACAAGAACTTTCTTATATTAAACTCGATGGAAATATTGGATGTATGGTAAATGGTGCAGGACTAGCTATGGCAACAATGGATATAATAAAATTATTTGGTGGCAGCCCGGCAAACTTTTTAGATGTTGGTGGCGGAGCATCAAAGGATAAAGTCGCAGCTGCTTTTAAAATGATACTCAGTGATAAAAATGTAAAAGGTATTTTAATTAATATCTTTGGAGGCATAATGAGATGCGATGTATTAGCTTTAGGTGTAGTTGAAGCTGCTAAAGAAATGAAAATAGACATCCCATTAGTTGTCAGATTAGCAGGTACCAATTATAAAAAAGGAAAAAAAATCTTAGACGATTCTAAATTAAAAATTATTTCTGCCTCAGATTTATCTGAAGCTGCAAAAAAAGTGGTAGAGGTTACTAAATAATATGTCGATACTAGTAAGCAAAAATACAAAACTTATTTGTCAAGGTTTTACTGGTTCTCATGGAACATTTCATTCTGAACAGTCTATTTTATATGGAACCAATTTAGTAGGAGGAGTAACACCTAGAAAGGGAGGCCAAACACATCTTGGTAAACCAGTCTTTGATACAGTTAAGGAAGCTAAAGAAAAGACTGGTGCAAATGCCACTATGATTTATGTTCCAGCAAAGTTTGCAGCAAATGCAATTATTGAAGCAATAGAGGCATCTATTGAAATTATAGTTTGTGTTACTGAGGGAATTCCAATTATTGATATGTTGAAGGTAAAAAAGTATTTATCTAAATCTAAATCAAGATTAATTGGGCCTAACTGTCCTGGTATTATTACACCTGATGAATGTAAAATTGGAATCATGCCTGGAAATATCCATAAAAAAGGGTCAGTTGGAATAGTCTCAAGATCTGGAACACTAACCTACGAGGCTGTTGCACAAACAACAGCTAATGGACTAGGTCAATCAACATGCATCGGTATTGGAGGAGATCCAATCAATGGGACAAATTTTATAGATTGTTTGGATTTATTTTTGAAAGACGAAAGTACAAAATCAATTGTTATGATTGGTGAAATTGGTGGAAGTGCTGAGGAAGAGGCAGCTGAATTTATCTCTAAACATGAAATAAAAAAACCAATGGTTGGTTTTATTGCTGGTCTCACAGCACCCAAAGGTAAAAGAATGGGGCATGCTGGAGCTATTATTTCTGGTGGGAAAGGTGGAGCCAAAGAAAAGATAAAAATTTTGCAAAAAGCAGGTATTACAATTACAGAGTCGCCCGCAGATATTGGAAAAACCTTACTTAATAAATTGTCACTTTAAAATCTGTAGTTAAACATTATAATAAGATAATAATAATGACTTCTAGTAAAAATATTGAATTAAAAAAAACATCTTTTTTAAATAAATCAAATAGTGCTTTTATTGAAGAAATGTACATCAAGTATATTGAAAAAGATCCAAATTTACCTAAAAGTTGGAGAGAATATTTTGAAGATTTAAACGATGATATTGAGTCAATAATCAAAGAAGTAGAGGGACCTTCTTGGGCTCAAAGAAAAAAAGTTAATCTAGATAAAATTACTAACGAATTAGCTGGACAAAATCAAAACATTTCAACTTCGCAAAGCTCAATAACTCAATCAATTAAAGCGATCGCACTTATTAGAGCATATAGAATTAGAGGCCATTTGATAGCTAACCTTGACCCATTAGGAATGATGGAAAGAAATTATATCCATGAGCTTCATCCCGAAGATCATGGTTTCAAAAAAGAAGATTATAGTAAAAAAATTTTTATAGGATCTTATCTAAATACTACCTCTGCATCCATAAATGAAATTTTACAAAAATTAAGAAAAGTATATTGCTCAAATATAGGAGTGGAATATATGCATATTTCAGATCCTGTAGAAAAAATTTGGTTTAGAGAGAGAATGGAAAAAGAGGAAAATCAAATTAACTTCACAAGTAATGGAAAAAAGGCAATTTTTAATAAAATAGTTCAAGCAGAAGGTTTTGAAAAATTTCTTGCAAAAAAATATGTAGGGACAAAAAGATTTGGTCTTGATGGTGCAGAATCCTTAATACCTGCTTTAGAGCAAATAATTAAAAGAGGCGGTCAATTAGGTGTAAAAGAAATCAAAATAGGAATGCCCCATAGAGGAAGATTGAATGTACTGGCAAATGTCTTACAAAAATCCTACAAACGGATATTTAATGAATTTGCTGGAGAAATTTCAAATCTTAGAAAAGAAGATTCAACTGGAGATGTGAAATATCATTTAGGTGCTTCTTCAGACAGAGAATTTGATGGAAATTCTGTTCACGTAAGTTTAACAGATAATCCCTCTCATTTAGAGGCTGTTAACCCTATCGTGCTGGGACAGACGAGGGCCAAACAATTTTTTCATAAAGATTTAAAAAGAAAAAAGGTCATTCCAATTCTAATTCACGGTGACGCTGCTTTTGCAGGACAAGGTATAGTTGCAGAATGTTTTGCCATGTCTGGATTAAAGGGACATAACACAGGTGGCACGATACATATTATAGTTAATAATCAAATTGGTTTTACGACTAGTCCTAGATTTGCACGTTCTAGTCCTTACCCATCTGATTTAGGAAAAATAGTAGACGCACCCATTTTACACTGCAATGGAGATGATCCAGAGGCCGTTGTCCACTGTGCTAAAATTGCAATAGAGTTTAGGCAAAAATTTAGCAAAGACGTAGTGATAGACATGATATGTTATAGAAGATTTGGTCATAATGAAGGAGATGAACCTTCTTTCACCCAACCATTAATGTATAAAAAAATCAGGTCACATCCATCAACATTAAAAATATATGGTGAAAAATTAATAAAAGAAAAAACTATAAGTAAAAGCGATTTTGAAAATCAAATTATATCTTTTAGATCTTTATTAGATGAACAATTTAAAACAGCAAAAGATATTAAACCAAAACTAGATTGGTTTGAGGGTACTTGGTCGAGGTACCAACCAAAAAAAGGCAAAGATAGAAGAGGAGCAACTGGAGTTAATATAGATAAAATAATTAAGATTTCAGAAAAAATAAATAAAGTTAGTGAAAAAATAAATATACATAAAACAATTAAAAAAATATTAACCAATAGACACAAATGTATTTTGGATAAAAAAAACATTGATTGGGCAAGTGCTGAAAGTTTAGCTTTTGCAACGCTTTTAGACGAAGGTTATCCTGTTAGATTAGTTGGACAAGATTCAGGTAGAGGTACTTTCAGCCAAAGACATTCAGTTTTAAGAAATCAAGAGGACAATACAAGATTTATTCCTTTAAACAATATTTCCAAAAAGCAAAAAAATTTTGAGGTAGTAGATAGTCTACTATCTGAATTAGCAGTTTTAGGTTTTGAGTATGGGTACAGTCTAGTCGAACCTGAAACCTTAACGATGTGGGAGGCACAATTTGGCGATTTTGCAAATGGAGCCCAAGTTATTATTGATCAATTCATATCATCAGGAGAAAGAAAATGGTCACGTGCATCAGGGTTAGTTTTGCTTTTACCACACGGATATGAGGGACAAGGTCCAGAACATTCATCAGCTAGATTAGAAAGATTTCTTCAATTATGTGGTCAGGAAAATCTTCAAGTTATGAATTGTACAACTCCAGCAAATTACTTTCATGCACTAAGAAGACAAATACATAGAGATTTTAGAAAACCACTCGTTATCATGACACCTAAATCATTACTAAGACATAAAATTTGTGTTTCAAATTTAGATGATTTTAGTAAAAAAAACTCTTTTCACAGAATTTTAGAAGACCACGCTTTTGAGAAGAAAAATGGTTTTTTAGAATTAAAAAAATCAAAAAATATTAACAAGGTAATTATGTGCTCAGGAAAAATATATTTTGATCTACTAGAGGCAAGAGAAAAATACAAAAGAAGGGACGTCGTTTTACTGAGAATTGAACAGCTTTATCCTTTTCCAGCTAAATCATTAGTAAAATCTATTAAACCATATGCTAAAAATGCTGAATTTATATGGTGCCAAGAAGAACCAAAAAATATGGGGGCATGGTCGCATGTGAGAGATTATATACAATGGACATTGGACTTTATTAAAGCTAATAATAAAAATGTTTCTTATATTGGAAGAGCTCCAGCTGCCTCTCCAGCGACTGGATATGCTAAAAGACATGTTGCTCAACAAAAAGAAATTTTGGAAAAAGTGTTTAATTAAATGAATGAAAAAATTGTAGTACCTGCTTTAGGTGAAAGTGTTACAGAAGCAACAATAGCCAAGTGGTTAAAGAGTGTTGGTGATACTGTAGAAGTTGATGAACCTATAGTAGAATTAGAAACTGACAAGGTAAATTTAGAGGTACCATCTCCTGTAAGTGGAACAATTGGTGACATCAAACATAAAGATGGTGAAGTAGTAGAAGTTGGAGCCGTTTTGGGGTCAATTCAAGCTAATGGTAATGAGACTGTTCAAGAAATAAAAAAAATAGAACCAGATGTAAAAATTGATGAGGCAAAAGATCCACCAAACAAAAAAGTTGAAAAGATTATAGAGGAGGTCAAACCTTTAGAATTAGAGGAAGAAATAGAAGATGAAAATTCTTTAGAAGAAGAACCTTTGGTTCTTACAGAGGAAATACCTACAAATGGTTCTAGAAAAAATAACTTGTCAAATACACTTCCTCCGTCAGTAAGAAAAATTGTTGCTGAAAACAAGATAGATTTAAAATCAATACAAGGATCGGGAAAAGATGGCCAAGTTCTAAAAGGGGATTTAATAAATTTAATGTCAAAATCTCCAAAACCTTCAGAAAGAAAAATTAAATTTGGACAAGAAGAAAGAATTAAAATGAGCAGATTGAGACAGACAATTGCAAAAAGACTAAAACAAGCACAAGAAAATGCTGCCCTTTTAACCACATTCAATGAAGTTGATATGTCTAATGTTATTAAAATGAGAAAAGATTATCAGGATGATTTTTTAAAAAAATACGGAGTTAAGCTAGGATTTATGTCTTTTTTTGTAAAAGCAAGCATTGAAGCTCTAAAATTATTTCCAGCTGTAAACGCTGAAATAGACGGCGAAGAAATAGTCTATAAAAATTACTATAATATAAGTTTCGCTGTCGCTACTGATAAAGGTTTAGTAGTTCCTGTTTTAAAAAATGCAGATGAAATGTCTTTTGCTCAAATTGAGAATGAAATTAAAACAATCTCTGAAAAAGCTAGAGACGGTAAGTTAACTATAGAGGATCTTCAAGGTGGTACATTTACTATAAGCAATGGTGGTGTTTACGGCTCAATGCTTTCTACGCCAATTCTAAACTTACCCCAATCAGGAGTTCTAGGCATGCATAATATTGTTGATAGACCTGTTGTGGTTGATGGTGGAATTAAAGTTAGGCCTGTCATGTATTTAGCGCTTTCATATGATCATAGAATAATTGATGGTAAAGACTCTGTTTCATTTTTAAAATTGATAAAAGAAAAATTAGAGAATCCAGAAAAATTATTTTTAGAAATTTAATGTCTGAAAAATTTCAAGCAGTAGTAATTGGAGGTGGCCCTGGTGGCTATGTGTGCGCAATAAGATTATCCCAATTAGGTTTTAAAACGGCATGTGTAGAGGCACGAAATACACTTGGTGGCACTTGTCTTAATGTAGGATGTATACCCTCAAAAAGTTTACTGAACTTGTCAGAAAATTTTCAAAAAGCAAAGAAATTACAAAACCTAGGAATTGAAGTAGGTGAGGTTAAATTAAATTTAGAAAAGATGATGAAAAATAAGGAAAAATCAGTCTCCATTCTTACAAAAGGAGTCGAATTTTTGTTCAAAAAAAATAAAGTATCTCATTTCAATGGAACCGGTTCTATAGCATCTGCAAACGAAGTTTTAGTAACAACAAAAGATAATAAAAAAATTTCTTTAAATACAGATAATATAATTATTTCTACAGGCTCAATACCAGTTGAGCTACCTGGAATTAAGTTTGATGAAAAAATTATTCTATCTTCATCTGGTGCTCTTGATCTTAAAAGTGTACCAAAAAAAATGGTTATAGTAGGAGGTGGATATATTGGTCTTGAAATGGGATCTGTATGGTCGAGACTGGGCTCGGAAGTGCATGTAGTCGAAGCATTAAACTATATTACACCAGGAATGGATAAAGAAATCTCCTCAGAGTTTTTAAAAATTCTGAAAAAGCAAGGAATTATTTTTCATCTTGAGACAAAAGTACAAAACATCAAAAATGAAAAAAATTCTGCAAAAGTTACAATACAAGATAAAACTGGCAATAATAGTGAATTAATTGCAGATGTTGTTTTGATTTCTGTTGGTAGAAAAGCAAATACGAAAAATCTTAATTTAGATAAAATTGGTGTGAGCTTAGATAATAAAAAAAGAATTAAAGTAAATAAAGAATTTAGAACTAGTACAAAAAATATTTTTGCAATAGGTGATGTGATCTCAGGTCCAATGTTAGCACACAAGGCTGAAGAAGAAGGTATAGCGGTTGCAGAATTGATAGCGGGTCAATCAGGCCATGTAAATTATGATTTAATACCTGGGGTAATTTACACATCTCCTGAAGTTGCTGTTATCGGAAAAACTGAAGAGCAATTAAAAGAAGGTAATATAAAATACAAAGTCGGCAAATTTCCTTTTATGGCTAACTCAAGAGCTAAAACTGTTAATAATGCAGAAGGTTTTGTTAAAATATTAGCAGATGAAAAGACTGACAAGGTATTAGGTGTTCATATGATTGGATCGCACGTTGGAGAAATGATTGCAGAAATGGCTGTTGCTATGGAATTTGGTGCAAGTTCAGAAGATATTGCTAGGACTTGCCATGCCCATCCTACTTTTTCAGAAGCAATTAAAGAAGCAGCTTTATCTGTAGAAAAAAGAGCAATACACTCTTAAAAAAAAGCATAATATAAATCAATGAAAGTTCCGATTCTTTTACCAAAAATATTCAATCATCCTTTCACCTACGAAACTAATTTAAAATTAAGACTAGGAGATTATGTAGAGGTACCATTCGGAAAAACAAAAACCGTTGGAGTTGTGTGGGATGAATTTGAAAAGCATACAGAAAAAAAATTTCAAACAAAAAAAGTTATCAAAAAGCTTAAGATACCAAATCTTAATAAAAAAATGGTCAACTTTATAAATTGGTTTGCGGAATATAATGTTATTCCAAAAGGTATGGCCTTAAAATTAAGTTTATTAAATAATAGTAATTTAGAGGAATTTCCAAAAAATGAACTACAAAATTACTCTATAAATTTAAAAAAAAAAATATTTAATTTAACTAAAACTCAGAAAGATAGTTTAAAAAAAATAGAAAAAAAAAATAACGAATTTAGGGTTCACGTTGTCCAAGGAGTTACTGGGTCAGGTAAAACCATTGTTTATTTCCATGCGATAAAAAAAATTCTCGACAAGTCTAGACAGTGTTTAATTTTACTTCCAGAAATAGGATTAATATCACAATTTGAAAAAAAATTTACGGAGTTTTTTGGTTTTTATCCTGCGATATGGCATTCAGGAATAACCCAAAAGAATAGAAAAATTATTTGGAATGGAGTTGTAAATAATAAAATAAAAATAGTAATTGGAGCAAGGTCCTCTTTATTTCTTCCTTTTAGTGATTTAGGACTTATTATTGTTGATGAAGAGCATGATCAGTCATTCAAGCAAGATGAGGGAGTAATTTACAATGCGAGAGATATGGCCATATCAAGAGCTTTCTTTGAAAATTTTCCAATTAATTTAGTTACATCTATTCCCTCGTTAGAAACTTTTAATAACATAAAAAAAGGAAAATTTTCTGTTTCTAAAATATCAGAAAGATTTGAAAAGGCTTCTTTACCAAGTTATGAAATAGTCAATTTAAATAAAACAAAGTTAGAACCTAATTCCTGGTTATCTAAAGAGATAATTGAAAAAGTAAAATACCATTTGTCAATTAATGATCAGGTATTATTTTTCGTAAATCGTAGAGGTTTTGCACCAAACGTTTTTTGTAAAAAATGCTTAAAAATATTTGCTTGCCCAAATTGCTCAATTAATCTGGTTTACCATAAAACAAAAGAAATTTTGTTATGTCATTATTGCGGATATAAATCACAAATTAATTTGGAGTGTAAAGATAATACAAAATGTGATTTAGTTTTTTATGGTCCTGGGGTAGAGAGGATTGCTGAGGAGGTTAAAAAAAGATTTCCTTCACAAAATCAATTAATTTTTTCCAGCGACACAATGAATAAAAAAAATTCTAAGGATATATTAAAAAAAATAGTCGATAATAAAATTAAAATTTTGATAGGAACACAATTAATTTCTAAAGGTTTTCATTTCCCACATTTAAATTGTATTGTCGTTGTAGATATTGATCTTAGCTCACAAGGACATGATTTAAGAGGTACCGAAAAAAATTTACAACTCTATCATCAACTTTCAGGCAGAGCAGGCAGAGCAGGAAAACCTGCAATGGTATATTTTCAAACTTATAATTTAAACAAAAATATGATTTCGGATATTACAAATGAAAACCCAGAGATTTTTTTAGAAAAAGAGCTGGAGTTGAGAAAAATAAATGGATTACCACCTTTTCAAAGATTTATTTCATTGATAGTTACTGGTTCAAACGAAAAGAAAACCGAACAAGAAGCAAAGAGATTTAAAATTTACATTGAAAAAATTTTAGATGGTAAAGTATTAGGACCAGTAAATTCCCCAATATTTCGTATCAGAAAAAAGTTTAGAGTAAGACTATTAATTAGATCAAAAAAATCTTTAAATATTCAAAAAAAATTGGCAACTTTGATCTCAAATTTCAAATTTTTAAATGGAATAAAACTGACGGTTGATGTCGACCCAATAAACTTCAATTAATAAGCAAAAAATTAACCTATTTTGACAATGAGGTACTTGAAGACAATAGTCTCATATGTTACTTAATTTTCGAATTTTTAAGTTCATCAATTCATAAAGGATCTAATTTGAGCAAAAAAAATAGTCTCTCTGAAGTAACTTTTAGCAGATATTCGCTGGCTCTTTATGAGTTAGCTCATGAATCAGACTCTGTAAATGAGGTAGAGCAACAGGCATTAACAATAGTTGATCTGATATCTAAAAGCGAAGATTTAAAGTTTTGCATCAAAAGTCCCACAATAAGCAAGAAAGAGTTGGAAAATTTGATCAATTCTATTTCAGAAAAAACTAATATGAATGAGTTGTTAAAAAAATTTCTATTTTTTCTTATTCATAAAAGGAGATTCTTCTATGTTGATAAAATTTTAGGAGAATTTATTGAAACTTGTTCCAAGAAAAGAGGAGAAATAAAAGCAGAATTAATTTCAGCAAAAGATTTAAGTGAAAGTGATGTAGAAAATATTAAAAATGATCTCTCGAATTCCTTTAATTCAAAAATAAAACTTACTTATAAAAACGACAAGAGTTTAGTTGGAGGATTAATATTGCAAGTTGGCAGTACTATGATTGACACATCAATTAAAAATAAATTACAAAAAATAGAAAAACAAATGGTAGAGGCATAAATGGAAATAAATCCTTCAGAAGTTACAAAAATATTAAAAGAGCAAATTAAAAAATTTGGAGATAAAGCTGAAATTACAGAAGTTGGACAGGTTTTATCTGTTGGAGATGGTATCGCTAGAGTTTATGGTTTAGATAATGTTCAAGCAGGTGAAATGGTAGAGTTTGCAGATGGATCTAAAGGTATGGCTTTAAATTTGGAAAGTGAAAATGTTGGTGTTGTTATATTTGGAGATGATAAAGCAATTAAGGAAGGTGACACAGTAAAAAGAACAGGAGAAATCGTTGACACTCCTGTTGGAAAAGAGTTGCTTGGTAGAGTAGTAGATGGTTTAGGAAATCCGATTGATGGAAAAGGTGCTTTAGATAAAAATGTAAAAAAAAGTAGAGTTGAAGTAAAAGCTCCAGGAATTATTCCAAGAAAATCTGTAAGTGAACCAATGCAGTCTGGTTTAAAAGCAATTGATAGTTTAGTTCCAATTGGAAGAGGACAAAGAGAATTAATCATAGGTGATAGACAAACAGGAAAAACAGCGGTTGCCGTAGATACAATAATAAATCAAAAAAAAATAAATGAAAGTGGAGATGAGAAACAGAAATTGTATTGTATATATGTTGCAATTGGACAAAAAAGATCAACTGTAAGACAAATTCAGAAAACTTTAGAAGAAGCTGGCGCTATGGAATACACAACTATAGTTGCAGCTACAGCATCAGACGCTGCACCTTTGCAATTTCTAGCGCCATATACAGGATGTGCTATGGGAGAGTTTTTTAGAGACAATGGCATGCACGCTTTGATAATTTACGATGATCTTTCCAAACAAGCAGTTGCCTATAGACAAATGTCATTATTATTAAGAAGACCTCCTGGAAGAGAAGCTTACCCTGGAGATGTATTTTATCTTCACAGCAGATTACTTGAAAGAGCTGCAAAACTTGGAGATGAACATGGGGGAGGATCTTTAACAGCATTACCAATAATTGAAACACAAGCCGGGGACGTTTCTGCTTATATTCCAACAAATGTAATATCTATTACTGACGGACAAATATTCTTAGAAACAAATCTATTTAACCAAGGTATAAGACCAGCTATTAACGTAGGTTTATCGGTTTCGAGAGTAGGATCAGCTGCTCAAACAAAAGCAATGAAAAAAGTTTCTGGATCAATGAAGTTGGAATTAGCACAATACAGAGAAATGGCTGCATTTGCACAATTTGGTTCTGATTTAGATGCATCAACACAAAAATTGTTAAACAGAGGATCGAAATTAACAGAACTTTTAAAACAAAAACAATTCTCACCAATGACAGTTGCTGAACAAGTAGTTTCTGTATTCTGCGGTGTTAGAGGATATCTTGATGATATTGACCAAAAAGATATATCTGATTTTGAAAATAAAATTCTGCAAAAATGTAAATCTGATAAACCAGAAATTTTAGATTCAATTTCAAGTTCAGGAAAATTAGAGGAAAATGCAGAAAAAATGCTAATTGATCTAATTAGCGAATTTAAAAAAGGATTGAAGTAAGAATGGCAAGCTTAGACGACCTAAAAAAGAGAATTTTAAGTGTTAAATCCACACAAAAAATAACAAAAGCTATGAAAATGGTAGCAGCAGCAAAACTTAAAAGAGCTCAGGAAAATGCAGAAAAGGGTCGGCCTTATTCTGAAAAAATGAATAATATTATCTTAAATTTATCTAACGGAATATCAGATAAAGAAAATGCGCCAAAACTTTTGGCTGGAACAGGGAATGACAAAGTTCATTTATGTGTAGTTTTAACTTCTGACAGAGGTCTATGCGGAGGATTTAACTCAAATATCATCAAAAAGGCAAAAGCCTATTTTACTAAAATTACAAGTGAGGGAAAAAATCTAAAAATAATTACTGTTGGATCCAAGGGTTATGACCAATTGAAAAGGCAATATAATGATAAAATTGTGAATAAAATATCTTTTAAAGAGTCAAAAAATATTAACTTTTTTGATGCTGAGAAAGTATCTAAAATAATTATTGAAAGTTTTCAAAAAAATGAATTTGATGTATGCACCATTTTTTATAATAAATTTAAAAATGTAATTACTCAAATACCACAGGCTCAGCAAATTATTCCTTTAAAATCTTCTGAAACTGGTAATAAAAATGAAAAAGATAATTATGAATTTGAGCCAGAGGAAGATGAAATATTAGGTAATTTGTTGCCAAAAAACATTTCTACGCAAATCTTCAAAGCGATGTTGGAAAATTCTGCAAGTGAACAGGGATCTAGAATGAGCGCTATGGATAATGCGACACGAAATGCAGGGGAAATGGTTGATAAACTTACTATACAATATAATAGAAGTAGACAAGCAGCTATTACAAAGGAATTAATAGAAATAATATCAGGAGCGGAGAGTTTATAATTATGAGAAAAGGAAAAATTACACAAATTATTGGAGCGGTAGTTGATGTTAAATTTGATGGAGAACTACCTGAGATTTTAACTGCACTAGAGTGTAAAAATGGTGATAACAGACTTGTTTTAGAAGTTGCACAGCATCTTGGAGAAACAAGTGTGAGAACCATTGCAATGGATGCTACAGAAGGATTAAAAAGAGGAGACGAGGTAACAGATACTGGGGCTCCTATAAAGGTACCAGTTGGTCCTGAAACCTTAGGCAGAATAGTAAATGTAATCGGAGAACCGATTGATGAAAAAGGTGAAATTAAAACAAAGGAAAATTGGCCAATACATAGAGCAGCGCCTGAATTTAATGATCAGTCAACTGAAACAGAAATTTTAGTTACAGGTATAAAAGTTGTTGATCTTTTAGCACCTTACGCAAAAGGAGGAAAAATTGGATTGTTTGGTGGTGCGGGGGTAGGAAAAACAGTTTTAATTATGGAATTAATTAACAACGTTGCGAAAGCTCACGGTGGTTTCTCAGTTTTTGCAGGTGTTGGAGAAAGAACAAGAGAAGGAAATGATCTCTATCATGAAATGATTGAGTCTGGTGTAATAAAGCCAGATGGAGCAGGATCAAAAGCTGCTTTGGTTTACGGTCAAATGAACGAACCTCCTGGAGCTAGAGCAAGAGTTGCTTTATCAGGGCTTACAGTTGCTGAGTATTTTAGAGATCAAGAAGGTCAAGATGTGTTATTTTTCGTTGATAATATATTTAGATTTACACAAGCTGGCTCAGAGGTTTCAGCATTATTAGGTAGAATTCCATCTGCTGTAGGTTACCAACCCACATTAGCTACAGACATGGGAAATCTTCAGGAAAGAATAACAACTACAAATAAAGGTTCTATAACATCAGTTCAGGCGATCTATGTACCTGCTGATGACTTAACAGATCCTGCCCCTGCAACTTCATTCTCACACCTTGATGCAACAACGGTTTTATCAAGACAAATAGCTGAACTAGGAATTTATCCAGCTGTTGATCCACTAGATTCGACGTCAAGAATTTTAGATCCAAGAATTGTAGGAGACGAGCATTACAGAGTTGCAAGAGAAGTTCAAAAAGTTTTACAAACCTATAAGTCTTTACAAGATATTATAGCGATCCTTGGTATGGATGAGTTATCTGAGGAGGATAAATTGACAGTAGCAAGAGCAAGGAAAATTCAAAGATTTTTATCGCAGCCTTTCTTTGTTGCTGAAGTCTTCACAGGATCACCAGGGAAATTAGTAGAGCTAGAAGCTACTATTAAGGGCTTTGATGCAATCTGCAAAGGTGAGTATGATCACTTACCTGAGGCAGCATTTTATATGGTAGGAACTATTGAAGAAGCCATAGAAAAAGCAGAAAAAATGTCAAAAGATGCTGCATAATGAGTGAAGAATTTAAATTAGAAATAGTTAATCCTGAAAAATCATTTCTCAGCAAAGAAGATGTTACAGAGGTTTTGGTACCTGCTTATGAAGGAGATATGGGTATATTAAAAGATCATATTTCAATTATTTCGTTTCTAAAACCAGGAATACTAAAAGTTTTTTCAAAGAGTGGAGAAGATAAATACTATGTTGAAGATGGTATAATAGAGTTTAAAGATAATACTTTATCAATTTTGACAAGTTCAATATTTAATTTAGACAAAATAGATAGAAATTATGTATCACAGTCATTAAGTGATACAGAAAAACTTTTAAGCAAAGAAGATTTAGATGATCAAAGTAGATTTTTAATATCTCAAAAAATCGATGTACTAAAATCTATAAGCTCTAATTAGTAACTACTTTTTTTATCTCACTAGTAACTTTTTTGTAAACATCTCTTTTAAAATCAACCACAACATCAATTAATTGATCAATTTCTACCCATTTCCACTCTAGAAATTCAGGTTTAGGAGTGTTTACATTAATCTCATCGTCTGATCCATTAAATTTCATTATAAACCATTTTTGCTTTTGACCTTTAAATTTTCCTCTCCATATAATCCCTAAAAGATGATTTGGAAGTAGGTACGTAATAAAATCATCTATTTCTTTTATTAAAGTAACATTTTTAATGCTTGTTTCCTCTTGAAGCTCTCTTATTGCTGCTTCATAATAATTTTCACTTTCATCTTTACCTCCCTGAGGCATTTGCCAGAAATTTTTAGGATTATCAATTCTTTTTGCTACAAAAACTTTATTTTTTGAATTTAAAACTACTATCCCCACACCATCTCTAAGTGGCAGTTTTTGAAAATCAATTTTCATTTTAGCCGTTTAAAAGTTTTACAGCAAAGTCTAATTGATTATCACTTTCAGTATCAATTCTAAACTCATCTGAACTTTCCGAGACTTCAATATCTGGATCAACTCCAACTTCAGAAATTGAGACTCCAGATGGAAGATAATATTTTGAAATAGTTAATCTTATAGCCCCTTTATTTTTCAATGGAATAATTGATTGCACAGAGCCTTTGCCATAAGTGGTTTCTCCAATAAGTATAGCTCTTTTATGATCTTTTAAAGCGCCTGCTAATATTTCAGATGCAGAAGCTGAACCATTATTAATTAATACTACTAAAGTTTTTCCATTTAGTATGTCTCCCTCATTTGCAAACCATTTTCTATTTTCATTCTCTTTTCTTGATTTAGTAGAAACAATCTCTCCATTTGAAAGAAAGAAGTCAGAAATTTTTATTGCCTGAGATAGTAATCCTCCAGGATTATTTCTTAAATCTAATATATATCCTTTTATGTTTTTATCTTTATCGAACTCTTTTATTTTTTTTCTTACTTGCGAACTACTATTTTCATTAAAAGCTGTTAATCTTACATATCCAATATTTTTATCTATCTTTTTTGATTTAACTGACTGAATTTTGATTATCTTTCTTGTTATATTAAAGACTAAAGCTTTCCTTTCTCCTATTCTTCTGACAGTAATTTCTATATCTGAACCAACAGGTCCCCTCATCAAATCTACCGCTTCACTTAAAGTTTTACCTTGAACCTGATGTTCATTTATTTTTACAATATAATCTCCTGCTTTTACTCCAGCCTCGTATGCTGGTGACTCGTCTAAAGGTGAAATGACCTTGACAACACCAGCTTCCATACTGACTTCAATTCCTAAACCACCAAATTCACCACTTGTCTCAGTTCTCATGCTATCAAAACTTTCTGGAGACATATATGCAGAATAGGGGTCTAAAGACTGAAGTACTCCATTTATTGCTGCATCCATAACTTCGTTCTGGTTAATTTCATCTACATATTCTTTATTAATTTTATCTAGAACATCACTAAAAATATCTATTTTCTCGTAAATAGTAGTTTCGTCATTTGCACCATATAAAAATTTTGAATTGATAAATAATATTAAAAATAATAACCCGGCAAATTTTAATAATTTCATATAATTAATTTTTCTTTTGGAATAAGTTCTGACCACATTTTCTCTAATTCGTAAAACTTTCTTTTTTCAGGGTTAAAAATGTGAATTATTATATCAATTCCATCAATAAGTTTCCAATCGCTGCTATCGCTCCCCTCAACTTTACAATTTTTAACTCCACTCAATTTGATTTTATCAACTACCTGTTCGGATAAGGCCTGAATATGCCTTGATGAGGTGCCACTAGCAATGATCATATAATCTGCAATTGAACTCTTATTCTTCAAGTCAATACTTACGATATCTAATGCTTTGTTGGTATCTAGTGTTTTGAGTATTAATGCTTTTAGGTTTGATATTTTATCCATCAATTATAAAACAGACTATCAAATTTTTCTTAATTGAGAAGATGAAATATTAACTTTATTGAATTTAATAAATTTCAGCCTTTTTCTATCAATTTTTTTGTAAGCTACAGATTTAAGACACCTTTGCTTGTAATTTTCTCTGTCAAAAACTAATATTTTACAAATTTTTGGAATTTCTTTCCAATTTTTCCATTTATGGAAATTAATAAGATTATCAGCACCCATGATAAAATAAAAATCATTATTAATGTATTTTTTTTTCAAATAATTTATGTACCTAAAGGTTCTATTAGACTTACATTTATTGTCTAAGAAAATAACTTTTATAAATTTATTTTTTATACTTAATTTTTTTGCTGTAGCTATTCTACGAGATAAACTATAGAAACTTTTTTGTTTAAAGGGATTTTTTTTTGTGACAACCCAAAAAACACTTTTTAGATTAAATCTTTTTTTTGCTTCTTTTGAAATTTTAATATGACCTTGATGCGCTGGATCAAAACTACCTCCTAAAATTCCAATTCTTTTTTTCAATTTTTTATTCAATTTACTTTCTTATTTGTCCCGATCCAATAACTTCATATTTATACGATACTAGTTGGCCTAATCCAACTGGACCTCTTGGCGGTAAGTTGTTTGTAGAAATTCCTACCTCTGCTCCAAAACCAAATTCACCACCATCGGCAAATTGAGTCGATGTATTATGCATAGCTATTGAACTTTTTACATTTTTTAAAAAAATTTCAGACGTTTTTTTATTCTTACAAATAATTGCATCAGTATGTTGTGTTCCATATTTGTTTATATGATTTATAGCCTCAATTACATTTTTAACTGATTTAATAGATATCTTTGAGGTTAAATATTCGGTCATCCAGTCTTTTTCAGATGCTAAAAAACTGTTTCCCTTATAAACTTTTCTAATTTTATTATCTGTATAAACCACACATCCATTATTTTCCAATTTGGTAATTAATAATTTAGAAAATTTTTTAATTAACTTATCATTTAATAAAATAGTTTCTGTTGCACCACAAATTGCAGTATTTCTCAGTTTAGCATTTAAAACTACTTTTAGAGCCATTTTTAAATTTGCACTACTGTCAATGTATGTGTGACACAACCCCTCTAGGTGACCAATAACTGGCAATCTTGAAGTATCTTGAACTTTTTTAACTAAGCTTTTTCCACCTCTTGGGATTATTATATCAATATATTTTGTCATTTTAGAAAGCATGTGATCAACAACCTTTCTACTCCTCAAGTCTACAAATTGAACGAAATTAGGATCAATTTTATGAAATTTTAAAGATCTTCTAAACAAATTAGATAAAATTTTATTGGTAAAATAAGCTTCAGAGCCCCCTTTTAAAATAACAGAATTGCCTGATTTAAAACACAAGCAAGAAACATCCGAGGTAACATTTGGTCTACTTTCATAAATCACTCCTATTACTCCTATTGGAACTGAAACTTTTTTGATTTTTAAACCGTTTGGTCTTTTCCACTGCTCTAATATTCTATTAGTTGGATCTTTTAATTTTGATATTGAATTAATCGAACGTGTAATAGCTCCAAGTTTTTTTGTATCTAATTCTAATCTGGAGATAAAATTGTCTTTTAATCCAATTTTTTTCGCATAATCAATATCTTTTTTATTTTGTAATAATATAGATTTTTTGTTTTTTTTAATTGAAAGTGCATAATGATTTAAAACTTTATTCTTCAATTCATTTTTAACTTTATTTTCAAAAGCCTTTTTTGATTTTCTTCCAATTATTTCAAGATATCTTTTTATCATATAGCAACCATATCATCTTTATGGACAACCTCAGATTTTGCAGTATAACCTAATAATTCTTGTATTTTATTTGAATGTTGACCTTTTATTTTTATAATTTCTTCAGAGGTAAAAGAACTTAAACCTCTTGCATATTCAATCATATTTTTGTTGAGAATTTTAATATGGTCACCTTTATTGAATTTTCCATTTACTTTTTTAATACCAGCTGCGAGCAAACTTTTACCTTTTTTTAAAGCTTTAATTGCTCCATCATCAATAATTAATTCACCTTTAGGAGAAATTGAGCTTATTATCCATTTTTTTCTCGCATCAAGTTTAGACACTTCCGTGATAAACCAAGTGCAATTATTTTTTTTTTGAATTTGGTCTAGAGGTCTTAAAATAAGTCCATTTGCAATTGCCATTTGACACCCAGATTTTTGACAAACTTTTGCGGCATCAATTTTGGTCTTCATTCCACCGGTACCATATATACCACTTTCATTACTTGCAGTTCTTTCAATTCTTTCGTCAATTTTATTAATTTCTTTAATTAAAGTTGCATCTTTAAATAATTTAGGATTTTTTGTGTAGAGACCATTAACATCTGAAAGTAAAACTAAACAATCCGCGCTTGAAATTTGAGCTACTCTAGAGGCCAATCTATCATTATCACCATATTTGATTTCAGATGTAGCAATGCTGTCATTTTCATTAACTATAGGCACAAAACCAAGTTGAAATAAATTATTTATTGTTCTTTTTGCATTGATTGCCCTCCTTCTTTGCTCAGTATCCTCAAGAGTTAGGAGTATCTGAGAAAGATTTAATTTTACCTTATTGAAGTTTTTTTTAAAAAGATTCATTAATTCTATTTGTCCAATCGATGCAACTGCCTGGCTTTTATCCAGCTTTAAATTTGTTTTTTTTAAATTTAATTTTTTACATCCTAGAGCAATGGCACCAGAGGTAATAATTATAACTTTTTTTCCTTGATCTACTAATTTTTTAATATCTTTAGAGAATTCGATTAACCATTTTGTCCTTATCTTCATATTGTTATCAATTAATAAAGATGATCCAATTTTTACAGCTACAATTTTTGAATTTTTAAGATACATAATTTATTAACTCAGATTTTATATTTGAAACACTTCTCGACTGAATTGTTGACATTCTGAATGTTTTCTTTTTTATTTTAATTTCAAAATCTTTTACTTTTTTGTCTATATTTTTCTTTTGAAGTAAGTCGATTTTATTGAATACTATAATTTCTTTTTTCTTTATCAATTCCTTACCATAATTTTTAAGCTCGTTTCTTACTTGTTTATATGATGATACAAGATCTTCCTCGTTAATATCTATTAAATGAAGAAGTGTTTTACATCTTTCAATGTGTTTCAAAAATTTAATTCCCAAACCTACACCTGAATGTGCTCCTTCAATTAAACCAGGGATATCAGCAAGAGTAATTTCTTTGTCATCATAAACTGCAACCCCCAGGTTAGGATTTAGAGTTGTAAATTTATAATTTGCAATTTTTGGTGTTGCACTTGTCATTGAAGCAAGCAAACTTGATTTTCCTGCATTAGGCAGTCCAATAATCCCAATATCAGCAATTGTTTTTAATTGTAGCCAAACCCAAAATTCTTCACCTTTTATACCTTTAGTAAATTTTTTAGGTGCTCTATTTGTCGATGATTTAAATTTAGTATTTCCAAAACCTCCTTTTCCTCCAGACGCAACTACAAATTCATCATTATTCTTTCTAAAATCATAGATAAGAGTCTTATTATCTTCCTCAAAAACTTGAGTTCCGATTGGTACATTTAAATAAAGGTTCTCACCTCCCTTGCCAGTCATTTTTTTTCCTTTACCATCTTCTCCTCTTTGAGCCTTGAAATGTTGCTGATATCTATAATCGATTAATGTATTTAAGTTTCTTTCAGATTTTAAAATTACTGATCCACCTTTGCCGCCATCACCGCCGTCTGGTCCTCCAAATTCTATAAATTTTTCTCTTCTAAAACTTGGAGATCCTGATCCACCATCACCAGCTTTTACAAATATTTTTACTTGATCTAAAAATTTCATAATACAACACCTTTATTTTAATATGTTGTATATTAATTGGGCTTTACAGATACAAAAGTTCTATCTGATTTTGTTTTTTTGAATTCAACTGTTCCTTTAATTTTTGAAAAAATTGAATGATCTTTTCCCATTCCAACATGTTCTCCAGGAAATATTTTTGTCCCTCTTTGTCTTACAATTATGTTACCAGGAATTACTTTTTGACCTGCATAAATTTTGACACCAAGTCTTCTACCAGCACTATCTCTTCCGTTTCTTGACGATCCACCTGCTTTTTTTGTTGCCATAATTTACTCTCTATATTTACTTCTTAACTTCTTCTTTCTTTGTTTTTTCTTTTACTACTTTTTTATATTTCTCAGCTTCTGATAGTACTTTGCCATCTTTAGCAAAAATCTTACTTATTCTTACCAATGTAAATTCCTGTCTATGTCCATTTTTTCTTCTTGAATTTTTTCTTCTTCTCTTCTTAAAAACTAAAACAGTTCTATTTTTACCATTTTTTAAAATCTCGGCTTCAACTTTTGCACCTTCAATTTTTGGAGAACCAACTTCTGCATTTTTTTCATCTCCATAAGCCAAGATATTCTTAAATTCAACTTTATCTTTGTCGATCAATTTCTCAACTTTAAGAATTTCTCCAGCTTTAACTTTGTACTGTTTTCCACCGGTTTGTATAACTGCAAATGACATAAAATTTATCCTAAATAATGCTGCAATATAGATCCAACGTATTTTTAGTCAAGGAATATCGATTAAAAATTGTCCTTTAAATCCCTCAATTTTGAAAATTCTTTTAAGTTTTTTGCTCTCAAAAAAATATTACAATCTAATTCATCTTTTATTGACGATGGAACAGTGGGAAGTCCATCATTTAATTTTTTTTTAATATCAATAATTTTTCTATTTAGGTTAGAATTATTTTCATCAAATTTACTACAAAAAATTGAATTATTTAAAGTATATTCGTGTCCGAAATATATTTTAGTTGCCGGAGGTAAACTTTTTAATTTTAATAATGAATTGAACATATCTTTATGACTTCCTTCAAAAACTCTTCCACATCCTAGGGAGAATAATGTGTCTCCAGTAAATACTATTTTTTCATTAAAAAAGTAAAAACAAATATGTCCAAGAGTATGTCCTGGAACTTTAATAACTTTAAACTCAAATATATTATCCTTCCAAATTTGACCGTCACTTAAAAATATATCAATCATAGGAATTCTTTCTTTATCATTTTCAGATGCAAGAATTTTCGCATTAAATTTTTTTTTTAATATGTTATTACCACCAATATGATCTCCGTGGTGATGAGTATTTAAAATATATTTTAAATTTATTTTATTTTCTTCAATGTATTTCAAAACTGGTTTAGCCTCTCCAGGATCAACTACACACGCATCAGAATTTTTTTCATTAATCAGTAAATATGAAAAGTTATCCTGAAGACATTTTATTATTTCTATTTTCATCCTATTTCTCCAATATAAAAATTCCTAATTCTGAAAAAAAATTTTGAAACTTCAAATTTTTTAAATTAATTTTTATATCTCTTTCTTTACAGTAATTTTCAAAATCTTTAATAGTACACATATGTAAGTTTGGTGTATTATACCACTCATTTGGTAAATTTTCAGTTACTGGCATCGTACCTTTAAAAAGCAAATGTAATCTAACTTTCCAATGTCCAAAATTTGGAATTGATACAATTGCTTTTTTTCCAATCCTTAGTAATTCGTTCAATACATTTTCAGGATCTAGAAAAGCCTGTAAGGTTTGACTGAGAATTACAAAATCAAAAGAATTATCTGGAAATTGTTTCAAATCTTTTTCTGCATTTCCTTCGATAACTGTTAAACCTTTTTCAACACAAGCTTGTACATTGGATTTTGATAACTCAATTCCTCTAATATCCTTACTAATATTTTCTGTAATATATTTCATAAGTTCACCATTTCCACACCCTACATCTAAGACTTTAGAATTGTGAGTTACTAATTTAGCAATATTATAAAATTCTTTTTTCATTTAATTTCTTTATAAGAGGTATTTAAAAAATTTCTGACGGTGTTTAAAAAGTCTGGAACATCAAGTAGAAAAGAGTCATGACCCTTGTCAGAAGAAATTTCAACAAAACCAACATTTTTTCCAATAGCATTTAGTGCAATTACAATATCTCTATTTTCAGAAGTTGGATAAAGCCAATCTGAGGTAAAGGATATAATGAAAAACTTAGTATCACTTCTTTCGAAAGCTTTTGATAAATTTCCTCCAAATTTTTTTATTAAATCGAAATAATCCATAGCCCTTGTAATATACAAATAGCTATTTGCATCAAATCTATCAACAAAAACTGATCCTTGATATCTTAAATAACTTTCTATTTGAAAGTCAGCATCAAAACTAAATCTTAAATCGTCTCTTTCTTGCAGTTTCCTTCCAAATTTTTCTTGCAGTCCTGCTTTAGATAAATAAGTAATATGAGCTGCCATTCTTGCAACAGCAAGTCCTTTATCTGGTTGTTTATTTTGTTCTTCATAAAATCCGTTTTGCCAATTTCTATCGGCCATTATCGATTGTCTGCCAAGTTCATTTAGAGCTATATTTTGGGCTGAGTGACTTGCAGTACAAGCAATTGGAATTGCAGTAAAAGCCTTATTAGGAAAATTGGATACAAACTGAAGTACTTGCATTCCACCCATAGACCCTCCAATTACACTAAATAACTTTTCAATTTTAAAATGATCTAATAGATTATATTGAGCATTTACCATGTCATTAATTGTGATAACTGGAAAGTTTGTACCATAAGGTTTTTTTGTAGCAGGATTAATATCACTTGGACCAAAAGAACCCATACATCCACCTATAACATTTGCTGCAATTACAAAATATTTATCAGTGTCTATAGCTTTTCCAGGCCCGAGGGCATAATTCCACCAACCATCTTTTTTTGTAATTGGATTTATTCCCGATGCGAATTGATCTCCAGTTAAAGCATGAAAAATTAGTATAGCATTGCTTTTGTCGCCATTTAATTTTCCATAAGTTTCATATGCTAATGGGTAATTATTAATTGTTTGTCCGCAGTCTAATTTTAAGGGTTTTTCTACAATTATTTTCTTAATATCTTTAAATTTGCTCATATCTATTAGCTGACGAATTGGAGAAAAAAAACTTATTTAGCGGTTTTTTTTAAGCGCTCGCAATTCAGTTTAAATCAGCGCAAGTAGTATTTACATTATAGGATTTTATATGTCAAATTTTAGTAGGAATTTTACTTATTTAATATAAATAAATTACAATTTTTATTATATATACCAGGAATACTTAAAATTATGAAATTAGCTAAATTTAAAAAATTAAAATTTCAATCTTATAAACCAGGAAAATATGAAATTCCTAATTTAAAGGAAACTAGGAAAATAATCAAATTGTCCGCAAATGAATCTGCGCTAGGTGCAAGTTCAAAAGTAAAAGCAATCTTAAGAAAAAATGTTAGCACTTCAAAATATCCAGATTACACTTCTAAATTGTTAAGAAAACAAATTTCAACTAAATTTAAATGTGATTCTAACAAAATAATATGTGGATCTGGATCTGATGAGATAATTCAAATGCTATGTCAATTGTTTTTGGGCAAAGGTGATCAAGTAATAGTTCCAGAATTTAGTTTTTTAATGTACAGAATTTATGCATCTATATCAGGTGCCAAAGTAATCTTTTCAAAAGAGAAAAATTTTAAGATTTCGGTAGATAATATTATTAATAGGGTAAATAAAAAAACTAAAATAGTTTTTTTAGCAAATCCTAATAATCCTACAGGTACATATCTTTATAGAAATGAATTAATCAATTTAAGAAAAAGATTAAGAAAAGATATTTTATTAGTAATAGATGACGCATATTTTGAATATATGAAAGATAATAAATATTCACCAGGATTAGAAATTTTTAAAAATTCTAAAAATGTTTTTATATTAAGAACATTTTCCAAAATATATGGATTAGCAGCATTAAGAATTGGATGGGGTTATGGAGACAAAAAAATTATTCAAGCTTTAAATTTTATTAAACCACCATTTAATGTAAATGAAGTTGCGCAGTTATGTGCAATTGAAGCTTTAAAGGATAATAAATTTATCAGTAAATCAGTCAAACATAATTTGTATTGGAGTAAAAAAATTAAAAAAAATCTTGAGGAATTTGATATTTACTCAAATAAAATAAGTGCTAATTTTCTTTTACTAAATTTTAATCAGTGTAAACTTTCAGCAACTTCAATTGAAAAAAAATTAGAAAGACAGGGAATTATACTCAGAGAAATGGATACTTATGGAATTGATAATCACTTAAGATTAACAATTGGAAACAGTTTAGAAAATAAATTATTTCTCAAAGAAATAAAAAAAATATTTAAAAATGTTTAAAAAAATTTTAATAGTTGGATGTGGTTTAATTGGATCTTCAATTTTAAGAGCTTCAATTAAAAAAAAAATATCTAAAAAAATTTATGTTTTAGAAAAATCAAAAATTCACATTAAACAAATTAAAAAATTAAGGTTAAATTGTGAGATTTTAAAAGATCCAAAAAAACGAATTACTAATGTAGATATGATAATAATTTGTGCACATTTAAGCGAATATTTAAAAATTTTTAAAAAAATAGAAAAATATATTGATAAAAATACAATAGTCACTGATGTAGGCTCGGCTAAAGAAAAAGTATCTGGAGAAATAAAAACTAAGATTAAGAGAAATATAAGCTGGATTTCAAGCCATCCAATTGCAGGTTCTGAAGTGAGTGGTCCCGAATTTGGTAATGAAAAATTATTTTCTGGTAAATGGTGTGTTTTAATAAAAGATAAAAATGTAAATAAAAAACACTTACAAATTTTAACTAAGTTTTGGACTAAAATTGGAAGCAATATTGTTTACATGAGTTTAAAAGAACATGATCATATTTTTTCAATTACAAGTCATATTCCACACCTTGTTGCATACAATATGGTTAAAACAGCAATGAATTTTGAGAAGAAAAAAAAATCGAATATAGTAAAATTTAGTGCTGGTGGTTTGAGAGATTTCACAAGAACTGCAGCATCAAATGAGATTATGTGGAAAGATATTTTCCTTAATAATCATAAAAATATTACTAAGGGAATTGACCTTTTCATAAATAATATGCGTCAAATAAAAAAATTAATTAGCACAAAAAATGAGAAAAAATTAATTAAAATAATGCAAGAGTCTAAAAAAATTCGAAAAAAAATAGTTTCTGCAAAACAAGACGTTAATTTACCTGACTTTGGAAGAAGATAGCGCATTTTCTAAATCTTGAATATAATTTTTAAATTTTGCAGCACCTTTCAATGAGTCTTTATAAATAGGCTTTCTTGCTTGGCTAAAACTTACAGTCCTAATCGATTTTTTATTCTTGTAGTATTCTAGGCAACTATCTTGCCACTCTAAGCCACAAAAGTTAATGATTTCTTTAATTTTATCCTGTGGATTATTAATCAAATCCTCGTAATTTAAGTCATAAATTTTATCATCAAAATAACTTTTCCAAAAAATCATTAAATCCTGATAAATTTTATAATAGTTTGCTAGGTCCTTAGTATCATTAGAAAATAGAACACCTGAGAAATCATTTTTATAAATTGACCAACTACTTTCAAGAGGATTTCTTTTACAATGTATTATGATTGCATTCGGGAACATTATTTTAATTAATCCAATCCATCTAAAATTTAATGGAGCTTTATCCGTAACAACATCCAAATCTGTCATTCTTGTTATTGTATCTAGGTATTTTTTTTTATAATTAATTAGAGCTTCATCTAAATTTTTTATCTTATTAAAATTACTTACAAATTTCTTTAAGTATTGATCCAGTAATGGCAATTCTCCAGCACCAAACACTTTATTATGACCAGAAATAATTTGCTCAACTAAAGAGGTTCCAGTTCGTGGCATACCCAAAATAAAAATCATTTTTTTTTTATGATCGTTCGTTATAAACTTTAGGTCCTTAGACTTTTTATGAAATTCTTTTATTCTTTTGAAAAGTTCAATTTCATTATTTATATTATATTTTGTCAATTCTTTTTTTAATTCATTACCTTTTTTAATATACAGAAATGATTTTTCAAACTCACCAATATCTTCATATATTTTTCCCAAGGCAAAAGCTAATTCTTTAGTATCTGACTTATGAAGATTTCTATTTTTAATTTTTTCTTCCAATAAATGAATATGTTCATCATTTTTTTTGTATTTTTTAAGCATCGCTAAACTTTTATCAGCTTTAGTAAAATTTTGATTTATTTTAAGTGTTTTACGGTAATATTTTTCTGCTTGCTCATATCTGCCTAAAGATTGTAAAAAAGTTGCATAGTTGAAATTTGTCTCTAAGACATTTTCATTTATGCTTAATGCTTTCAAGAAAAGTTTTTCAGAATCACTGATATTATTTATTTCAGTGTATAAGGTTGCAAGATTATTAATTGTATTTATAAATCTAGGATTAAGTTTTAAAACTTCTTTAAAATAATTTTCTGCTATAAGATATTCTTTTTTTTTTAAGTAGGCTAATCCTAAATTATTTAAAAAGTTCGTATTTTTATTACTTCTCTTTAAAGCATCAGTTAATAATGTAATTGATTTGTCATATTCGCCTTTTGCCTGGTAAGTGAGAGCCAAAAGATTATATAAGGCCTCTTGTTTTGGAAATTTTTTAATTAAATAGTCGGTTTCTAAAATAACCTCATCATAGTGACCTAAATTCATTTTATTTACCAAAATATTAAATTTTTCTTCTAAATTCATTTTTTTTAAATTTTTATTATTTTTTTTACCTTAAGTTTTGCTGTTTCATTAATTAATTCAATAGTTTTTTTTATATTCATAATTAATACTTTTTTTCTAGGTCCATATGCATGTATAAGTTTATTTCTACTCAAACAAATAGCAACATGACCCTTCCAATAAATAATATCTCCTTTAGAAAATTTGATTAATTTTTTTTTACCTTTTTTAAAAGATATTTGATCTTTCGTATCTCTAGGAAAAAATTTATTATTGTAAAGATAGTATAATTGTATAAGTGCTGAACAATCAATACCCTTGTATGATTTACCTCCCCAGGTATATTTACAATTTGTAAAAGATTTTAAAATTCTTACAAAATTTTTTTCCTTATGATTTATTAGTTTAATATCTTTTCTTTTTACCCATTTTCCTCTCTCAAATTCTATAAATTTTTTTTTTACACTAATAACCGGCAATCGGCTATTAAATGGAAGAAATTTTTTTTTTTTATTTTGAGAAAATATTCTTGTTTTAGATTTATTAGTTTTGAAAATAATTTTTAATCCTTTTTTAAGTTTTTCGTTTTTAATATAACCAGAGTAATTATCATTAAATGTCCTAATTCGTAGCCATCTATTTTTGATCTTAAGTATTCTTATTTTTTCTCCGTATAATATTTGACTTGTAATCTCAGATTTTTTTGATGGTTTTTTATAAATATTTTTTATTATTGAAGTTGAATATAAATCAGTCATTAAGTTTAATTTTATTTTTTATTACGTATAGAAGAATAAGTGATGGAATTACCATTAAAGCTGTAATTATAAAAAATATACCCCAATCACCATTTAACCAATCAACCAAAGCTCCGGAGGAAGAAGCAAGTGTAGTTCTTCCTGCAGTCCCTAAAGAAGCGAGAAGAGCATACTGTGTAGCTGTATAATTTCTATCAACCAATAAAGATATAAAGGCAACAAAAGCAACGGTTGCAAAAGCTGCAGCCATATCATCTAAAATAACGGCAATTGCAAATAATAGATAAGATTTATCGCTCCATGCTAAAAAAGAAAAAAGAACATTTGTTAATGCCATTAATATTCCTGCTAAAAACATTGACTTAATAACCCCTGATCTGATTGCAAACATTCCACCTAATAAAGTAAAAATTACTGTAGTAATCCAGCCAAAAGTTTTTGAATAGAGTGCAATATCGGATTTAGAAAAACCAATCTCTTTATAAAAAACTACAGACATTCTTCCCAAGAAAGCTTCACCAATTTTAAATAAAAAAATAAAACTAATAATACCAATAGCTATTCCTTTCCCATTTTTTTTAAAAAAACTTATTAATGGTCCAGAAATTGTTGAGGTGATCCAAGCTACAATTTTTGTAAATATATTACTATAAATTAACTTCTCTAAAATATTTTTATCTAGTTCAACATGAGAACTTTTAATATTCAAAAAATTTGTTTCTTTAATAAATAAAATTCCTATATTTAATAAAACAATAATCACTCCCAGTCCTAAAAAAGATAATTGCCAATAATTTTCTACTCCCCAATTCTCTAAAAAGTCTGCCATTGTTAAAGCTATAACACCTCCTAATTTATAGCCTGACCACCAGCCAACTACTGCAATCGCTGCTCCTGCGGCCATTGCTTCTTTTTCCTCTTTTCCTATTTGCTCAATTCTCAAGGCATCAACAGTTATATCTTGTGTTGCGGAGGCCAATGCAATTATAAATCCTGCTGCGATAACTAGATGTAAATTTTGTACAGGATTTATAAAGCTCCAGAATACTAGCCCAATTAAAATTATTATTTGCATTAAAAAAATCCATGACTTCCTATGACCAATTTTTTTTGTCAGAAAAGGTATCTGAACTCTGTCAATTAAAGGTGCCCAAAAATAATTAAATGCATAAACTGCAAAAATTAATCCAGCCCATCCAATGGTGGATCTAGAGAGACCCTCTTCCTTTAACCACAAACTTAGACCGCTTCCAATAATTACCCAAGGAAAGCCGCTGATAGCCCCAAGCAGTAAAATCTTTAACATTCTCATGTCAAAATAAAATTTTACAGTATCAAAAAATTTTTTCTCTTTATTTATTTCAATCATTTTTTCCAAAAAGTTGGTAAAAATAAAACTAATATAGCAAACAGTTCTAGTCTCCCTAATATCATTCCTACACTTAAAATCCACTTGGAACTATCCGGTAGTGTTGAAAAATTTCCGTTAGAACCAATAATAGAACCTAAGCCTGGTCCAACATTGGATATTGATGTTGCTGCTCCAGAAATAGATGTAATAAAATCTAAACCACTTAAAGATAAAAGCGCTGTGATTAAAAAGAAAATTAATACATATAAATATATGAAAGATATTATTGAAGCTAAAAATTTATCATTCACGTTATTATTCTCATATTTAATTACGAAAATGCCTCTTGGATATATTATTTTTTTTAGCTGTGTAATTACAAATTCATATAAAATTTGAACTCTAAAAATTTTTATTCCACATGTTGTAGACCCTGCACAACCTCCAATGAACATTAAAATTAAAAAATAAAACAATGAAAAACTACCCCATTGATCAAATTGACCGGTTACATAGCCTGTTCCTGTTAAAATTGATATTGAGTTAAAACTCACTGATCGTAAATCTGTTAAGCTGATATTTTCAACTTTGAAAAACAAATATATTAAAATTATAGAAATCGAAAAAATTATTAATTTTACAAAAGTGACGATCTGAGTATCATTTACAAATACTTTTTTATTACCATTTAAAAATTTTATATACGCAATAAATGGTAAACTACCTAATATAATAAATAACATCGCAGTAATTTCTATTTTTGCATTATTAAAATATCCAATAGACTCGTTATAATTCGAGAAGCCACCGGTAGCAATTGTTGTCATTGAATGTGTAATGCTATCAAAAAAACTCATTCCAAATATTTTATATGCGGATGCACATATCATAGTGAGCACAAAATAAATAAAAACTAATTTTAATGAGATTTCTTTTGAGGAAGGCAAAGTTTCATCAGATGAATCTGTATTTAGAACTTTAAATAAAAGCATGCCACCTATATTCATTATAGGCATTAAAGTAATTGCCATTACAATAATACCTATACCCCCAAGCCATTGAAGCAGTGCCCTCCATAGTAAAATACTTTTGGGCACAATTTCTAAATTTGTTATTATTGTAGAACCCGTCGTTGTAAGTCCTGACATACTCTCAAAAAATGAATCTGTAAAAGATAAACTCAAATTTGAAAAATAAAAAGGTAAAGATCCAAAAATTGCAATTGTTAACCAAGAAAGCGTGGTAAGAAGAAACGCCTGCTGCAGATTAATTTTTTTATTATAATCTAGATTTGATAAAACGAATAAAACTCCAAATACTAATGTAATTACAGTGGATGTTATGAATGAAGAGTCAAGTTCACCAAGTACTAACTGTAGTAAAATTGGAATAGTCATAAATATTCCAAGAATTATTTGTAGTACACCAATAATGAAAAAAACTGTTTTATAATTGGACATTTTGTTTGAACATTATTTTATGGTAAATAAATATCAACACTATAAGAATTAATAAAAACAACCAAATATACGAATTTTTGTGATTGATAAAGCTAATTTAGATAAGACAAATGCCTGGCCTTTTATCGAGGCAAAAAAAATTCTCAAAGAAAGAGGACCATCAATAAAAAAGAAAGGTAAAATTATATTACAAACAGGTTATGGTCCAAGCGGACTACCACATATCGGTACTTTTGGTGAAGTAGCTAGAACTTCTATGATAGTAAATGCTTTGGATCATATCATAGATATTCCCAAAGAAATTATTACCTTTTCAGATGACATGGATGGTCTAAGAAAAGTTCCGGACAATATCCCTAATGTAAAAAAACTAGAAGATAACTTGCAAAAACCTTTAACGCTTGTACCTGATCCATTTGAAAAATATGATAGTTTTGGTGAACATAACAATGAGATGCTAAAAAAATTCTTAGATGAATTTAAGTTTAAATATATTTTTAAAAGCTCAACTAGTCTTTATAAGTCAGGTTTTTTTAACGAAACACTTAAACTAATTTTGAAAAATTATAATGGAATTATGGATATAATAATACCAACTCTTGGAAAAGAAAGACAAAAAACTTACTCGCCATTTTTACCCATTTGTCCGAATTCAAAAAAAGTTTTAGAGATACCCGTAATTGAGATAGATGAAAAAAACTCAAAAATTGTTTTTGATAACAAAGGTCAAAAACTTGAGTCTAGTATTTTAGATGGAAATTGTAAATTACAATGGAAAGTTGATTGGGCAATGAGATGGTACGCATTAGATGTTGATTTTGAAATGTATGGAAAAGATCTTATTGAGAGTGCAATTTTATCTACCAAGATTATTAATTTGCTTGGAAAAAAAAGTCCAAGTGGTTTCGCTTATGAGTTATTTTTAGACGAAAATGGTGAAAAAATTTCAAAGTCAAAAGGTAATGGTATAACGATTGATCAATGGTTAGAGTACGCCTCACCAGAGAGTTTATCATTATTTATGTACCAAAATCCCAAAAGAGCAAAAAAACTTTATAAAGAAATAATACCAAAATCTGTAGACGAGTACTTAGATTTGATTGAAAAAGGAAAATCTCAGAACGATCTACAAATTCTTATGAACCCAGTTTGGCATGTACATAATTCTAAAATGCCCAAGGAGGACTATATAATGAGTTTTTCAATGTTATTAAATCTTGTTGAAACTAGCAATGCAGAAAACAAAGATCTACTTTGGAAATTTGTTAAAAAATATAAAAAAGACATTTCTGAGAATAATCAAACTATTTTTGATAGTTTAGTCGGATATGCAATTAAATATTTTAACGATGTCATAAAGAAAACAAAAAAATATAAAAAACCAAACAAGAATGAAAAAATTGCCTTAGAATCATTGATAGAAGCTTTAAATGATTGTGGTGATGATATGAAGCCAGAGGATATACAAACAAAAATTTATTCTGTTGGAAAAGAAAACGGCTATAAGGAAAATTTACGTGATTGGTTTAAATTAATTTATGAAGTTGTTTTTGGAGTAGAAAATGGTCCAAGAATGGGTTTTTTTATAAGTTTTTTTGGAGTTAACGAAACTAAAAATCTAATAAAAGAAAAAATAAATAATGTTTGAAAAAATAAGAGGATTAATTTTTAAATTAGACCCTGAAACAGCGCATAATTTGGCAATTAAAGCCTTAAAGTTTAACTATATCCATAATAAAAAAATTCAGAAAAACAAAATTCTTGAATTAGATATATTTGGTAAAAAAATACCAAACCCTGTTGGTATCGCAGCAGGTTTTGATAAAGATGCTGAGGTGTATAATTCTTTATTTAAACTAGGTTTTGGTTTTGTTGAAGTTGGAACGGTCACTCCACTTAAGCAATACGGTAATCCTAAACCTCGGGTGTTTAGACTTGAGGAAGACGAAGCTCTGATAAATAGATTGGGATTTAATAATTCAGGCTCTGATAAGGTGAGATCAAGAATATTATCAAATTCTCCTTCTGGTCTTTTAGGTATAAATATTGGACCTAATAAAGATACAAAAGATAGGGTAAAAGACTATTTAGTAGGTTTAAGAAAATTCCATGACATCGGTGACTATTTAACTGTGAATATTTCATCTCCTAATACTGAAAATTTAAGAAGCTTCCATAAGGATGAAGAGCTAGATGAACTTCTTAAAGAGATTCAAGCCGAAAAAACTAGATTGAAAACAAACGTACCTATTGCCTTAAAAATTTCTCCAGATATTGAAAATAAAAATATTGATAGAATATGTGAGATTTTAACAAATAATAAAATCACAACAATAATCATTTCAAACTCAACTGATAGGACGAGAGAAAATTTAAAAAATATTAATAAATTAGAAAAGGGAGGTCTTTCAGGTAAACCTCTCGAAAATAAGTCAAATTTTCTAATAAATGAATTTTTTAAAAGTTTTAAATCAGATATTACAATAATTGGAGTTGGAGGAGTTGATAGCGGTAGATCAGTTTATGAAAAAATAATAAACGGTGCAAAACTTGTTCAACTTTATACTGGAATGGTATTTAAAGGTCCCAATATTGTATTTAAGATAAATGATGAATTGATAGAAATTATAAAAAAATTAGGTGTAAATAATATTTCTGAATTGATAGGCTCTAAAAATAAACTTGACTGAGTAATTTTCTACTAATATATATTCTTAGTTTTTATGTCAAAAAAATGCGAATTAACCGGAAAAATACCTTTAAAGGGACATAAGGTAAGTCACGCTAATAATAAAACTAAAAGAAGATTTTTACCAAACCTGAAAAAAGTAAGATTCAAGAGTGAAATGCTAAATAAAAATTTAAAACTTACTGTTTCAAACTCTGGAATACGATCAGTTGATAAAAAAGGAAGTTTTGACCAATTTATAAAATCAGCAAAAACGAAAAATCTTTCCTTCAGATTAAAGAAAATTAAAAAAACTTTATTAAATAAATCAGCTTGATGAATAAAATATTTCTTACCCTCGCATTTTTGATGGGATTAGTTGTTTTAGCATCAAATTATCTTGTACAGTTCCCTATTAAATATTATGGTCTTGAAGATATTCTAACATATGGAGCATTTAGTTATCCTATAGCCTTTCTGATAACTGATCTTGCAAACAGATCATTTGGTAAAATAGTTGCTAGAAAAATAGTATATATAGGATTTACAATAGGAATTTTATTTACTTTGATATTTGCCACAAACTATTCCGACCTAATTTCTGTAAGAATAGCTATTGGTTCGGGTACAGCTTTTATAATTGCTCAGTTGCTAGATGTTCAAATTTTTGATCAATTAAGGATGAAGAAGTGGTTTGTAGCTCCATTAACATCTTCGTTAATAGGTTCAACTGTTGATACATTTTTATTCTTCTCGATTTCATTCTATGGAACAGGAATACCTTGGGTAACATTATCATTAGGAGATTTGGCAGTAAAAATATTTGTAGCATTAGTAATGCTAATTCCATTTAGACTTCTGTTAGGAACGTTAAAGACTGCCAAAATTTAGTATAAAAATTTATACGATAAAATTTTGTAAGCTAATTTAGCGACAAGAAAATTATAAGAGTTAAAACCTTTTATTGGCGATAGCTCATTAATATCAGCCCCAACAATTTTTGAATTTTTTGCCGCAATTTTTATAATTTCTAAAGTCTCATCCCAAAATAAACCACCAGGCTCTGGTGTACCTGTTGCTGGCATAATGCTTGAATCCAAACCATCTACATCAAAGGTTAAATAAACTGTTTTATTTTTTATAAGCTTTTTAAATTTCTTGAGATCCCACTTGGTTTTATCTTTTGCCCAAAATATTTTTATTTTGGATGAATTTTTTTTTAAATATGGGATTTCACTTTGAGAGATATTTCTAATTCCAAAAGAAATTATAGAAATATTAGGATAATCTAGACATCTTCTTATAGCCGAAGCGTGGGAAAATTTTTGTCCATTATAACTTTCTCGTAAATCTGCGTGAGCGTCAAAATGTAAAATACAAATTTTTTTGAATTTTTTACTAAAAGGCTCAATACATCCTGGGGTAATTGAATGTTCACCCCCGAAAGTCATAGGAAAAATATTTTTATCTAAAATTTTTTTATTAATTAAAGATATCTGTTTAAGTGCATCATTAATATTATTTTTTATTTTAAATGGTTTTAATGTTTTTATACCTATTTTTTTAAATGGCTCACAATTCAATTCTTCATCGTAAAGCTCTACTTGATGAGAGGCTTTAATTATTTCTTTTGGACCGTTTTTTGTTCCTCCTCCATAACTTACAGTTTTTTCAAGACCAAATGGAACTATAACTACTTTTTCTTTAAATTTAAATTTATTGTCAATACCAAGAAAGCCGTATTTGTTTGATAGATATCTCATTTATAAATTCAACTTTAATCAAATATCTTTGAAAAGTTTTTTCTATTTCTATTCTTCCATTTACCAGTGTGATAAGCATCACTTGCAATTAGGGGCAAAACACTCGTAGCCTCAGCAAAGACCATTTGCTCTTTTGTGGTGTCTACTTTACCCCAGGAACTAGCTTCTTTTAATGTTGAACTACTACAAGCACCATCTCTAGAGTCTGCAACAGTAATTTGAATAGCATACTTGTGCATACCAACATTTTTTCCTAAAAGTTCAGCACAAATTACAGTATCCTGAATAAAATTTTTTGGAACACCACCACCAATCATAAAAAGACCCGATCCCTTCGATTTTATTTTAATTTCAGTTAATTCTCTGAATTCTCTAATCGAGTCTATTGTAATATGTTTTTTTGGATTTCTTTCTTGATGCATCACTAGACCAAATCCAGCACTTGAGTCAGTAAAAGCTGGACAAAAAATTGGGACATTATTGTCATATGCTACTTCAATTAAAGATTCTTTTTTCTTTGCATTTGTTTTTAGGTATTTTCCAATTTCTTTTATGAATTCTCTAGATGTATATGGTCTTGGTTCTAGTTTATCTGCAATTTCACCAATAATCTTATCACACTTCTGTAGTTCATCTTCATCAATATATGTGTCGTAAATTCTATCTATGTAATTCTTTCTTAGCTCATCGTCGTTTTGAAACTGAGAACCCTGATAATGTTTAAAACCAAGTGCTTCGAAAAAATCCATATCAATTATTGATGCTCCAGTTGCAACAATAGCATCTACCATATTATATTTAACCATATCCCTATAAATATGCATACATCCTGCTGCAGAGGTTGAGCCAGCTAAAGTTAAAAATATTGTACAATCTTTATCTTTAAGCATTTCATTATAAATATTTGTTGCATTTGAAGTCTCTCTGGAAACAAATGACATTTTTCCCATTGCTGATATAATTTCTCTACTGTCAAATTTGGTAATATCAATGTGCTCCACTGGATTTTTTAAAAAATCTTTTTTACTGTTATGACCTAGATTTTTTTTTTCAGACATTAAGCAACAAGAAATGCTTTATCTTTATCTTTGTTGTACATGCTCATTATAGGTTGATCTTGTACTTCATAAATACTATCTGAGTAAAAACCATTAAATTTAGTTCTAAATGTTAATCCATATGCTCCAAGTTGACCAAGCTCTATATAGTCATTTTCTTTTATATTATTTGGTAAAACAAATGGTCCTTTCATATAATCCATGCTATCGCAAGTCGGACCATAAAAATCAAAAGAAGTTAATTTCTTAGAGACTAATCTTCCAATTGGAATCATTCTTGAAGGGTAAACGATATTTGGTACTCCTGCATCAAATAATGTCCCATAAGTTCCATCATTTATATAAAGTTTTTGTTTTTTTCTTAAAATTACTTTAACAATTGTTGATCCACTTTCAGCCACAATAGCTCTTCCTGGCTCGCATATAATTTCAGGTTTTTTTTCAAACTTTAATTTTTCTAAAGCTACTTTAATTTCTCTAAAATAATTATCTAATGATTGCGGTATTAGATCAGGATAGATTGTTGGAAACCCACCTCCAACATTTATGTAGTCTGGTGAAATTTTAGTCTTTTTTATAATACTTCCAATTTCAGCTACCCCTTTAGAATAAGATATTGGATGCATACATTGTGATCCAACATGAAAACTTAAACCAATTTTTTTAGCATTTTGTTTCGTTAATCTTAAAAGACCTAAAGCTTCGCTATGTAAAGCTCCAAATTTTTTTGATAAATCTATTTCTGCATGTTCATTTGAAACTGCAACCCTAACAAATAATTCTAGATCCTTAGCCTGGTTGGTTGCTTCAATTATTTTAATTAATTCTTCTTTTGTATCTAATGAGAAAGTTTTTACACCATATTTGAAATATGCTTCCTTTATACTTTCTCTAGATTTAACAGTGTGCATGAAAGAACACTTCAGCTCTGGATTTATTTTTTTTATTTGGTCAATTTCTTTTAATGATGCTACATCAAAATTTTTAATTCCACTCTCTATTATAGTATCTATTACTAAAGGATGAGGATTAGTCTTTACTGCGTATAAAATTGTACCTGGAAATTTATTTTGGAAAATCTTTGAAGCTTGTTGTATTGCACTTGTTCTAATGCAATATATTGGTTCAACAGGTTTTAGTTGACTTACAAGTTCGTCAACGCTTTTAAATTTTTCCATTTCATAACCCCTCAAAAAAAAATTTAACAAAAAAAATTTGCATAACTTGTATGCAAATTTGTAATTTCTCCACTCATTATGAGAAATGGCCCCTAAAGTAAAGAAAATTTTAATGTTATTAAGCCTGTTAATTCCCCACTTAAAATGACATATTGAAAATATTACTTTAAATCCTATATAGGCTGTGATGACAAATACTGCACAAAAAGCAACAGATTTAGCTGATAAATCGTTATTAATAGTTGATGATGATAATACCTTTAGAGAAAGGCTGTCCAGAGCTATGGAAAAAAAGGGCTTCTTAGTCTCTCAAGCTGAGGGTGTAAAATCAGGAATTGCATCAATAAATACAAAAAGCCCAGCTTTTGCAGTTGTTGATTTGAGACTTGGCGATGGCAATGGTCTAGAAATTGTAAAAGAGCTTCAAAAATTAAATTCTAAAAGTAAAATTATAATGCTTACAGGATATGGAAATATACCTACTGCCGTTGCAGCAATTAAACAGGGAGCAATTGATTATTTGGCAAAGCCTGCAGATGCTGACGATGTTGAAAAAGCTCTTCTCGCTGATCCAAAAAGTAAAGCTCAACCTCCCGAAAATCCAATGTCTGCAGACAGAGTAAAGTGGGAACACATACATAGAGTTTTTGAATTATGTAACAGAAATGTATCGGAAACAGCTAGAAGATTAAAGATGCATAGACGTACTTTACAGAGAATTTTATATAAAAGATCTCCTAAATAACTTTCCTAATTCTAATAATTTGATTTGCTAAAAAAGTTAGTAATAAAATTTTAAAAAGTTCAGCGTAGACAAATGGTACAACACCAAGTTTAAATATTGGTTTATCAAATCCAATTAAAATACCTAACCAAATAATTCCAAAAAAATATATAAAAAATACAGAGAACACAAGTTTTGAGAAAATAAATAGGATATTAGTTTTAAAATTTAAATAACCAGAAAAAAAAGCTGCAAACAAAAATCCAATTAAGTATCCCATTGTTGGTCCTGTAAAGTAAGCTAACCCAACACCCTTTTCTGGAGAGTTGGAAAATACTGGCATTCCTAATAAACCTTCAAGCAAATAAACTATAACTGATGCTAATGCCATTTTATATCCTAAAGACATGCCCAATAATAAAACCACAAACGTTTGCATAGTCATTGGCACTGGATAAAAAGGTATTTTTATTTTTGCAGATATGGTTAATAAAATAGAAGCAAAAATTACAATAAAAGAATATTTTAATAATTTTTGGTTATTTGATATGCTTATATTTTCCATCATAAAGTTATACAATTTCTTTAAAATTTTAGCTAGTTTTTTGTTAGATTTGTATAAACATCTTCAATGTCAGCATCGTCAGTTGAAATATCTAAAATAATAATATTTTTATTTGAAAAATAGGAGATAATTTCATCAATTTTGAGATTATTTTTCTCATAAGATAATGTCAATTTATCATCAGTCTGGGATATTATTTTTAAGGATTTTAAAGGTATTTTATCTATTTTTGTTTTTTGATTAATTGTAAATGTAACGGTTTTTGTTTGTATTTTATTGATTAAATTTTTAGTAGTATCAAGAGCAACTAAATTACCCTTACTTAAAATTCCTATACGATCACACATTTGTTCTGCTTCAATTAAATAGTGCGTTGTTAGAATAATTGTTACACCTATTTTATTTAAAAGTTTGACATTTTCCCAAAGGTTTTTTCTAAGCTCAACATCCACACCCGCAGTTGGCTCATCAAGTATTAAAATTGGAGGTTTATTTACTAAAGCCTTAGCTATTAATAATCTTCTTTTCATACCTCCAGACAAGCTTCTTGCATAGCTTTCTGCGTTTTTTTCAAGAGAAACTAATCTTAAAATTTCATCTGTTATTCGGTCCTCTTTTTTAATTCCGTACATACCAGCATGTAGCTCCAAAAGTCTTCTTGGATTAAAAAATGGGTCTAAATTTAATTCTTGTGGAACTATTCCCAATGAAGCTCTCACTTGTCTTGGGTCTTTATCAATATCGTAACCCCAAACATTTACATTGCCACTAGTTTTAATAACAATTCCACCTAAAATATTTATGAATGTAGATTTGCCGGCTCCATTTGGACCCAATAACCCAAAAATTTCTCCTTGTTTCACGTCTAAGTTTAAATTATTCAGTGCATTTATTGTTCCCGAATTGTTTTTAGAGTAAATTTTGCTTAAATTTTTTACAGATAAAACATCTTTTTTTTTCATAATGATTTGTACATTTATAACATTCGTATAAATTAAGTTAACATTTATTAATGAATAAAATAAAAAAAAACGATCATTTTTATTTAATTGATGGTTCTGGATATATCTTTAGAGCATATTATGCTTTACCGCCTTTAAGCAGAAAAAGCGATGGGATGCCAACAGGAGCCGTAAATGGTTTTTGTAATATGTTGTTCAAGTTGCTTGAGGACTCAAAATCAAAAGAAAACCTTGAAAAACCAACACACTTTGCAGTTATTTTTGACTCAGCGAGAAAAAATTTTAGAAATGAAATATATAAAGATTATAAAGCAAATAGATCTGAAGCACCCGATGATCTAATCCCTCAATTTGATTTTATAAGAAAATCAGTAAATGCATTTAATCTACCATCTATAGAATTAATAAATTATGAGGCGGATGATTTAATTGCTACTTATGTTGATCAAATTACAAAAATTGGGGCAAAAGTTACTATTGTTTCTTCTGATAAAGACTTAATGCAATTGTATAATAGAAATGTCAGAATTTATGATCCAATGAAAAATAAATTTCTGGGTGAGGATGATGTAATAAAAAAATTTGGTGTCAAATCTGATAAAGTAATAGATGTCCAAGCTCTTGCAGGTGATACTAGCGATAATGTTCCAGGTGTACCTGGTATTGGTGTAAAAACTGCAGCAGAGTTAATAAATAAATACGGAAATTTAGAAAAACTTTTATCTAAAGCTCATGAGATTAAACAAAACAAACGAAGAGAGACTATTTTAGAAAATAAAGATAAAGCCATTATAAGCAAAAAACTAGTCACTCTAAAAAAAGATGTTCCTGTAAAAGCAAAGTTAAGTGATTTCATACTTAAAGATATTGAAAAAAATAAATTATATGAATTTTTAAGAGAAATGGAGTTTAACAGACTTTTAAGTAGCGTAATTTCACAGTACGGGGAAACTAAATTCTCAGAAAATAACAATATTTCTAAAAAGCAAGAAATTAATTTAAAAATAGATAGAAAAAAATATAAATTAGTCACTAATCTTCAAGATATAGACCAGTGGTTGTTAGAAGCTGAGGAGAAAGGAGAATTATCAATTGATACAGAGACAACATCTTTAAATCCGCATTTAGCTGAATTGGTGGGGATATCTCTTGCTACCGGTATAGGTAAATCATGCTACATACCTTTAAAGCATATTAGTAAAGAGGTACTTGATACAGATAAAGTAATAAAAAAAATCAAACCTATCCTTGAGGATAAATCAATAAAGAAAATCGGACAAAATATTAAATATGATTACATAGTTTTTTATCATCAGGGAATAAGAATGAATTCTATGGAAGATACAATGCTTATCTCTTACGTCCTTGATGCTGGAAAAAACAGACATAACATGGATACACTTTCAGAAATTCATTTAGGACATAAAACTATCCAATATAAAGATTTGGTTGGCACAGGAAAAAAACAACTTACATTTGATCAAGTAGAAATTCAAAAGGCTACAGAATATGCTGCAGAAGATGCAGATGTAACATTAAGGTTATATAAAATTTTAAAGAAAAATCTAATAAATGAAAAACTTGAAAATATCTATGAATTATTTGAAAAACCATTAATTGAAATTCTAGCAGATATGGAAATCCAAGGAGTAAAGGTAGATAATAAGTTTTTAAGTATTTTATCAAAAAAATTTGAAAAAAAAATTTCATTAATCGAGGATAAAATTTACAAAATTTCAAAAAAAAAATTTAATATTGCTTCCACAAAACAGCTTGGAGAAATAATGTACGAGGATTTAAAGATAGCATCACTTAAAAAAACTAAAAAAGGAAGCTTTGCGACAAGTGCATCGGTTTTAGAGGACTTGGCTTTTAAAGGAAATCAATTTCCAAAACTTGTCTTGGAGTGGAGACAAATTTCTAAATTAAAAAATACATACTCAGACTCTTTACAAGAACATATTAACCCAAAAACAAAAAGAGTTCACACATCTTTTTTGCTAGCTGCAACAACAACAGGGAGACTGGCCTCGAGCGATCCAAATTTACAAAATATTCCAATTAAAACTGACGATGGAAAAGATATTAGAAAATCATTTGTATCTGAAAAAGGAAATATTCTTATTTCAGCTGATTATAACCAAATTGAGATGAGAATTTTAGCTGATCTAGCGGATGTAAAAGAACTAAAAAAAGCCTTTAACGACCAACAAGACATCCACTCACTTACTGCTAGCCAGGTATTTAATGTAGATATTAGCGAAATAAATTCTGATATGAGAAGAAAGGCAAAAGCAATTAATTTTGGAATTATTTACGGAATTTCTCAATACGGATTGGCAAAACAAATTATGGTGTCAAATAACGAAGCTGCAGAATTCTTAAGTTCTTACTTTAACAAGTTTCCCGAAATAAAAGATTATATGAATGAAACTATTAAATTTTGTAGAAAAAGTGGATATGTGAACAATATATTCGGAAGACGAAGTCACATAACTGGAATAAATGATAAAAATTTTAATATTAGAAACTTTCAAGAGAGAGCTGCAATTAACGCTCCAATCCAAGGATCTGCTGCAGAAATAATGAGATTAGCAATGATAAGAATTTATAAAAAGATGAATGAGACCAAAGAGGAAAAATGCAAGATGTTACTTCAAATTCATGACGAGCTCATTTTTGAGGTTCCAAAGGAAAGGGAAAAAAAATTTACAAACTTAATTAAACACGAGATGACTAGTGTTAAAGATAGTGACCTCCATTCTTTTTCGACACCATTAACAGTAGATGTAAATAGTGGAGATAATTGGGGATTACTACATTAATTCTTTCATAACCTTGCCCAATTAAGAACAATTTAGTATTTGTATAACTAGATATGAATCAAACAATCGCGTTAATTGATGATGATAGAAATATTCTAACTAGTATAAGTATAGCATTAGAAAAAGAAGGTTTTAAAGTTCAAACTTATTTGGATGGTGAAAGTGCACTAATAGGCTTAACAAGACAACCCCCCGATTTAGCAGTTATAGATATTAAAATGCCGAAAATGGATGGTGAAGAATTATTGAAGAAGTTAAGAAAAAAAACAACTTTACCGGTAATTTTTTTAACCTCCAAAGACGACGAAATTGATGAACTACTAGGGTTAAAGTTGGGTGCTGACGATTTTGTAAAAAAATCAGGAGGTTTTTCTATTAAGGTTTTAATTGAAAGAATAAGAGTTCAACTGAGAAAAAAAAATTTAAATTCTGTAGAAGAGACAAAAAATATTATTTCACATGGAAAGTTAAAACTAGACCCATCTCAATTGGAATGTGAATGGGATGGAAAACAATTGCCTGATAAACTAACTACTACTGAATTTTTAATTGTGCAAGAATTAGCAAAACGTCCTGGAATAATTAAGGAAAGATCCCAACTAATGGATATAGCATATAGAGAAGATACTGATATAGAGGATAGAACTATAGACAGTCATGTGAAAAGAATAAGAAAAAAATTTAAAAAAGTTGATCAGAATTTTTCTGCTATAGAAACGAGATATGGTAGTGGATACAGATGGAATGTAAGTTAATTAATGGGTTCATTGTTAAAGAATTTATCGATTTTAAGAAAATTTTTATTCATAAATTTAATTGTATTTGTAATCATAGGTATTTTAACATTGGTGTATCTAAAGTTTTCTATCCCTAATTTAATTTATAAAAAAACGTCTAACCACATAGAAGTTATAAATAATACAACTGATCATATAAAAAGATTGAAAATAGAATTTAATGAGGAAGATCTAAGAAAATTTTTATTTTCAACTCGATTTTTATTTCAAAGTTTAGATAGAGTTTTGTTTATAAATAAAAATTTTGATATAATTGCCGATACCGATACGTTAGATTTAGATCCCAGATCATTTTCACAAAAAATTGAGCAAATCGAATTTGATGATACAGTCTCAATTGATCAGGATAATAAAAAAGATGATAAAAAAGAAAAAGAAGAAACAATTAAAGATATAGTTAAGGAATATTCGTTATCTAAAGATTACGGAAAACCATTTACCTACACAAAAGAAACTTACAATTTATTTATACTTGGAACATTAAAAAACTTTATTATTAATGATGAAAATGTTGGTTATATTTTAGTAGTCGAAAAAGCAAACGATGTGAAATCAGCTATAGATGAAAGAAAAAACTTTATTATAAGGACTGCTCTATTAGTAACTTTAGTAATATTAGTATTTTCTTTTGTATTAAATAGGTATTTT